>NC_016604.1:3971647-4277159 GCF_000230895.2 Mycolicibacterium rhodesiae NBB3
GTACACCGACCCGGTGGAGCAGAAGACGAACCCTTTAGCGGCACGGCAGTGGTACAGCAGGTCCCCGGACTTCTGTGCGTTGGTGTCCACGCACTGTTCCCAGTCGCCGGCGCCGGGATCGACGGCGGCGTGGAACACGTACGTGAAATCGTGGGGAAGGGCCGAGAAGTCCCCGATGCTCATATCGAGCGCGAGAGGGGTGATGCCCGCGGCCGTGAGCTTGTCGCGATCGGCCGGATTCCTCAGCCGCGCCGCGCCCAACACCTCATTGCGCTGCGCCAACGCCCGCGCGACCGGGAAGGCGATCTTGCCGGTCGCGCCAGTGATGAGGATCTTCTCTGAATCGAGCATCCATTCAGTCATAGCGCACCACGACCCAAATGTTAAGTACTTGATACTGTTGACCCGTGCAGCTCACCTTCGATACCGATGTCGAGGCGTTTCGGACGGAGTTCATCGGCTTCCTCGACGAGCATCTGCCGCCGGAGGCCGAGGCCGAGACCGAGCGGTCCCGGTCGACGGCGCATGTGCCGGAGTGGTCGCGGCGGTGGCAGCGCCTTCAGTTCGACCACGGGTGGCTGCTTCCGGGCAATGCGCCCGAGTTCGGCGGTCGCAATGCGGGGATCCTCGAACAGTTCGTCCACCGTGAGGAACTCGCGCGACGCCGCATTTATCACGCGTTCAACCCGCAGGGCGTCGGCATCATCGCCGCGTCGCTGTTGTCGTTCGGCACCGAGGAGCAGAAGCAGAAGTGGGCGGTGCCCATTTTGCGCGCCGAGATGACAGCGTCGCTGGGCATGAGCGAACCGGGCGCGGGCTCGGATCTGGCCGGGCTGACCACACGCGCGGTGCGCGACGGTGATCACTTCGTGGTCAACGGGCAGAAGGTCTGGACCTCTGGCGCCCACGACGCCGACGTCATCCTCACCTTCGTTCGCACCGATCCAGATGCGCCCAAGCACAAGGGAATCAGTGCGCTGCTCATCCCCACCGATACTCCGGGAGTGCAGCGCAGGCCGTTCGCCGCGGTGTACGACCGCGAGAGCCTGGACTTCAACGAAGTGTTCTTCACCGATGCGCGGGTCCCCGCGCAGAATCTCGTTGGGCCGCTGAACGAAGGGTGGCGCGTGGCCAACGGTTCGCTTGGTCACGAGCGCACGATGCTGTGGACGGCGTTCGCGAATCGCTTACAGCAGCTGCTGGAGGACTACGTTCCTGATGGTGAGCTGAGCTGCGACCGCTACGCGACCATGGCCATGGACTACGAGGCCCTGCGGTTGCTGGGTTCAGTCGCGCTGGGGCAGGCCGCCCGCGGCGAGCGCAATGTGCCGAGTATCTCGGTGCTCAAGGTGTTCGGGTCGGAAGCCGAGCAGAACGCCGCCAGGTCCATTCTGGACGCGCAGGGTGCCGACGGGCTGTCCGATCCGGCGGTGACCGCGCCGTACAACCCCTACAACGCAGACCTTTACAGCTCAAGTTGGTTCATGCGTTACGTCGCCACGTACGCGGGCACCATTTCGGGTGGCACGTCGGAGATCCAGCGCAACATCATCGCCCAGCGCGTGCTGGGGCTACCCGCGCGCTGAGCGAGCCGGCGCGGCGAGTTCGGCAAGGGCAGACAGGAAGAGCTCGTCCATCTGCGGGCTCAGGTCGGTCATGGTCGCCGCGCTGGCATGACTGGCGGAGCCGAAGACGCGTTCAAGTGCATCGAGGCCGGTCGCCGCACCAAGCGAAAGGCACAGGCAGGCAACGCCGTCCGCGCGCAGCTCCTCGAGCGCCTTTGAGGCGTCGGCTTCGGCGTACCGGCCTTCGTAGCCGTGATCGTAGGGAAAACCGTCAGACAGGACGACCAGCAGTCGATTTGGAGTGCCCGCCTCAGACTTGAGGATCTCGCCCGCGCCTCGGATGCCCGCGCCGAGACGGGTGTACCCCGACGGCTGAAGCTGATTGAGGCGGGCCCGCGCGACCGCGCCGAAGCCCTGGTCGAAAGTCTTGATCGCGGGCAAGTGAACGGCATGGCGGCCATGCGAACGAAACGCGTACACGGCGACGCGGTCGCCGAGTTCTTCAAGGGTGACGGCCAGCGTCGCCGCGGCCCGCCGCTGGTGTTCGTGTACGGCCAGGCCGTCGGAATCTGTATCGGTGGCCGATCCGGAAGCGTCGAGCAGGACGAGCACGCCGAGGTTTCGGGCCAGCTTGCGGTGCTCGTTGTAGACGTGCTCGGGTGGCGAATGGCCGGACTGCAAATCGACGAAGAGGTCGATGAGTGCCTCGATGTCGAGCTCGTCGCCGTCGGGTCGGCCGCGCAGGACTCTGGGGCTCAAACCGACACGGGACAGCCGCCGCCGCAGCACGTCGTCGCGAACGACACCGGCGGCGGACACGTCGGCGGGTGTCGTCACCGGAAAGTCGATGACCCGGCACCAGTCGGGTCGATAGCGGTTGCGGTGGTGGTCCCACTCCGGATGAAGGGCACCACCGATACCGATCGCCGCTCCGGGCTTCTCGTCGCTGAAATGTATCCGGGTCGGGAGCGGGCGAACGTTGGGGCCGACCCGGTGCACACGCCGGGCAGACCCGAGCTGGGCCTCGGCGCCAGCTGTCTGGTCGCTCTGCGTGCGCGAACCGCGGAACATCCTCGAGAAGAAGTTCGCGATCGCCCGCGCGCCTGTCGGCGCTTCGAACAACTTGAGAATCTTGCTGTCGTCGGGCTGGTTTTCGTCTCCGTCTTCATCGTCGACTGCCACAGAATCGAATTGCAGGCGCATGTCCTGATCCGTCGCTCGCGAACCCGACTCCCGGTGCGAAGCCAACAGTTTCGACGGCTTGATGACGCCGAACCATGCCGGCGCCGGCGCGACTGCTGCTCTCCCGTCGGCGATCTGCAGCGATTCGGCTGAACTCACCACGCTGCTGTCGACACCGAATTCGGCTGCGAGAGGAAGGGTTCGCGCCAGTTCGGCCAGCACGCGCCGCCCTTCGATAGCCAAGTAGCGGGACGCGACCGACGGTCGGCCGCGCAATGCCTTGACGATCTGCGGATCCAGGCTTGCCGCGCCGATCAGCGCACTTTGGACGACGATCTGTCGACGCAGGATGCCGGGGTCGTCGTCCGCGGAGACGTAGATGACGAGGCCGTCGGTGTAGGGCGCCTGGCCAGGGGGCGCCGAGGTGACCTCGACCGCCGTGCCCGCGAGATGCGTCGCGAGGAGCCGGAACCGGTCAGGGGAGGAGGGCATCGACGAGTTCGCCCAGAGCGCGGACGACATCGTGGTCGTCGGAAAGGACCTGCACGATCGCCGCTTGAGTCGCGCTCCGCAAGCTCAGTCCTTCACCGACGAGTTCGGCGGCGAGGATCAGCATGCGAGTGGATGACACCTCGCGCAGTCCAGAGCCGTCGAGGTTACGGATCGCATGACCGATCTTCACCAGTGTGCGCGCGGTTTCGACGTCGATGCGAGCCTCGTGGGCAACGACTTCCGCCTCGGTGTCCACGGGAGGAAAGTCAAGTTCGATGGCGATGAACCGTTGACGGGTCGACTCCTTGAGGTTCTTGAGAACGCTCTGATAGCCGGGGTTGTACGAGACGACGAGTTGAAATCCCGGCGCCGCAGGCAATGTCGTGCCCAGACGGTCGATCGGGAGTTCTCGGCGGTGGTCGGCAAGCGGATGGATGACGACGGTGGTGTCCTGGCGTGCCTCCACCACCTCGTCGAGGTAGAAGATCGCGCCTTCGCGCACTGCCCGGGTCAGCGGTCCGTCCACCCAGACTGTTTCCGCGCCCTTGAGGAGGAAGCGCCCCACAAGGTCTGCTGAGGTCATGTCCTCGTGGCCGGCGACGGTGATCAGTTTGCGACCGACATCGTGCGCCATCGCCTCCACGAAACGCGTCTTTCCGCATCCGGTCGGGCCTTTCAGCAAGACCGGCACACCGCGGCGGGCGGCTGCCCGAAAGACTTCCACTTCGTCGTCGACCGGACGGTAAAACGGTGCCTCGGTGCGAGATTCGACGATGGTCGGGTGGCTGTTGGCCGACACTCAATTGCCTCGTTCGAAGGGTACGACCTTGGGCAGCTCGACGCCGTCGGGCAGGACGAGTTCGCCATCGACGTTGATGTAGCCGGAGTGTTTGGTCGGTATCGGCAGCGCGGGATCGGGGCAGGGCACATCGGTGCCGTCGCCGCAGATGCCGCCGTTGAAGTACGAGCGCTTCTGGTGGTCTTCGGGCCACGGGTCGGCGTGCATGCCGAACCACTGCGCGGGCACGTTGTAGAAGAAGAAGAAGCAGGCGCTGACGGCGGCAAAGATCGCTAGGCATCGGATGATCTGTTGTTTCGCGAATCCACCCTTAATCTGGTCGAGTCCGCGCTCGACGACGGTCCGGCCCTTGTCGTCCGTGAAGAAGCGCAGACAGCTCAGGGCTGTCATCACACCGCCCCACATCAATCCCTCGTAGATGGGCCATTGATGGTAGGTGCCCGCGAAGATCGAAACCGACCGGATGGCACCGGGATACGTGTACAGCCCGAATGGCAGAAGGAAACAGGCTTCCATGATGAAGTCGGCGACGATGGCGGCGGCGTAGGTGACCATGATCAACCGAACGTTGCTGATTCCGGGCCAACGCGCCTTGATCTTGCGCATGAACCAGCATCCGACGATGGCCAACACCACCACCATCCCGTAGCCGGTCGCATTGATCAGCAGCGGTTCTGCGACCTGACGGCCGGGGGATTCGGGTGACACCCAGCCGGGGATGTGCGACGACCAGGAGCCCCGATTCCACAGCCAGGTGTTGTAGGTGCACCACGTGTTGAAGTAATTGAGCAGAGGGTCCTGGAAGAAGAAGAGTGCGCAGGAAACGAACAGGATGCCGTCGAGTGTGATACGCCGCTCGCGTACCCAGGGCCGGATGATGAACCACCAGATGACAACCGGTAGACCGACGCACATGACGATCCCATTGGTGGTCAACAAGATCTTCATATACGTCGGCGGATCGGTCGGACCGGCGGGAACGCGCTCGAAGTAGGGGCCGGTGATCCAGCGGATCCACACGAACAGCTGAAAGACCAGTAGCGCGCCGCCGAACGCCGCCCAGATCGTGACCCGGTTGGACGAAGGTGCAACCTCGGTGCCGAGCGTGCCAGCCGCGCCGAGCGATTCGGTGACGGTGGACGCCTTCTTCTTGTTCGACAGATCGCTCATGAGCCGTCAAGATACCACTCAGTATCTGAGTATCCAATGGGGATCTCAGATTCTGTGGCACACTCTCACCATGGTGGAGGAGTGGACCAGGGAGCGACGCCTCGAACGCACCCGTTCGCTGCTCCTGGACGCCGCCGAGGAAGTGTTCGCCGAAAAGGGCTTCACCCCAGCGAGTCTCGACGACATTGCCCGCGCGGCGGGCTACACGAAGGGCGCCATCTACAAACACTTCGCGACCAAGGAGGATCTCTTTCTTGCCGTGAGTGACCGCTACTGGCGCCGCTATTTCGACAACTTCGCCGAGGTGATGGCGTCGGCCAAGCAGGTCGGCGCGCGCGAATTCGACGAGATCGCCAAGCGCTGGCGCAAGCTGAGCCGTGACCGCGGCGCCGAACATGCCGCGCTCGGTCATGAGTTCACGCTCTACCTGCTGCGAAATCCCGAAGCACGGGAACGGGTGGCTGCCAAGAGGTCTGAGGTTGTGGAGGCGCTGGCGAAGTTCATCGTGGACGGTATGGAACGACTGGGTGGCACCTTGCTGATCCCGCCCCTGACCTTCGCCCAGGTGCTCGTGGCCACCAGTGACGCCGTCGTGCTCGGCAGCGAACTGGACGACGTCGACCTCTACCGACCGATCATCGAGATGTACACGTCGGCGATCAAACTGCCCTGAACTGCTCGTTCTGCTGAATATCAACTACTTGCGATTGCTCGGTCGAACCGATAACGTCAAGCGCAGACAGCCCCCACAGTGATGTCGACAGGAACAGGCGATGGCGCGATTCCCGAAACCACCCGAAGGCAGCTGGACGGAGCACTATCCGGACCTGGGAACCGACCCGGTGTCCTATGAGGACTCCATCAGCCCTGAGTTCTACGAGGTAGAGCGCAAAGCCGTTTTCAAACGGGCGTGGCTCAATGTCGGCCGCGTCGAACAACTTCCGCGCAAAGGTAGTTACTTCACCAAGGAGCTGAAGGTCGCCAATACCTCGATCATCGTGGTGCGGACCACGTCCGGAGAGGTCAAGGCGTATCACAACATATGCCGTCATCGCGGCAACAAGCTGGTGTGGAACGACATGCCGCTCGAGGAGACCAGCGGGGTGTGCCGGCAGTTCACCTGCAAGTACCACGCGTGGCGCTACGACCTCGACGGACACCTGACGTTCGTGCAGCAGGAGGGGGAGTTCTTCGACCTCGACAAGAGTCGGTACGGCCTGGTGCCGGTGCATTGCGACGTGTGGGAAGGGTTCATCTTCGTCAACTTCGCACCCGAACCCGAGCAGAGCCTGCGCGATTTCCTCGGGCCGATGATCACCGGTCTGGAGGGCTATCCCTTTGCGGAGATGACCTCGCGCTTCTACTACCGCTCAGAGGTGAAGGCCAACTGGAAGCTCTACATGGACGCGTTCCAGGAGTTCTATCACGCACCCATATTGCATGCGAACCAGTCACCGTCGACGTTCTCGAAGGCAGCCGCCGAGGCGGGCTTCGAGGCACCGCATTACCGCATCGACGGACCCCACAGGTTGGTGAGCACGTCAGGCATCCGCGCGTGGGAGATGGATCCCGACATGCGCAAACCGATGGAGGACATCTGCCAGAGCGGCCTTTTCGGCCCATGGGACAAACCGGATCTCGGGCCGATGCCCGAAGGGCTGAATCCCGCCAAATGTGAACCCTGGGGCCTTGATTCGTTCCAGCTGTTCCCCAACTTCGTGATCCTGATCTGGGGTCAAGGCTGGTATCTCACCTATCACTACTGGCCCACGTCGTTCAACACGCACATCTTCGAGGGCACGCTGTACTTCCCACAGCCGCGTACCCCGCGCGAGCGCATCGCCCAAGAACTGGCGGCCGTCTCGTTCAAGGAGTACGGGCTGCAGGACGCGAACACGTTGGAGGCCACCCAGACGATGGTGGAGGCGAGGGCCGTCAACGAGTTCCTGCTGTGCGATCAGGAAGTGCTGATCCGCCATCTACACAAGGAGACTGCCGCTTGGGTGGACGACTACCGGCGCAAGACGGCGGAGGTGGGAGCGCCATGACCGCGATGTTGCCCCCGGAATTTGCTGACCTGGAACGGTTCTCGAAGTGGTGTCTGGCCACCGAACCGCAGCGGTTCGAAAAGCGGCTGGCCAGTTCGATGGCCGAGATGCAGGCGTTCTACGACGCGATCACACCGCGCGCGGAGGAGGCGATCTCGTTCTGCGACAAGTTCTCCCTCGATGACATGCCCGAGGACGTCCTGAACTTGATGCACCTTCTCTACTCGATGATCATGGTGTCGTTTCCGGTCGAGTGCTGGAAGCAACCGCGCGTGCCGGACTCCGGTGCGGCGACGCTGGACTGCCTGTCTGAACCGGTGCCGTGAGCGATCGGATTGTCCTGCGCGCCGATCGCTGGGCCGATGTCGATGCGGGCGAGGTGCGTACGCCCGCAATGATAGTCGTCGACGGCAACCGCATCTCCGCGGTGAATCCGGCCGAGCTGCCCGCCGGCACGACGGTTATCGACCTCGGCGACGTGACGTTGCTTCCCGGGTTGATGGACATGGAGCTCAACCTGCTGATCGGCGGTCCCGGCGGTCCAGAAGGTCTGCCGAACCCCATGCACGGCGTGCAGGACGATCCCGCCTACCGCACGTTGCGTGGTGCGGTGAACGCGCGCACGACATTGGAGGCCGGCTTCACCACCGTGCGAAATCTCGGTCTCATGGTCAAGACCGGTGGCTACCTGCTCGACGTCGCACTGCAACGAGCGATCGACCAGGACTGGCATGTCGGCCCGCGGATCTATCCGGCCGGGCATGCAGTCACGCCCTACGGCGGACACCTCGACCCGACCGTCTTCCAGCGACTCGCCCCGGGCATCATGCCGCTGTCGGTCGCGGAGGGCATCGCGAATGGTGTCGACGATGTCCGAGCATGCGTTCGCTACCAGGTCAGACACGGCGCCAAGTTGATCAAGGTGTCGGCGTCGGGCGGTGTGATGTCGCACAGCACGGCGCCGGGTGCCCAGCAGTACTCGGATGAGGAGTTCGCCGCGATCGCCGACGAGGCGCACCGCGCCGGGGTACGTGTCGCCGCGCATGCTGTGGGGGACAGCGCGATTCGCGCGTGCATCCGTGCCGGCATCGACTGCATCGAACACGGTTTCCTCGCGACCGACGACACGATCAAGTTGATGGCGGATACCGGCACGTTCCTGGTGTCGACCACCTATCTCACCGAGGCGATGGCCGTGGACCGAATCGCGCCCGAGCTTCGTAAGAAGGCCGAGGTGGTGTTTCCCCAGGCGCAGGCCATGTTGCCCAAGGCGATCGCGGCGGGAGTGCGCATCGCCTGCGGAACCGACGCCCCGGCGATCCCGCACGGGCAGAACGCCAAAGAACTGCGTGCGCTGGTGGACCGCGGGATGACGCCGATGCAGGCGATCCGCGCGGCGACCGTAACCAGCGCCGAACTGATCGACGCCGACGATGAATTGGGCCGTCTTGCACCGGGATACCTCGCCGACATCGTTGCGGTCCCCGGCGACCCGTCACGCGACATCGCCACCACACTGGACGTCCGCTTCGTGATGAAGGATGGCCGCGTCTACAAACAGGATGGTGACTAGCCATGGCCAGGGAAACGAGTATGGAACTCGTCGACAACCTGTTGTGGCATCTCAAGCAGGCGTGGTATTTCTCGCTGACCGCAGTGAACGACGCTGTCAGCCAGCACGGCGTCAGCACAGCGCAGATCGGCATCATGCGCCAGCTGGCCAACGAGCCGGGTCTTTCGGGCGCCGAACTCGCACGCCGGCTGCTGATCACACCGCAGGGTGTGCAACTCGCGCTGAAGGCGCTGGAACAGCGGGAGCTGGTCGAGCGCAAGCCCGATCCACAGCATGCGCGGATTTTGAAGGCCTACCTGACCGACCAGGGTCGCGACGTCGCCAACGCGGTCGTCGGCGACGCGATCGCGGCCCACGAAGCCGTATTCGGCGTCTTGTCAGCCGAGGAGCAGGAGACGCTGCGCGACCTGCTGGCGCGCGTGGTGGAGAAGGGCACCGGCCACACATTGTTCAACGACCACATCGGGGATTAGCAGGGGATGACAGCAGAGAGTGCGTCGTGCGTCGATGCGCCGACCGAGGAAGTGACGATCGAACTCGAGGGTCGCACGACGACCACGCGGTACCGCAAGGGCGACACCTTGCTTCAGTCCGCTCGTTCGGCGGAACTGCGGCCGCCGTACTCGTGCGAGATCGGCAACTGCGGATCGTGCATGGCGCGGATCGTCGAGGGCAGTGCACACATGGTGAACAACGACGCGCTCGAGGACGACGAAGTCGCGGAAGGCTGGGTGCTGACCTGTCAGTCGCTGCCGACCAGCAGAACCGTGCGAGTGGTGTACGAGTAGTGAGGCGGAGGAACCAGTGATGAACCGTGTGGCAGTGGTGACCGGTGGCGCGTCCGGCATGGGCGAGGCGATCTGCCACGACCTCGGATCCCGCGGCCACAAGGTCGCCGTCCTGGATCTCAACGGCACAGCAGCGCAGCGGGTTTCCGACGAACTGCGGGAGAAGGGCGTCGATGCGATCAGTCTGTCGGTCGATGTCAGCGACCGCCGCGCAGTCGAGGAGGCGTTCGCACGGGTGCGCGCCGAGCTGGGCCCCGTTCATATCCTGGTGACCAGCGCGGGCATGGTCGACTTCTGCGCGTTCACCGACATCACGCCCGAGACGTGGAACCGGCTGATCGACGTCAACCTGACCGGAACGTTTCACTGTTGTCAGGTGGCCGTCCCCGACATGCTGGAGGCGAGCTGGGGCCGCATCGTGATGATCTCGTCCTCGAGCGCCCAGCGCGGTTCGCCGGGGATGGCGCACTACGCCGCCTCCAAGGGCGCACTGCTGTCGTTGACCAGATCTCTTGCACGCGAATACGGGCCCGCGGGTATCACGGTGAACAACATTCCGCCTTCGGCCATCGAGACACCGATGCAGCACGCGGGACAGGCCGCCGGACACCTGCCGTCGAACGAGCAGATGGCGGCAAGTGTTCCACTGGGCCACCTGGGCACCGGTGACGACATCGCGGCGGCAGTTG
This sequence comes from Mycolicibacterium rhodesiae NBB3, assembly GCF_000230895.2. The sequence continues at coordinate 3,981,954 of NC_016604.1, forward strand.
GCTTCCTGTGCTCCGAGCAGGCGGGCTTCATCACCGGACAGACGCTCGGCGTCAACGGCGGATCGGTGATGTGACGATGGCGCTGCACCCGAGAGGTCAACGACGACAGGGAGGTTCACATGGGTAAGTGGCCAAAGCCCGCCGAGGGCAGCTGGACGGAGCACTACCCCGACCTGGGCACCGGACCGATCTCCTTTCGCGACTCCATATCGCCGGAGTTCTACGAACTGGAACGCGAGGCGGTCTTCAAGCGCGCGTGGCTCAACGTCGCACGGATCGAGGAGCTTCCACGCGTCGGAAGCTACCTCACCAAGGAGATCGACGCCGCGAGAACGTCGGTCATCGTGGTCAGGGGTAGGGACCAGGAGATCCGCGCGTTCTACAACATCTGCCGGCACCGCGGAAACAAGCTGGTGTGGAACGACTTTCCCAACGAAGAGGTCAAAGGCACCTGCCGCCAGTTCACTTGCAAGTACCACGGGTGGCGTTATGACCTCAAGGGCGAGCTGACGTTCGTGCAGCAGCCTGGCGAGTTCTTCGACCTCGACAGCGAGAAGTACGGATTGAAGCCTGTTCAGTGCGACGTGTGGAACGGGTTCATCTTCATCAACTTCGATCCCGAACCGCGTTGGAGCCTGCGGGAATTCCTCGGACCGATGATCACCGCACTCGACGACTATCCGTTCGGTTTGATGACCGAGCGTTACGAGTTCGCCGCGCAGAACAACAGCAACTGGAAGATCTTCGCCGATGCCTTTCAGGAGTACTACCATGTGCCGTCACTGCATTCGCAACAGGTGCCGTCGGCGGTGCGCCAGCCCAACGCGACCTTCGAGTGCGGACATTTCCAGATCGACGGTCCGCACCGGTTGGTGTCGACGGCGGGCACCCGACGGTGGCTGCTCGACCCGGAGTTCATGTATCCGGTCGAACGGGCAACGCGCAGTGGACTCGTCGGCCCGTGGCGAACCCCGGACACTCACTTCTCGGCCGGCCTGAACCCGGGAGGGATCGAGCCCTGGGGCATCACCAACTTCCAGATCTTCCCGAACCTCGAGATTCTGATCTACCACGGCTGGTATCTGCTGTACCGCTACTGGCCGACGTCGCACAACACGCACAGGTTCGAGGCCTACAACGCATTTCATCCGGCGCGCACGGTGCGCGAGCGCATCGAGCACGAGGTCGCGTCCGTTGTGCTCAAGGAGTTTGCGCTGCAGGACGCAGGCATGCTGGGCGGCACGCAGGCGGCGCTGGAATACGGCCTGGACGAGCCGATAGTCGACGACTTCCCGCTGTCGGATCAGGAGATCCTCGTCCGTCATCTGCACCACGAGGCGGTCAAGTGGGTCGATGAGTACAAGGCCGAACGCAGCCCGGTTGGGGTGGGGTCATGACCCGGCTACCGAGCGCGTTCGCGGAGTTCGAGCCGTTCGCCGAAAAGTGGTGTCTGGCAACAGAGCCTGAGCGCTGGAACATGCGGCTCGCGACTCCCATGCCGGAGATCCGTGAGTTCTATGACGTGTTCACCCCCCGCTTCGAAGAGGCGATCGACTACTGCGACAAGTTCCCGCTCGAGGATGTGCCGGACGATGTGCTGAATCTGTTGCATCTCATCTACTCGATGATCATGGTCTCGATGGCCGTCGAGGTCTTCGGCACCCAGAAGCCAGCCGACTCCGCCGATGCCGTCATGCACCGCGTCAGCGCGCCGGTGCCATGACGGAGAGGACCGACCGACCATGACTGTGCTGACCATCAACAAGCTCACCTCGTCCGTCGGCGCTGAGGTCGTCGGAGTCGATTCCGATCGGCTCGCTGCCGACGACGCGTTGGGCGCGGCCGTCCTCGAAGCGCTCGAAGACAACGGCGTGCTCGTGTTTCCCGGACTACATCTCGAGCCGCAGGCGCAGGTCGCTTTCTGCCGCCGGCTCGGCGAGATCGACCACTCCTCGGACGGGCACCACCCCGTCGCGGGGATCTACCCGGTGACGCTCGACAAGTCCAAGAACGCCTCGGCGGCCTATCTGCGCGCGACGTTCGACTGGCATATCGACGGCTGCACACCGACCAGCGACGAGCCTCCGCAGAAGGCGACCGTGCTGTCGGCCAAGCAGGTCGCCGAACGCGGCGGCGAGACCGAGTTCGCGAATTCCTACGCGGCATACGAGGCGTTCAGCGACGACGAGAAGCAGCGCTTCGACGCGCTGCGGGTGGTGCACTCGCTGGAGGCGTCCCAGCGCCGGATCAATCCGGACCCGTCGCCGGAGTTGGTGGCGAAGTGGCGGGCGCGTCCGACCCACGAGCACCCGCTGGTGTGGACGCATCGCAGCGGCCGCAAATCGCTGGTGCTCGGCGCATCGGCCGATTACGTCGTCGGGATGGACCTCGACGAGGGGCAGGCGCTGCTGGCCGAACTGCTCGACCGGGCCACCCAGCCGGACCTGGTCTACAGCCACAAGTGGTCGGTCGGTGACACCGTCATCTGGGACAACAACGGTGTGCTGCACAGGGCGGCACCGTATGACCCCGATTCACCTCGGGAAATGCTGCGGACCACGGTTCTGGGCCATGAGCCGATCCAGTAGTGGCCACAACGCGCTGGGCGAGTGCCCAGCCCCCTCGTTGACGCCCGGGGCACCACTATGGAAATCTAATACCCCAATATGAGAATCACGTTCTCGTGTTCAGAGATCAGTGAAACGGAGTAGCGCATGACGGAGGACCTCACCTCGGTCGATTTCTTCCGGGACAGTCGCCTGACGGACGACCCGTTCCCGTTCTACGAGGCACTGCGAAACAAGTGCCCGGTCAGCCGCGAAGATCACTACGGCGTGACGATGGTGACCGGCTGGCAGGAGGCCGTCGACGTCTACAACGACGCGGAGACCTTCTCCTCCTGCATCTCGGTGACCGGGCCGTTCCCAGGATTCCCGGTGCCGCTCGAGGGCGACGACGTGACGCAGACGATCATCGACCACCGCGACGAGATCCCGTTCAGCGACCAGCTGCCGACGCTGGATCCGCCGACGCACACGAATCATCGTGCGCTGTTGATGCGGCTGATCACACCGAAGCGCCTCAAGGAGAACGAGGACGCGATGTGGCAGCTCGCCGACGACATCCTCGACGACTTCCTGGCTCCGGGCGACGGTGAATTCATCAAGGGTTTCGCGGGACCGTTCACCCTGCGCGTCATCGCCGACCTCTTGGGGGTGCCCGAAGAGGATCGCGACGAACTGCTCGAGCGCCTCGCCCGCGGCACCCACGGCAGCGCGGTGGGTAATGCCGACAAGACGATGAACAAGACGCCGCTGGAGTACCTCTACGAGGTGTTCGCCACCTACGTCGAGGACCGTCGCGCCGAACCGCGCGACGACGTGCTGACGGGCCTCGCCACGGCGACCTTCCCGGACGGCACGATGCCCGAGGTCGCCGACGTCGTACGGGTGGCCACCAACGTGTTCTCTGCGGGTCAGGAAACCACCGTGCGGCTGTTGTCGACCGCGCTGAAGGTGATGGGCGACCGGCCCGACATCCAGCGCAGGTTGCGCGAGGACCGCAGCCTGCTCGGGAATTTCATCGAGGAGTGCCTTCGTATCGAGAGTCCGGTCAAGGGCGATTTCCGGCTGTCGCGGGTCCCGACGACCGTCGGCGATCAAGAACTCGGTGCGGGCTGCACCCTGATGGTGATCAACGGCGCCGCCAACCGCGACCCGCGCCGCTTCGAGGACCCGGACACGTTCGACCCCGACCGCAAGAACGCCCGCCAGCACCTGGCCTTCGGCCGCGGCATCCACAGCTGCCCCGGTGCTCCGCTGGCTCGGGCGGAAACCAGGGTGGGACTCGAGCGGCTGCTCGACCGCACCACCGACATCCGCATCAGCGAAAAGCATCATGGGCCGGCGAGTAATCGCAATTACCAATACATCCCGACATACATCCTGCGCGGGCTGACGCAGCTGCACCTGGAGTTCGACGTCCGATGAGGGTTACCGTCGACGAGGACCGCTGCGCCGGCCATGGCATGTGCTTGACGCTGTGCCCGGAGGTCTTCGAGATGTCCGACGACGGCTGGGCGGTCGCGGCCCCCGGCGAGGTGCCCGCCGATCTCGAGAGTGCGGCCAAAGATGCGATTGCCAACTGTCCGGAACGAGCCATTGTCGAAATCGACAACTGACCAAGGAGATTGAATGCCCAAGGCGTACATCCTCATCACCGAGGACGTCAAGGATCCGGCCGGGATGGCGGAGTACGGCAAGCTGGCGAGCCAGACGATGGCCAGCGCGACGCTGCTGTCCTTCGATTCGAAAGCCGAGGTGATCGAGGGGCAGTGGCACGGCACCCAGACGGTGCTTCTGGAGTTCGAGTCCGAAGACGCGGCCCGCGAGTGGTACTACTCGGACGCCTACCAGGAGGCCGCGAAGCTGCGTCAGGCCGCCGCCGACTGCAACGGCGTCATCCTGCACGGGCTCTGACTTCTTTTCTCCGCGAACAGACGCATACCTGCCTATTTTCGTTGACTTTTGGGCAGTTTTGCGTCTGCTCATCCAGCTCGTGCGGTTGCGCGGCTGAGGTGTGTGGCGATCCGTGCCGCGAGGTCCAGTGGATGGCGGCGCACATCGTCGACAACTATGGGAACAGTCGTCCAACCGCATTCCTGCAGTCTGGCGACCTTCATCCGGTCGTGCTTCAGGGCCTCCGGGGTGGCGTGCCATTCCATACTTTCGTACTCGGCAACTATCATCGCGTCTGGCCAAGCGAAGTCGACGCGCCAGAGCTTTCCGCTCCGGTCGACGATCTCGTATTGCAACTCCGGCATCGGAAGTCCGCCGTCGATGAAGACGAGTCGGGCTTCGCTCTCGAGTGGGGACTCCGACCGGCCGTCTGCATAACTCGATCAGTTCTCGAATTTGCACGATCCCCCGTCGACCTCGTTGTTCATCGATCGCCGCGCTCAGCTCCGCCGTCGTGCAACATTGTTTAAAGAGCACGCGGTCTAGGACGGCGAGTGCACGTGGGCGCCGCAAAGTGCGCGCAAGTTCGACGGCCGTCCACGCGGGCACGGTAGCCAGCCGATTCTGCATACGTGTGAGCGGAGCTCCGGTTCGTTGGTGAACCATCAACTCCTTCGAGACGCGCATGCGCACCTCCGGATCGAGGATGTGAACGCGGCTGTCGTTCTCCACTGCGAAGCCATGCAGTTCCGCGGCAGTGTGCATGCAGGCGACGATCGACTTCCCGGTTATGAGGTCGAGGGCCCTTAGCCGGTCGATCGTGTCTGGAGGACGTTGGGCATAGACGCCACGCCAAACTCGAAGGACTTTTTCGTCCCTGATGCGCCTGACGAGAGTGCGATACGACATCGCAGTGAGCAATTGCTCGGTCGTCGCCAAGCCTCCGTGTGCAGCGAATACCTCATCCAACGGCACCGATTGATCATCGACCGTGATGGCCGCCCGGGGAATCCTCCGCAGGTGCTGCTGTGGATAACTCCGGCGAACAGACGCAAACATGCCCCTTTTTGGCCAATTAAGGGCAGTTTTGCGTTCCCCAGCTGACGCGTGGGCCCAGCTCGCGCGAAGAGGTCAGTCCGGCACCAAGGGGCCGGTCGGGGTCGTCGTGGTGGCGTGAACGAGTAACTCCGCCAACTCCTTCGGCCTGCTCAAGAACGGCGAGTGCGACGCGTCGATCGTCAACTGCTCCACGCCGAGACGACTGGTGACGGTGTCGGCCAGCCACTGCGGCATCGACTGGTCCTGCAGGCAGCGGATGAAACTGCGGGGGAGCCCGGCCGCCCAGAACTGCGGTACCGATACCGGCGTCACGGTGGTGTCGCCGAAGCGTTCCGGACCGAGGTGCTCGAATGCCCAGCGGGCGGTGGCTTCGTCGCAGTCGTGGTAGAAGTACTTCCACGCACCGTCGAAATCGGCGAACCACATCGCGCCGTCGTCGTCGAACTTCAGGTAGCCCAACATCTCTCCGACATCGGCTTCGAACTCGCCGTCTTCGGAGTCGCGCATCGCCATCGCCTCGGGGTAGGTGCGGCCCTCGCGCGGCAACGCCGCCGCCAGGTAGACGATGTGACTGATCCGGTCCGGCGCGGCATCGGCGGCCAGGGTCGCGTCGAATCCGCCGCCCGAGTGCCCGACGAGCACGTCACCCGGCGTCAGTTCGGCGACGATCGCGTCGCGGCGGTTGGCCAGCGTCGACTCCTCGTCGACGCGTGCGCCATGGCCCGGCAGGTCGACCGCAACCCCGACGTGCCCCAGCGCCTCAAGCTCTGCGATCGTCCGTTCCCAGCACCATGCGGCGTGAAATCCGCCGTGTACGAAGACGAATCGCATTGCGACTAGTTCAGCACCCGAACGGGTACCGAGGACCACCCCGCGACGTTCTGCGCCGCGACTCGCTTGCACTCGTCGAACAGCACCTCGTAGCGCGGCATGCGATCGAGCAGCCGCTCGAGCGCGATCGCGCTCTCCATCCGGGCGAGCGCAGCGCCCAGGCAACTGTGGACGCCGTAACCGAAGCCGAGATTCTGCGCCTCGGTACGGTCGCGGTCGATGTCGAAGGTGTCGGCGTCGGTGAACGCTTCGGGGTCGCGGTTCGCCGAACCGGTCAGCAGGAAAACGGGTTTGGCTTCGGGAATCGTGACGCCGTGCAACTCGATCTCCCGCATGGACCGCCGCACGTTGTACTGGTTCGGCGCCTCGTAGCGCAGCAGCTCTTCGACCGCCGCGCCGATCTTGCTGCGGTCGTCGAGCAGCTTCTGCCACTGATCCGGGTTGCGTGCGAATGTCACCGCGGCATTGCCCACCAGTTTGGTGACGGTTTCCGCACCAGCGCCGCCCAACAGCGTCGCGAAACCGGCGATCTCGAAGTCGTCGAGCGACTCCTTCTCGCCGTCCTCCCGCTCGACCTCTGCGGCGATCAACCTGCTGAACATGTCGTCACGCGGCTCGCCTCTGCGCTGCTGAATGATGTTGTAGTAGAGCCCCATCAACTCGCCAACGGCCTGCATGCCTTTTTCGGACATGTCGATCTGACCGGGTTCGCGGGCCAGCGTGATGTCCACCCACTCGCCGACCTGCCGACGATGTTCCTCTGGCACCCCGAGCATCTGCGTGATCACCTGGACCGGGAACAGCGCGGAGAAGTCTCGCACGACATCGAACCGCTCGGACTCGACCTGTGAGAGGTAGCGGTCGATGGTCTCGGTCACCATGGGCCGCAACGCCTCGATGGCCCGCGGGGTGAACACCTTGTTGACGAGGCTCCGCATCTGCCGGTGCTCGGGCGGATCCATCATGATGATCATCTTCGCCATCATCGGCTCATTCGAACGGACCGTCGACAAGTCCAATCCGTATGCCGAGGAATAGGTTTCGAAGTCCTTGTACGCCGCAGCGACATCCTCATGCCGCGACAGCGCGTAGAAGTCGTATTCCTCGTTGTAATAGACCGGCGCTTCCTCACGCAGGCGCCGATAGATTTCCCACGGGCCGTTGAAGAACTCTTCGGAGAACGGGTCGAACGCGACCTTCGATGCGGTCATTCGTCTTTGATGGAGATCGCCTGGCGCGGGCACTGCCGCACAGCTTCTTTGACGTGCTCCTCGTTTTCAGGTGTTACCTCGTCCTGCAGCACGTGCAGATAGTCCTGGTCATCCAAGTCAAAGATCTCGGGGTCGATACCCATGCAGACACCGTTGCTCTCGCACAGTCCGAAGTCGACTTCGATTTTCTGCGTCATGCGCGATCCCGCTTCGCTTCTCGCTTGCTCACTTCAACACCCTCACTGGAACATTGTGGTAACCCGCGACGTTCTGCATCGTCACCCGGTGCAGGCCGTCCCAGACGACCTCGTAACGCGGCATGAAGTCGAGCAGGTGCTCGAGCGCGATCACGCTTTCCAGGCGGGCGAGGGCCGCCCCGAGGCAGCTGTGGATTCCATAACCCAGGCCCATGTGCGGTGATTGGGTGCGGTCGCGAGTGATGTCGAATTCTTCGGCGCGGTCGTACGCCCGGGGGTCACGGTTGGCGGCCGCTTTCATGATGAACACGGGCTTGTGCGCCGGCACCGTGCCGCTCGGGAGGTGCGCTTCCTTCAAGGTGTAGCGCACGTTGTACTGGACCGGACCGACGTAGCGCAGCAGCTCTTCGACGGCGTCGCCAACCTTGCTGCGGTCGTCGAGCAGAAGCTGCCATTGCTCGGGGTGCCGTGCGAACTCGACGACGGCGCTGCCGATCAGCTTGGTGACCGTCTCGGCGCCGGCACCTCCGAGCAGTGCGCAGAAGCCGGTGATCTCGATGTCGTCGAGCTTGCGCATCGCGCCGTCCGGACCGGGGATCTCCGCGGCGATGAGCCGGCTGATCATGTCGTCCTGCGGGTTCTCGCGCCGTTCCTGCACCAGACCGTAGTAGTAGATGCCCGAGTCGATATTGGCCTGCATGTTCTTCTCGGACAGCTCGATCTGGCCGGGCTCACGTTCGAGGCTGGTGTCGATCCAGTGCCGCACCTGCTGGCGGAACTCTTCGGGGACACCGGCCATCCGGGTGATCACCTCGACGGGGAACGGGCCCGAGAAATCCTGTACCACGTCGAAACCGTCCGGGTCGCACTTCGATAGATAGTGCTCGACGACCTCGATGACGGTTTCACGCTGCGACTGGATCGCCCGCGGGGTGAACGCCTTGTTCAACAGGCTCCGCATGTGGCGGTGCTCGGGCGGGTCCATGAAGATGATGGACTTCTGCGGACCCTCCTCCGAGCGGACCATACCGAGGTCACATCCACGCGACGAGGAGAACGCATCGGTGTCCTTCAGCGCCGCGGCCACGTCTTCATGCCGGGTCAGCGCGTAGAAATCCTCTTCCTCGTCGTAGTAGATCGGCGCTTCTTCGCGCATCCGCTTGTAGATCTCATACGGGTTGTCGAAGTAGTCCTGCGAAACCGGGCTGAATTTCAACTTGGGCTTGGTCATGGTCTCCTCTTTTCGCGGCGGGGCTAGCGGCCGCATCCGTTACGGGAGGCTGCAATTCTGTAACGCATAGTATGCCTCACCGGGAGCTTCTGAGACAGAGGAATGGCATCTGTTTCATGGCTGATTTCCGGCGTCGATGGCATCGTCGAGAAGGCCGAGGGTCTCGCCGAGTTCGGCGGCGATCTTGCGCACCACCTCCACGTCCTTACCGATGAACTCACCGGTCCGTTCGACGAACGCGTCCAGGGAGCCGCCGGCCGCGACGAAGCCCGCGACCTTGCTCGACCCACTGCCGTGTGTGACCGCTTCCAACAGATTCGCCTCGCTCACGCCGAGACGCTCGCCCAGCGAGATCGCTTCGGAGAGCAGCCCGATCTGGGCGGCGAACAGCGCGTTGTTGGTCAGCTTCACCGCTTGACCCGCACCGAGGGGGCCGACGTGCAGGATCGGGTCGCCGTAGGCGGCGAGGACCGGCCGAACACGTGAGACGGCATCATCGGGACCCCCGACGAACAGCGTGATCGCACCGTCGGCGACGTTGTGCGGGCCGCCGCTGACCGGCGCGTCGAGAACGTCGATGCCAGGCGAATGGGCGGCGATCGTCTGCGCGGTGCGGGGACTTCCCGTCGTATGGATGACGAGCGCGGCGCCGGGGGACATCGCGGCCAACACGCCTGGGGCACAGACCTGCGCCACCTGCTCGTCGGTGAACACGCAAACGATGAGGACGTCGGCGTCCCTGGCGATGTCATGAAGGCCCGCCACCGCCTGCGCGCCGAGCGCCGACACCGCTTGGCGCCCTCCGTCCGTCCTGCCCAGCGCGCGGACATCATGGCCGGATTCGACAAGGCGCCGGACCATCGGCGCGCCCATGCGGCCCGCTCCGACGAATCCGACGCGAGTCACCGCGGATGTTCCATGGATTCCAGAGCGGTGTCCGCCGCGGTGAACACAGACCCTTCAGGCGCCGATGCGCTTGCGGCGATCGACGCCGCGTGGCGCACGTCTTTCTGCAACAGCGCACCCGCGATGGGCGCGAGCCCCTCGACGGTCCCGCCGAAGATGGCGATGCTTCCGAGCGCCTTGCTGGTGGCCGACCCGCCGTTGAGCACCTCGGCCAGACGAACTCTCGGGATGCCAAGGGACTCACCGAGGTCGAGTGTGCTCAGCGCACTGCCGAGGTTGGCGGTGAACAGCAGATTGTTCAGGATCTTGGTGACCTGCCCGCTGCCCAGCGGCCCGAGATGAACGATCGGGTCGGCGTACGTCGCGAACACCGGGCGGCACCGTTCGGCGACCTCCTCGTCACCGCCGATCATGACCAGCAGCTTGCCCTCCTCGACGGCGGGCCCACCACCGCTCACGGGGGCATCGATCACCGAAACGCCCTGTGCGGCGGCCTTGTCGGCGATCTCGGCGCACGTGTCGGGGTGCACGGTGCTGTGAATGGCGATGACGCTGCCGGAGGCGAGGCCCGCCAGCACACCGTTGTCGCCATACAGTACTTCGCGCACGTCGTCGTCACCGACCACGCATAGGCAGACCAGATCGCTGGCAGCGGCCAACTCGGCGGGCGAACCGGCGGTCTTCGCCGCGGTGTCGGCATACGGTTCGAGGCTGGCCGCCCTGCGCGCCCACAACGTCGTCTCGAATCCGCCTTCGACGATCCGGCGCGCCATGGGGCCACCCTGACTGCCCAACCCGATGAACCCGACGCGCATCAACCCGCCTCCATTGCTTCCGATGTATTCCTCTTCGCGGCAACGCAATCCCCGACGAATGCCAAGACCGCCTCATGATAGGAGGCCGCGTTGTGCGACAGGGACATGTTGTGTCCGGTGCCGGCCTGCTCATTGGTCACGAATCGCGGTGACGAGGTGAACATCGCTGCGATCTGCGCCATCGTGTCCGCATCTGACCGCCACACCCGTTCGTGCTCGGCGATGCTGAACTGCACAGGCACCCGCACATGCGGTGCGAGCGCGGGAAAGTCCTGCCGCGGCCAGCTTCGAGTCATGCCCGCCTCGTAGAGTGCGCCGGTCGAGGAATTCGTCATTCCGGACAACACGTCGGGCGGATACAGCTCCGCGGGCTGCCACAGCACCTCACGCAGCCCGGTCGGACGTCCCGTCGCCGTCGCGGATTTCATGATCTCGGCCATCGCCGCGTCGTACTGCACACCGGTACCCGCCAACTCGAGTCCGATCAGGTTCGCCCGCTCAGCTCGATCATCGCCTGCCATCCGCACGGTCAGTTCGCAGCCGGCCGAATGGCCGACGAGGAACAGGCCCGCCCCGCGCGGGTTCGCGCCGAGGATCTTTTCGATCGCGCCATAGGCCAGCGCGATGCGCTGCTCGGGCCGCTCCATGGCGTCGGGATAGGGCGCTGAACTCCCGTAGCCTGGCCGATCGAGCGCCACCATCGTGTAGCCGCTGTCCGCGCCCATGCGCAACAGTGACAACTCGGGGTGCCCGGGACAGTCGAAATACGCTGCGGTGCTTGACCCGCCGTGGAACGCGACGACGACGGCCTTGGGGTCGTCGACCGCTGCGATGAGTCCTGACATCGGGACGCCGTCGACGAAGACGACGCGTGGGCGCACAGCCGCGTCGGTCACCCTTCTGTCCGCATCAGGATCGCACCACTCGGGGTGAGGCCGCCGCTGCTGACCACCGCGACGCGGGCATCTTTCACCTGCCGCTCGCCGCCGTCACCGCGCAACTGGGTGACCGCTTCGTGAATCAGGCCCATACCGTGAGTGCGGCCGTGGGAGAGCTGGCCGCCGTGCGTGTTCAGCGGGATCACCCCGTCGCGCGCGATGGCCTTTCCGCCGTCCAGGAAGTCCTTCGCTTCTCCGATTCCGCAGAACCCGAGCGCCTCCAGCCAAGAAAGGCAGTTGAACGAGAAGCCGTCGTAGAGCTCGGCAACATCGACATCCTTGGACCGCAACGATGTTCGCGTCCACAGGTGGGCGGCCTGGCCCAGGACCTGTGGTTCGTGGGTCATCGTGGTCTGGTCCCAATCGGTGCGTTCGACGATCTGGGTGCCAACGGCCTCGAACAGCACCGGCTTGCGCGGCATGTCCTTCGCGGCGTCGATCGCCGACACGATCACCGCGACGGCGCCGTCGCAGGGGACGTCGCAGTCGTAGAGACCGAACGGTGTCGTGATCGGTCGGGCGTTCAGGTAGTCGTCCATGGTCATCGGATCGCGATAGATCGCCGTCGGATTCAGCGCGGCGTTCGCGCGCTGGTTCAAGGCGATCCAGCCGAGCGTCTCCCGTGTCGTTCCATAGCGCTGAAAGTGCCTCTGCGCGTTGAGGGCGAGGACGTGCGCCGCCGACGTCGCGCCGAAGGGCATCTGCCAGCTCGACGTACGCGGACCACCCGGCGGGCTGGCCTTGCCCTCCTTCATCAGCTGCTGGAAGGTCGCCTCCCACAGTGTGCGGAAGCACAGCACGTGGCGAGCCATACCGGTGGCGATGGCCATCATGGCGGCGATGACGGACCCGCCGGGACCGAACGTGTCCATGCCGCCGTTGATCCAGGTCGGGCGGATGCCCAGCGCGCCCTCGAGAGCGGTCACGCCGCCCTCGCCCATGCCGGCGATGTCGAGGCCCGGGTAGGTCGACAGCCCGTCGATGTCGTCGAACGTCAAACCCGCGTCGGCGATGGCTTCTTCGCATGCATCGATGGTCAACGACAACGGCGGCACCATCAGGCGGCGGCCGAGCCGCGATGCGCCGATGCCGGTGATCGCGGAGTGTTCCTCGAACTTCGCGGTCGTCAGTGGTGCGCTCACATAGCGGGCGAAGTCGGTGGGCGCGATCTCGTCGGCGGGCAGCGGACCGGTCTGCTTGTCGGCGCTGGGGCGGAAGTTCGGCAGCCAGACGTCTTCGATCTTCTCGAAGGTGACTTCGACCGTCTGGCCGAGTTCCAGCTCGTCGGGGTCGCACTCGACGATGTTGGTGGTCAGGCGAACTCGCGGGTCCTCGACGACGGCGACCTGTGCTACGACGTAGGGCGGGGGAAGGTCGGGAAAGCCGAACCGATGGTTCACCGTGAAGGCCGACAGCGTCGCCAGTCCCGACACGTCGCGCACACCCATGTTGCGGCCGCGGCAGTACCGGCAGACCGGCTGCGGTGGGTGGATCAGCGCGTTGCAGTCACCGCATTCCTGGATGCGCAGGACGCCGTCACCGCCCGCGGTCCAGAAGAACTCGTTCTGGGCGTTGAGTTCGGGGAGCGGGCGGGTCACCGGACGAATTCCGAGATCGCTTCGTTGTCATCGGTGTTCGGGTGCGGTTCGGGAGCCTCGTTGGCGTCGTGTCGCGCCGTGCCGTCGTTGGACGGCCGGTGCTCACCCATGTAGATGATCGCGTGGACGGGGCAGTCGAGCAGAGCGCGCATCACCGCGTCGCGGTCCTTCTCGGGTACCGTTCCATCGCCGATCAGCGATGCGTAGCCCCAGTCGTCGAGTGAGAAGTACCCCGGCGCGTGCTTGGCGCAGATGCCGAAGCCGTCGCACTGCGTCCGATCGAGGCGAATCCTCAAGCCGTCACTCATGTCCCATCGCCTCCACTTCGTAGGGTCGCACCGCGTTGAATGCGCCGGCTTGGCAGGACGGGCAGTCGTTGGCCAGATGACCTGCCACCAATTGCGGGAACTGGCGCAGCAGGCTCGCCGCGACGTTCGTGGCGCCGTCGAGGGTGCCGCACGCCCCGCGACCGCGCAGCACCACCGACCAGCGTTCCAACCGTGTCACATCCTCCTGGGTCGCGACCCCGTCGCGCAGCGCGGAGGTGACGGCGGCCATGGCAGCGGTGCCGTTGAAGCACGAACCGCACTGGCCGGCGTTCTCGCGATCGAAGTAGGACAGCACCGAGGCGGCCACGGCGAGCGGGCAGTCGTCGGTGAGGATGGAGATCGCCCCGCATCCCAGACCACTGCCGAGCCGGCGAAGGGTTTCGTGATCCAGGGTCGCATCGAGGATGTCGGTGTTGACCAGCCCCGCGAAGTAACCGCCCATCAGCACGCCGCGCACCGAATCCGCTGCGACTCCGTGCAACGTCAGCAACTCGGAAAACAGTGCGCCATGGGGGATTTCGTAGAGGGCGGCGGGCTTGCCGCCGCCCGTGATGGTCGCCAGGAACGTTCCGGGCGACATCGGCGTTCCGACTGTGCGGAAACTCTGCGAGCCCTGCTCGTGAATGTAGGGCAGGTTGGCCAGCGTCTCGACGTTGCTCACAGTGGTCGGCAGACCCGACACGCCCTCCTCGAACGGGCGCGGTGGTTTGTCGGTCGGTTTGGCCGGGCCGCCGTTGATGCGTCGGACAGCCGCCGTTTCTTCACCTGCGACGTAGGTGGGCTCGACGAGCACCACGCTGACGTCCGTGGCCCCGAAGGCCTGCGAGTCCAACTGGGACAGTGCGCTGTTCACCGCGGTTGCCGACGGCTCGTCGGAGACGTAGATCACCGCACGGCTCGCGTTGACTATCGCGGCGGCCAGGCGTAACCCGTCCAGGACCAGGTGCGGCCGGTTGCGCAACAGCCAACGGTCTTTGACCGAAGCGGGTTCCCCCTCCTCGCCGTTGGCGACGATGACGGTCTCTATGCCCCGCCGGCCGGTATCGCGCACCGTGCGCAGCTTGGTCCCCATCGGAAAGGCTGCACCGCCGCGGCCCAGCAGGCCCGACAGGTCGACCTGCTCGAGCAATGCGTCGGGGTCGGTCAGCGGCCGGTAGCCGCCGGCCTGCACGTACTCGGCCAGCTCCTCGGGTCCCACCTGCGCCGGCCGCAGCAGTCGCGGCGCACAGTCCGGCCATACAGCGACCGTGAGATCGGTTGCGGTGGTGGTCATCGGGCCTCCAGTGGGCATGCGGCACGTCCGTGCCCTCTGGATAGGCTGACGGACATGAGGACTGCCGTGGTGCGTGTCGGTGTCGATTCGGCCGGCGAACTCGCCCCCGCGCAGTTAACCGATGGCATGGCACGCCTCCGCGAATCGGCCGCCGCGGCGGATGTCGAGGTCGTGGAGAACAACCTCGTCGGCCTCCCGCCGCAACGACGCGAGGTGGAGTTGTTGATCGCGGGCGACGATGCCGCAGAACTCGAGCGGATCGCGGTCGCCCTGTGCGCCAACGCGTTCGGCACCGTACCGGTGCCCGGTGTGCTGACCTTCATCAGTCGCGGAACCGACGACGACGCCCACGGCGTGCTGGCGGGATTCGGACTGGCCGGCGATGTCGAACGCACCGCAGGCGACGACGGCTGGGACGTGGTGCACGTGACGTTGCGCAAGTCCGACCTCGAGCGTGTGCCCGAGAGCCGCGTCCACACCGCGCTCGAGGCGTCGCTCAACTGCGAAGTGCACATCCGAACGATCTAGCATCACGCTCAGTCGTCCAGGAACTTCAGGATCGCCGGCGCGGCCTGCACCCACGTGTCGAACAGGCAGAACTTCTTGCCCCCGCTGGCGGCGAACCTCTCACCCGCGCGCTCCCAGGCGTCCTCCGGCCACGGCGGGTCGATCAGCGTCGAGCCCTTGATGAGGCAGCTCACCTCCAGCGAGGTGCGCTTGGGATGGTCCCAGTCGTTCTCGCCGCCCCGGATGATCAACGTCGGAACGACGATGTTGTCGAACATCTCGTCCTCGACACCGGGGATGGTCTGGCCCGGCTTCGGTACGAACGCATTGAGCCAGCGCCGCATCAGCTTGAGGAACTCGTCGACGTCGAGGGCGCGGAAACGCGCCTCGTTGTCCGGATTCTCGGCGATGCGTTCCTTCCACTCGGGAACGTGCAGCAGGCCTTCGACTCCCAGGCCCTTGGCGGCGAGGATGCTCGGTACCACATAGTGCCCACCGAGCACGAACGAACCGTAGACCCCGCCGACGATGTTCCACACCACCAGCTTTCGCACGATCTCCGGGTAGAGCATGGTGGTCAGCATCGAGTCACGCGCCCCGCCGGAACCGCCCGCAATCACGCACGGCCCGATGTCGAGCCCGGTGATCAACGCGTGCAGCGTCTCGGCGCGCATATGGGATTCACTCTTGCCGTAGAACTGCACATCCGACTTGCCGCAGTTCGGCCGGTCCCACAGCAGGACGCGATAGCCGCCCTCCGCCAGTGCCTCGGCCAGCGGCCGTAGGCCGGGGATGTCCTTGCTGAAGCGGCCGCCCGGCGTCAGCGCGATGAATTCGCCCTCCTCGCCGAGGATTTCGTAGACGACGCGGCCACCCTTGTATTCGAACGTCTTCTCGTTCGGCAGCAGCGTCAGGCCCGCGGAATCTGTGGATGTCATGACACACCTTCCCGAGCGTGCGGAAACTTGAGGGACGTGTCGGCGTGTCGTCTGCAGACACGCACGTCCCCAGCTTGCGCGGGGGCCCACGCGGGCAGGAAAAGAGTCATGCCTGCACCAACACATCGTTTCCGACCACCCGCACGGGATACGTGCGAATGCTCCACTCCGGTTTGACCGCTGTCGTGCCCGTCGCCAACTCGAAACCCCATTGGTGCCAGGGACAGTAGATGTACTCGAGGTCGCGCACCATCACCGCATCGCCCGGAACATCGTCGTCGACGATTGTGCGGCCGCGGGGACGACCCGAACACAGTGGGCCGCCCTCGTGCGGGCAGTAGTTCGCGATGGCATAGAACGTGCCATTGACGTTGTAGACGCCGACGCCGTGCCGGCCGATGGGCACCAGTTTGTGTGTGCCCGGCGGGATCTCGTCGACGGTGGCGACGACGTGTTCGCGCCCTTGCGCAAGCCGGGGCGTCTTCTGCTCGTCCAACTCAGAACACCCGCACCTGGCCCTCGAGGGCCGGAACCGTCTCTGGCAGGTGGTAGGTCGCGATGCCGTTGCGGAACATCACCGCCTCGCGGGCGTACTCGGGCAGGTGCTTGACCAGCCAGCGGGGGTCGTCGAACGTCCAGTGCGGATAGTCGCTGCTGAACAGCAGGATCTTCTCGCACTCCATCCACTCGAACGCCCGGGTCAACTCGGTCTTGTCCTCGGGGTAGTCCAGCGGCTGGGTGGTGAACTTGATGTGGTCCTTGACGTACTCCGACGGCTTGCGCTTGATGTCCAGCCACGACTTGCGCGCTTCGTAGATGGCATCCATCCGCCACATCAGCGGCAGGATCCACGTGAATGCGTGCTCCACCAGCACGATTCGCAGTGTCGGGAACCGGTCGAAGAGGCCGTCGAAGACCATGCTCATCACCTGGTTCGCGGCCAGCAGCGAATAGGTCACCATGAAATCGTGGTTGTAGCTGGGGAATCCGACCGGCGGGATCGGCAGTTCCTCATGGTGGCTGCGCGACAAATGGCAACTGACGGTGATGTCGTGCTTGGTGGCCGCTTCCCAGATCGGGTTGTACTTGGGATCACCCCACGCCGGCCGAGGCTCGGCTTTGATCAGGATCTGCCCCATGTAAGGGTGTCCGGCCCAGCGCTCGATCTCGCGAGCGGAGTCCTCCGGCGCTTCGATCGCCGCGCAGATCGATCCCCGCCAGCGCTCGTGCCAGTTGTTGTGACTGTCGAGCCAGTGGTTGGCCTGCCAGTCGTTGAGCGCAACGCTCATCGCGTGGTTGACCTCGGGGAAGCGCGCCGGGTACGCCGCGGGCTCGAGGATGGCGATGTCGGCGCCGGCCTCCATGATCAGCTGTTTGAACGCCAAGTCGGGGTCGCTGCCCGCGAAGTTACCGTCCGAGGGGAAGGTGTCGAGGCGCATCGCATACGCGTGTGCGTAGTCCGGCGCGTCGTAGTAGATCTGGTCGCCGACTCGCCGCGTCAGGAAGTACTTGCTGCGCCACGGCTCCGGGATATAGGGCGTCAGCTCGCCGGCTTTCGGCGTCGGGTGCACGTCGGAGTCGACGCAGCGGACCGCGATGCGCTCCGCCGCGGGCTTTCGCTCTGACACTGTGGCCGTCATCGTGGCTCCTTCACTTCGAAGTCTTCTCTCACTGTGCTCCGACGCCGGCCCCGACGTCTATGCCGTACAGCTCGGCGGCGTTTCGCCAGCACAGTTTGTCGCGCTGTTCCTGCGAGTACGCGGCGGGCACTTTCAGCTCGTTGAGCTGCCAGTGCGGGTAGCTCGACCCGTACATCACCATGTCGTCCTTGCCGGTGAACTCCAGCCATTCACCGGCGAATTCGACGTCGCCGGGTCCGTCCATCGCGCCCTGGATGAAGTAGGTGTGGCCCGGTAGATAGTCACTTGGCATCTTCGGCGCCCACGGCGTCTGCTCGAGGTGCGGACGACCGAAGCAGTCCATTCGCCACATGAACGGCGTCAGCAGATCCCCGGCGCCGTCGGCCCATACGAACTTCAGCGTGGGCATCCGCTCGAAGACGCCTTCGACGATGAGATTCATGTGGTGGTACAGGAAGTTGAGTGCCATGAAGCTGACGTAGTGCTCATAGGTCCGCGGGACCCCGTTCGGTGTCGGCGCGAACTGAACGCCCGCACCGACCTCGATGTGGACCGAGACCGGAAGATTCGCCTCGGCGGCCGCCTCCCACAGGGGCCAGTACTGCGGCTTGCCGTACAGCTCGCGCGACTGCAGCGGAACGCCGATCTGCACGACGCGCGGATGGCTTGCGTACTTGGCGATTTCGCGGAGGGCTCCGGTGATGTCGTCGGGGTTGACCCGGATGGTGCCCCGGAAGCGGTCGGCGTAGGGGTTGTCCTCCAGCCAGCGCGTCACCATGAGCTCGTTGTGCGCCGCGGCGATCGCGGTACCCAGATGACGATCGGGCATGATGCCCCGCGTCATCGGGTGCAGGATCGCGATGTCGACGCCGCGGTCGCCGAACAACTGCTGGCCGACGAAGTCGGGATCTGAGCCGGGGTAGCGGCGTTCTCCCTCGGTGTTGGGCGCGTACTCGCCGCCGGGAGCGCCGTACCAGTCCATCTCGTAGTCCGGGAAGCCCCGGCTCTTGAACGGCTCGCGCATGAAGCTGCGCAGGTCCTTGTTCGACTTGCTGAAGATGTGCACGCTCGCGTCGATGACGGGCGTTTTACCCCCCTCGGATGGTGTGGTCACGCTTGAATCACCTCGGGCCTCCGATGTCCATCCGGACGGCCGGTGCGCACTTGAGGCTGGGACGTGCGCCGACGCCGGACATAAAGCCATAGTAAAGGCTTGTTCTTCAAAGGCAAGAATTGTGTTCTCCAGCGGATCGCTTACTTCTTCGCAGGTCAGAGTGTGCGCTGGTCAGTCGCTTGGCGCTGCGGGCGTGAAACTGGGTAGTCGAATCCCGAGAACGATTACAGCATCTAAGGAGAATGTTATTCTCGTGCCAACCGACGGGGTACTGACGAGGTCCACAGGAGGCCACTGGTGTTACTGGAGTTCGACGCCGATCAGCGGCTGTGGCAGGAGACCGTGCGCGACGCGGTCAGCAAGGCCTGCCCGGCGTCGCTGGTGCGCGGCATAGCCGAGAACGGTGTCGACCCGACGCCGCTGTGGAAGACCTACGTCGACGCGGGGTGGACCGAGCTCGCCGACCCGGAGAACGCGGTCGAACTCGCGATCGTGGCCGAGGAGTTGGGCCGGGCCACCGATCCCACGCCGTTCCTGGCGACGCTGACCCAGTTCGCGCCGCTCGCGGGTGACCGATACGACCCGCAGGCCTCCGGCACGGCCGTGTACGGCGGTGTCACCGCTCACCGCGATGCCGACGGCTGGGTGCTGAACGGGACCGCGCACCACGTCCTCGACGGCGACCGCGTCGAGAAGCTCGCGGTGGTCACGGAGGCGGGAGTCTTCGTGGTGGACGCGGATACGGCCGTCACCCGGCGCAGCACCGTCTTCGATCCGGTACTGCACATCGCGGAGGTCACATTCGCCGAAACGCACGTCCCCGACACCGAGCGTGTGAAGGTCGACGCCGAACGAGCCCGGCACGTGGCACTCACCGGGATGGCGGTCACCACGGTGGGCGCGTGCCAGCGCATCCTCGATCTGGTGCTCGAACACGTGAAGCAACGCCAGCAGTTCGGCGTCGCGATCGGAACGTTTCAGGCGGTCCAACACAAGGCCGTCGACATGCACGTCGCGACCGAGCGGGCGCGTGCGCTGTCCTACTTCGCCGCGCTGACGATCGCGGCCGATGATCCTCGGCGGCGGCTCGCCGCGGCGATGGCCAAGGCATCGGCGGGGGAGGCTCAAGCGTTGGTCTTCCGCCACGGTCTGCAGTTGTTCGGCGCCATGGGGTTCACCTGGGAGAACGATCTGCAGTTCGCGTTGAAGCGGGCGAAGGCCGGCGAACTGCTCCTGGGCGGGGCCGCTGAGCATCGCGCGACCATCGCTGCGGAGTACAGGGGTTTTGCGAGATGCAACTGACTTTCGATTCCGACGTCGAGGAGTTTCGCGCGGAATTCGCCGCGTTTCTCGACGAACACCTCCCGTCGGAGGCCGACACCCAAGAGCGGCCTCGTTCGGTGTCGCACATGCCGCAGTGGGCGCGCGACTGGCAGCGATTGCTCTTCGACAACGGCTGGCTGTTGCCTGCCCAACCGCCGGAGTTCGGTGGCCGTAACGCGAACGTCGTGCAACAGTTCGTCCACCTCGACGAACTGTGTAAGCGGCGCATCTACCACAGCTTCAACCCCCAAGGCGTGAACATCGTTGCGGCATCGTTGATCTCGTTCGGCTCCGACGAACAGAAGCAGCGCTGGGCGGTACCCGTGCTTCGCGGTGAGATGACGGCGTCACTGGGCATGAGCGAGCCGAGCGCGGGCTCCGACCTGGCATCGCTGCGCACCCGTGCTGAGTTTTTCTCTGACGAGGAGGAGCCCTACTTCGTCGTCAACGGCCAGAAGGTGTGGACGTCGGGCGCGCACGACGCGGACTTCCTGTTGACGTTCGTGCGCACCGACCCAGATGCGCCGAAACACAAGGGCATCAGCGTGCTGATCATCCCCACCGACACGCCCGGTGTGGTGTGCCGGCCGTTCGCCGATATGTGTGGCGAGGAGAACCTCGACTTCAACGAGGTGTTCTTCACCGACGCGAAGGTGCCTGCCGAGAACCTCGTCGGCCCGCTGAACGGGGGCTGGGCGGTCGCTAATGGCTCCCTCGGTCACGAGCGCACCATGATGTGGCTCGGCTTCGCCGACCGCATCGACAACATGATCGCGGATTTCCGGCCGCGCACAGAACTCGAGCGGGATCAGTACGCGACGACCATCATGGACTACCAGGCGCTGCGGGCCATGGGCTCGGCGGCCTTGGCCCGGGCGGCCCGGGGTGAGATGGACACCGCATCGGTGTCGGTGCTGAAGCTGTTCGGTTCCGAGGCGGAGCGTCAGGCGTTCGAAAACGCGCTGACCGCGTCGGGAGCGGACGGACTCACCCACCCCTCGACGACCGGTCCATACGAGCACATGAACCTCGACCACTATTTCGTCAGTTGGTTCGAGCGATACGCGCGCAGCTTCGGCGGCACCATCGCAGGTGGCACCTCGGAGATCCAGCGCAACATCATCGCGCAGCAGGTGCTCGGTCTGCCCCGGCGCTGACACCGGTGACCGAGTCCGCTCCCACCCGAACCCACCCGGCGACCGTGAACATCGGCCGGCCACACGCCGGCGTCGTTGTCCTGCACCTGAACCGGCCGAAGCAGCTCAACGCGATCAACTCCGAGATGCGCGACGGGCTGATCGCGGAACTCGCGGGGCTGGCGACGGACGCGTCGGTCCATGCGGTCGTGATCACGGGGGAGGGCCGCGGGTTCTGTTCGGGCATCGACGTGCGCAACTTCTCGCCCAAGGCCCTTCAGGCCTCTGATCCCGCAATCGAAAGGTTGCGGTTCCAGGAAGCGATGGCCGCACTGCCACAGGCGATCCGACATTTGCCTCAACCAGTCATCGCCGCGGTGAACGGACCCTGTGTCGGGGCGGGCTTCGCGCTGTGCCTGGCTTCTGACATCCGAATCTGCTCGACGTCTGCGACGTTCGGCAACGGGGCGATCCTGCTCGGGTTGTCTGGCGCCGAGATGGGTATGAGCTACCACCTGCCCCGGATCGTCGGCACCAGCGTGGCCGCCGACTGGATGATGACCGGTCGAACCGTGCCTGCGGCCGAGGCCGAGCGCCGCGGCCTGGTCAGCCAATTGGTCGAGCCGGACGAGTTGATGCCCCGGGCCCTTGAACTCGCCCGCGCCATTGCCGAACTCCCGCCGTTCGGGACGCAGCTGACGAAACGAGCGCTGCAGGTGAACACCGATGCGCCAGGACTGGACGCTGCGCTGGAATTGGAGAATCGCAACCAGGTGCTCAGCCACGCCACGGACGAAGCCGAGGCGCGGCGGCGATCGAAGTGAGCGCGGGACGGAAGGGCGGTAATCGCTAGTGGCATGGGACTTCTCGACCGATCCCGAATGGGCGGAGCAATTGGTGTGGGTCGAGCAGTTCGTGCGCGAGGAATGCGAACCGATCGACTACGTGGTCAAGGAGTCGCACGACTTGAACGACCCTGTGCGGCAGGCGTTGATCCCGCCACTGCAGGAGATCGTCAAAGAGCGCGGGGTGTGGGCCACCCACCTCGGCCCGCATCTCGGCGGACCGGGCTACGGCCAGGTGAAGCTGGCGCTGCTCAACGAGATTCTCGGCCGTTCGGAATGTGCACCCATCGTCTTCGGGTCCCAGGCGCCGGACTCGGGCAACAGCGAGATTCTCGCCCACTACGGCACGCCCGAACTCAAGGAGCGCTATCTCGAACCGCTGCTGGACAACCGCATCGTGTCCTGCTTCTCGATGACCGAACCGCAGGGCGGCGCCGACCCGAAGGTGTTCACCACGACGGCGGTGCAGGACGGCGACCACTGGGTCATCAACGGAGAGAAGTGGTATTCGTCCTTCGCATCGATGGCGTCGTTCATCATCGTGATGGCGATGACCGATCCCGATGCGCCCCCCTATCAGCGCTATTCGATGTTCGTGCTGCCTGGCGACACTCCGGGCATCAACGTGTTGCGCGACGTAGGGCTCGGATACCAACCACTCGGTGGTGGTGGTCGCGAGGGCTATGTCCGCTACGAGAACGTGCGTGTCCCCGACGATCACATGCTCGGACCGCGCGGGGGAGCGTTCGTGGTCGCACAGACTCGCCTCGGCGGTGGCCGCATCCACCACGCCATGCGCACGGTCGGTCTGGTGCGCCGGATCTTCGACATGCTCACCGAACGTGCCGTGTCGCGGTACACACAGGGTGAGGTGCTGGCCAACAAGCAGATGGTCCAGGAGATGATCGCCGACTCCTGGATGGAGATCGAGGCCTACCGGCTGCTCACTCTCCAAACCGCTTGGAAGATCGACAAATACAACGATTACAAGGCGGTGCGCGGCGACATCTCTGCGGTGAAGGCGATGATGCAGAAGGTGCTGCACGACGTCTCCGCGCGGGCGCTGCAATTGCACGGATCGCTGGGGACATCGCACGAAATGCCGTTTGTGCAGTACATGACCGAGTCGTTTGTCCTCGGACTGGCCGACGGTCCGACCGAGGTGCACAAGGTGACGCTGGCGCGACTGTTGCTCAAGGACGTCAAGCCCGCTCCGGACGCCTTCCCGTCCGAGCATCTGTTGCGGTTGCGGGAAGCCGCAGAAGCCAAGTTCGCCGACAAGCTCGCAGGCATTCCGCGTACCTAGGAGGTCCACAGTGACGTGTGACGGCAAGGTCGCACTGGTGACGGGCACCAGTCGCGGATTGGGCAAGGCCATCGCGAAACGGTTGGCCGCCGAGGGTGCGACCGTGGCGCTCACCGCGCGGACCGCGCAGCCCGATCCGAAATATCAAGGGTCGCTTCAGCAGACGTTGGAAGAGATCCAGCAGTCGGGCGGCTCGGCGATCACCGTCGCCGCTGACCTCTCCAATCCCGAGGACCGCGAGCGCCTCTTCGCCGAAGTGGTCGAGAAAGTCGGTGCCCCCGACATTCTCGTCAACAACGCGGCCGTCACGTTCCTGCGTCCGCTCGACGAGTTCCCCGACCGGCGGGTGCGCCTGATGATGGAGATGCATGTGATGGCGCCGCTGCATCTCACGCAATTGTCCATCCCCGCTATGCGCGAACGGAAGCGGGGATGGGTGCTCAACGTGACGTCGGTCGGTGGAGATCTGCCCGACGGGCCGCCGTTCTCCGACTTCGATCGCGAAGCCGGCTTCGGTGTCTACGGTACGGTAAAGGCCGCGCTGAACCGGTTGACGAAAAGCCTTGCGGCCGAACTCTACGACGACGGGATCGCCGTAAACGCCGCCGCGCCGTCCAACCCGGTCGCCACCGAAGGTGCAGGCGCGCTCGACCTGGCCAAGACTGATACCGAGGACATCGCACTGATCACCCAGACTGCGTTCGAATTGTGTACGGGCGATCCGAAGACGCTGACCGGCCGGATCGCCCACACGCAGCCGTTCTTGCGGGAGATCGGTTGGCTGTCTTGATTTCCCCCGAAAGTGGCGTTAAGTCGCGTCTTTGGGCGAAGTTGTGTGGCAAAGCCCAACACTCGTGGGATAGAAGGGCAGCGAGATGAAGGTCCAGCCGGCGGCATATCTGCGGACTACGCTTCCGCTGGATCTCTCCCAGCTGAAGCTTCTCGACAGCGGCCGCTACCACTCCATCTGGCTGCCTGACCACATGGTGAGCTTCTGGCCCGACTCGATCTGGAGCCCTGAATTCACTGACCTGGCAACGGTTTCTCCGTCGCCACATCGCCACCTGGACGCGATGGCGGTGGCTGCCGCGGCCGCCGTGCTGACCGAGAACGTGCCGTTGGTCACCAGCGTGGTCGACACCGTGCGGCGTCACCCGGCACTGCTCGCGCAGAGTGCGCTGACGATCGATCATCTGGCCAAGGGCCGCTTTGTTCTCGGCCTGGGAAGCGGCGAGACCGAGAACATCGTGCCGTACGGATTCGACTTCACCAAGCCGGTGAGCCGATTCGAGGAGGCGCTGAGAGTCATTCGGCTGCTGTGGGACAGCGACGGCCCGGTCGACTTCGACGGACGGTTCTATCACCTGCATCACGCCCGACTCGACACCGAACCGTATGAAGGCGCGACGCCGGACATCTGGATCGGGGCGAGCGGGCCGCGAACGCTGGACATCGTCGGGCGCTACGCCGACGGATGGTGGCCGACGGGTGCATGGAATCCCGACGACTACGGCCAAAAGCTGGCTACCGTCCGGGCTTCCGCCGAACGGGCCGGCCGAGATCCGATGGCCATCACGCCGTGCTACATCCAGGTGTGCCTGATCGGCCGCGATGACGCGGCGCTTGCCGAGATCGTGGATGCGCCGTTGGTCAAGGCGTTCTTGCTGCAGGTGTCCGCCGAACTGCTGCGAAGCCTCGGCTACGAGCACCCGATGGGGGAGAACTGGCGGGGCTACCAGGACATCGACCCGTCGACATTGACCCGTGAACGCATTGTCGAATTCCTCGCCCGTGTCGACCCGGAGGCGATCCTTGCGGTCGTCCCGCACGGCACGCCGAAGCAGGTTGCCCAGGTGATCAAGGATTACGTGGACGCAGGCCTGCGGGTACCCAAGATCTTGGATTATGGCGGCATGGCGGGGCTGTCGTACTCCGCCGCGTCGGCGGACAACGTGCGAGACGTGGAGGACGAGCTGTTGGCCCTGTGCGGAGACGTCCGGTGAACGACATGCTTGACGCGGCCGCCATGCTGGATCGCGCGCAAGCCGACACCGGTCTGACGGACTACGGCGACCCCACTCTGCCCGAGAGGTTCGCCACGGCCGTCGATCTTCTCAACGGCGTCGGCATGGACGCCGACGGGAGGCGGCAGGCCGAAGAGGTATGCCATTGGCTGCTTACCTCGCGCCTCGAGTTCTTCGAGGATCGCAACCGGTACCCGGTCGCCGACGAAGTGGTCGAGCGACCCATGTTCGTGACGGGTGAGCCGCGCTCGGGGACCACGTTGATGCACGCCCTGATGTCGGTGGATCCGGATGCGCGGGCGCTTCGGTTCTGGGAGGTGATGTACCCCTCCCCACCGCCGGGCAGCACCGGCAGCGACCCGCGCCGAGTCCGCGCCGAGCCCAATTGGCGCCGAGTCCGCGCCGAGCCCAATTGGCGCCGAGTCCGCGCCGATGCCGACTGGCGCGAGATCAACGCCAAGATGCCAAAGTGGCTGCACAGCCACCCCTACAACGACATGCTCGGCGACGGACTGCCGGAAGACGAACGGACCTGGGCCTTCGACTTCCGCGTCATGACGCCGACCGCATGGTGGCGAGTTCCCATGCAAACGGTGGTCGGCGGTCTGTCCACCGACGACGCGGCGCAATACCGTATACACAAAGCGATGCTGCAGCAGTTCCAGTTCAGTCGGCCGCCCAAGCAGTGGGTCCTGAAGGGATTCCACGGCTTTCGGCTCCAGGCGTTCTTCGACTGCTACCCGGATGCGACCCTGCTGTGGCTGCACCGGGACCCCGTCCAGGTCGCGGCGTCGCGCACGATGATGATGGCCGACATTCTCGAGGGCATCGTCGGTCCGATCGACCTGCAGGCGGCGGCGAAGATGCACCTCGAATTGACGCGGTCAAGCGTCGCCAACACGATGACCAATCCGCTCGTCGACGATCCGCGAATCCTGCACGTGCGCTACACCGATTTCCTCGCCGACCCGGTCGGCACCGTCGGCCGCTACTACGAATTCCGCGGACGGACACTGAGCGCCGAGGCTGAATCGGAGATGCATGCCTACCTGAAGAATAATCCCGGCGATCGGCACGGGAAGTTCCATTACTCGACGAAGCTGCTCACCGACATCGGTGAGGATCTGGAAGCACTGCACGAGGAATTCCGGCCGTTCCGTGAACGCTTCGGCGTCGCGGTCGAGAACAGGAACTGATCGTGCACGGCCGGCTGTCGGTCCACAGTGTGACGTTTCTCGGTATGCCGTTGGCCGAGCAGCATTCCGTGTGGCGCGAACTCGGGCTCACGCGCCTGTCCCTGATCGACTCCCAGCTCGCCGAACCAGGCTTGGCGCAACTCGTCGCGCGCGAGGGGTACACGGTCGACACCGTGTACCACCTTTTCGAGTCGGGTGCCGGCCTCTCCCGCGTCATCGGGTCGGCGGCCGCAGTCGGCGCGCGCGTCGTCTACATGCTCACCGGCGGCCGAGGCGAACTGGGCTGGGAACAGGCAGCCGAACGCTTCAGCGCAGCGATCGCTCCGTGCATCGACGAAGCGCGGCAGGCCGGAGTGGTCTTGGCGATCGAAAACGCCTCCGCCCTCTATGCGGATATCCATTTCGCCCATACCCTGCGCGACACAGTGACGTTGGCCGAGATGGCGGGAGTCGCGGTCTGTATCGACCTGTTCCACTGCTGGGCGGAGGCCGATCTCGGCGGCCTCCTCGAGCGTGCCTTGCCGCGAACCGTCCAGATTCAGCTGAGCGACTACGTACTCGGCGATCGTGCGCTGCCCGGCCGTGCGGTCCCGGGGGACGGAGCGATCCCGATCGAGCCGTTCGTCCGGCAGGCGCTGGCGGGAGGGTACGCCCACGGCTTCGATCTGGAGTTGATCGGTCCACGGATCGAGGCGGAGGGCAGAGTCGAAGCGGTGCGGCGCGGCTGCGAGACGATATCGACGATGCTGGAAAGACTTGACGCGTAGGGGATATCGATGGCTATCGGAGACGGCACTGACGACGTCGCGCTGAACACCGCGTGGGCGCAGTTCTGCGATCAGTTGAAGGCGGCGGGTGAGAAGGTCTTCAAAGATCACAATGCCGCGTCCGGGGTGCAGCGCGCCGACGGCTTTCGGTTCCTCACCCAGAATCTGGGGCAGGCGTTCGACTTGGCACTGGAAACCAAAGACAGCCGCTATCCCGCGATCCACACCTTCTGCAACCCGACGCGCAAACTCGGCGGTGATTGTGCCGACTTCCTCTATCAGCAGGCGTGGATCGACGGACAATCGACGTATCGCATCGTCGGCGCGCGGGGGACGTCGCGGTTCCTCAACATCACCGTGCAAGGTCCGCGTTCTGACGGCCCGGGCGTGCTGCACGAACCGTTCGGTGATGTGCCGGAGGCCAATCTGTTCGGCCACCAGCTCAGGACGGCACCTGACGGTGCCTTCGAGATCTACATCGGCGGGCAGGAGCGCGGCCCGAACTGGCTGCCCACCACCGACGGCTCGCGCAAGCTGTTCATCCGGCAGGGTTTCGACTCTTGGGACGAACGACCGGCGCGCATGCGGATCGAACGTGTCGGCATGGATACCCCGAAGCCACTGCCGAGCGCCGCGACGATGATCGCGGCGATGGACTGGGCGGGTGGATTCGTCACCGGCCTGATGGACGACTGGCCGGAGTTTCCGTTCCGCTACGGCGGCGTCGACGGCGAGAACCCCAATCGGTTTCCACCACCCGCTGAAACCGACTCAGATGCGAAACGTGGTCGCGCGGCGACGAATATGCATTGGGTGCTGGCGACCGATGAAGCCCTCGTCATCGAGTTCGACGCACACGATGGTCTGTGGATGTTCACGAACATGGGTGTCTTCTTCAACAGTATGGATTACCTCTACCGGCCGGTGAGCTACACGCCGAGCCGGACCACGGTCGACAACGACGGCAGAGTGCGACTGGTGCTGGCGCACGACGATCCGGGATATCACAACTGGATCGACACCCAGGGCTTCGAGCGCGGCAACGTCACCTACCGGCACATGCTGGAGGGCCAGCCGGTCGAGCTGCATACCCGCGTCGTCAAGCGCGACGACCTCACGGACGCGCTTCCTCCGGACACCGCGACGGTCAGCGCAGCCGAGCGCGTCGCGCAGATGTGGGTTCGCTTCAACGGAATTCGACGACGTTACGACCTGTGATTTGGGTGCGCATACGATCGCTCAGCGGTCGTGAGCGCACCGAAATCACCAGAGGCGCGGGCGTCATCGGGGCATCTTGGCTTCGATCCTGGCCGCGAGGTCGGTAGCCTTCGTGAACGAAGCTGTCTGCGGCCCGCACGCGATGACGTCGATGATCACGTTCGCCGCAGCTTGAAGGACATGCTGGCAGGACCGGGTTTGGTCACCGCTGCCGCGCGAGTAGGGCATGGCGAGTCGGTCGTCTGTCGTGGTGAGTTCGCCGCTCTTCCACGCAGGCAACCACTGAGCGTTCAGCTGAATGTTGACATTGTGGTTGGTGCACTTACCCCAGCGGTCCGCGGAATCCGCGAGGAACAGACGCGGTCCGTCTTCGGTGCGATACGAGACCACGGACTGCACCACGAGACTGTCCCAGGTGTCGGTGTCGGGAGTGCGAAGCATCTGCTGGCGAACCGACTTCCAATGGCTCGGGTCGTAAATCGGGGCTTCGTCGACCTGCCAGACGCCAAGGCAGTTCACGTTGGGCAAGAGGTTACGGTGATCACCCATCGACGTGACGGGGGGATGCGTCCGCATGGAATTGGTACCCATGATCTCGTCGATGTCGGCGACATCAAGGAGCAGGCCGCCGAGCGCGCTGTCGGACACCATCTGAGGTGCCGACACCTTCGACTCTTCCGCGCATCCGGTGAGCGTGACGGCCATTGCGAGAGTCGCAATAGCCCAATGGGTTATCTGCCGGTTCACGTCAGGCGTGCGTGCCGGCGGCGGCGCAGGCTTCCTGCGCCCGCAGAACATCGAGCCCGCGGCCCCGGGTCAGGGACAACAGTTCGACGTCGCGCCCGGCCAGGAGAACGCAGATGTCAGCCGCCGCGAATGGCTGGGCCGGTATGTCGACATGTATCGGGCGGGGATGCTCAAGGGCGGTCTGATTGGACAGATGCCTCAGGAGGATCTCGGTAAACCGTTGCGGGGCACCGCACCTCCGCCGGGTACAAATATTCCGCCCGGTCTCGTTCAGTTCCAACCTCAGCCGCCGCCGGCCGCGGCCACGCCGCCCCCCGCGTGATTTCGGTGCGCATACGATCGCTCAGCGGTCGTGCGGGCACCCAAATCACTAAAGGCGTTGCAGCCTGAACGTCCAGAACTGCTGTCCGGGTGGGCCGTTGAAGCAGCCGACGTCGTAGTTCGACGTGATGGTGCCGGTCAGGCTGACGTCGTCCCACACGTAGGTCTCGTGGGTGGGCATGGCATAGCCGGGAAGGCACTGCAGACCGTCGGACACGTCGACCTTGAGCGTCCACTGGCCGTTGGCCAGGTAGGCGTTGCCCTGGTAGTAGTTGTAGAACTTCAGCCGGGGGGCCGCGCTGATATACCTGCAATCCGGTTCTCCGGCGCCGCATCGCGCGACGAACCAAAACCACGATGCCCGCTCGTACCTGTTGGTCTGGAGATCGTAGTTGCCGTAATTCCAGAAGGCCTGGGCCGGCGGTGCGACCACCGTCGTCAAAGCCATGAGGACAGCGGCGGCCACCGCGGTCAGGACCTTGATGAGTTTCATCGCGTGCTCCCAAATCGTTTGCCGGTGCTCATCAAACCATCTCGTAGCAAATCTCGGTTCGGATCAGTCGATGACGACAGCATCCTTGTGTTCGGTGATGGGCCTGGCCGGCTGCTGCTCGTCGCAGATCCGCTGGAGTTTCTCCAGCGTCTCGTCCAATCCCGGACCGAGCGGCTTGCTCGGCGTGAAAGTCGCGGGCAGGTGCTTCATACCCTGGATGACACCGATGGTCTCGTAATGCTCGGTGCCCTCGGGATCACAGACATAGTCGGGCATGCGGTCGAGGACTGCGGTCAACATCGTCTTGAACACCGTCCGCGCGACGTTCGACCCCACACAGCGGTGCACCCCGATGCCGAAGCTGAAGTGCCGGTTGCCCTTCCGGTCCATGATCAGCTCATTGGGCTTCTCGAACACCGCTGGGTCGCGGTTCGCCATCGCCCACGAAATCCACAGCCGCTCACCTTCTTTGAACCTCGTCCCCTCGACTTCGACGTCGTCGGAGAAGGTGCGGCCGTCGCCCGGCGCGGGCGTGTAGAAGCGCAGGAACTCCTCGGTGGCCGCGTTGAGAAGGGTGTCGCGTTCGCGGCTGAGCAGTTCGCGCTGGTCCGGGTGCTCGGACAGCCATTCCAGCGAGTGCGCGGTGAGCGCGGTGGTGGTGTCGAAGCCGCCGCCGATGATCAAGCCGAGATTGCCGAGGATCTCCAGGTCGGGGGCGGGTTCACCGTCGATGCGCAGTTGCAGCAGTGCGTTGATGAGGCCGGGCCGCGGATTCTCGCGAACCTCCATCATCGTGGTGATCATGTCGATGCCCATCTGCCGGTTCATCTCGGCGACGCGTGCCGCGTCGGGTGAGTGCTCCGGAGTGGATACCGACAGGTGGGCAGGCTCGCTGTACACCGGCCACTTCTTCAGTTCGATGCCCATCATCGCCAGTGTGAGCACCGCGGGCACGATGTTGGCGAGGTCGTCGACGAAGTCGATGCGGCCCGACTCGACCTTCTCATCGAGCGCCGCTCGGGTGATCTCGTCGACGAAGGGCTGCCAGCGTTTGATCGCGGCGGGGGACAGGTACGGGTTCAGCGCACCGCGGTAGGTGCTGTGCTCGGGCTCGTCCATCTCCAGGATGCCGCCGCGCACGACGGTCGCGCGCTGCGCCTTCGGGATGGTGATCCCCTGATAGCCGTTGCGTTCTCCGTTGATGTCGTGATCGTTGGACACCGCCGGACAGCGCGCCAGCTCGAACACGTGCTTGCTGTCCGCGGCGACCCAATGCCCGTCGTAGACGTCGGTCCAAGCCATCGGGCACTTGGAGTGCATCTCCTCGGTGATCTTCTCGAACTGCACCCGGTACTCCGGGGTGTGGCGGTCGAAGTGGTACCGGTTCTTTTTCCGCTCGTTGTCGGCGGCGCGGATGTCGTCGACAGTCAAAGCCTGTCTCCCTTTAGGTGGTGTCTACTCTTCAATCGAGATGGCCTGCTCGGGGCACGACTGCACCGCTTCGCGCACCGCGTCCTCCTGATCGGGCGGCACCACTTCGTTCACCGGCGAGGCGGTGCCGTCGATATCGCTGAGCTCGAAGGAATCTGGCGCGATCATCGAGCACAGCGTGTGACCCTGGCAGCGTCCCGAGTCGACGAAAACCTTCACGTTGTCCTCATCTCAGATAATGGCCACACTCAAATGTGGTAGTCGTACCACTTCAGGTAGCCGCCGGCGTCGACGCGCTGCTGCGTGCCTGTGATGTACCGGGCCTCATCCGAAGCCAGGAACAGCACCATGTTGCTGATGTCCTCGGGTTCGATCCAGGGCACCTTCATCGCCTGCTGGACGTAGAAGACGGGTTCGGCGTCGGCCTTCGTCGGGTGCTCGAGATCGGGACGGAACGACTTGTACATCGGCTCGCTCTGCAACATCGCCGTGTTGCAGTTCGTCGGATGAATGACGTTCGCGCGGATGCCGCGCGGCGCGAGTTCGGTGGCGAGGTTGTGGACGTACTGCGACAGCAGGCGCTTCGAGTGGAGGTAGGCGGCGCCGCCCGGATCGGTGCCAGGATTGTCGTTCTTGCTGACGTCCATCAGTGCGGCGGTGGAGCCGGTGGCGATGATCGAGGCACCTTCGGTGAGATGCGGGAGTGCCAGATGGATGGCGTTCAGCGTGCCGATCAGATTGGTGTTGATGACATCCACCCACGCCGCCATGTCTCCCGAGCCCTTCATGCCCGCGATTCCGGCCGAGGTGACGACGATGTCGAGCCTGCCCAGCTCCGAAACACCGGCTTCGAGGGCGTGTTTGAGCTGCGTGACGTCAGCTACATCGACCTGTGCGGTGACGACGCGCTGCCCCGTCTTCTCGACGAATTGCGCTGTCTCCTCGAGCTCCTCGGGGGCGGCCATGGGGTAGCCGATCGTCGGGAAGTCCTGACACCGATCGACGGCGATGATGTCGGCGCCCTCTTCGGCGAGCCGAATCGCGTGGCTGCGGCCCTGCCCGCGCGCAGCGCCCGTGACGAACGCGACTTTTCCCTGTACTCGTCCCACTGAGGTGTCCTTTCGACTGTGCTGATCGGTGCTGATTTGGTTACGTGTTCCGGCCGCCGTTGACGCCCAAGATCTGCCCGGTGATGTATCCGGCCTCCTCGGAGGCGAGGAAGGCGCAGGCAGCCGCGATGTCCTCGGGCCTGCCGATGCGGCGCACCGGCGTCGAATCGATGCTCTGCTGCACAGTGAGGTAGCCGCGTTCTTCGGACTTGCGCAGCATCGGGGTGTCGATGAAGCCGGGCGGTACCGCGTTCACGGTGATACCGCTCGGGCCGTACTCCAGGGCGAGTGACTTCGTGAGTCCGTTGACCGCCGACTTGGCCGCCACGTAGGGCGACATGAACGGCTGTCCCGAATGCGTGCTGGACGACGAGATGTTGACGATTCGACCCCAGCCGGCGTCGATCATGTCGGGCAGTACCGCCTGGACGCAGTGGAAGACGCCGTTGAGGTTGACGTCGACGACGCGCTGCCACTCCTCGAACGAGACATCGAGGAAGCGCTTGAACTTCTCCAGCCCTGCGGCGTTCACCAGAACCGTCACCGGACCGAGTTTGGCGCGCACGGCATCGAGGGCGGCGTCCACTTGTGCACGGTCGGTGACATCCGCGACGTATGAGTGTTCAGCGTCCGACGGATTGAGGTCCAGAATCGCGACATTCATGCCGTCGGCGCGCAGCCGGTGCGCGACAGCCTGCCCGATGCCGGAGCCGCCTCCGGTCACGACAGCGTTCTTCAACCCCACACCTGCCGGTCATACATTAAGAATCATCCTTCCGATTATGAGAACCGTACTCTCGTGAACTGCAATCCCGCAAGACAAGATGAAGGGCTGATTCGCACTGGTGAGACGTTTCGTGGTCGATTGTCGCACCGTTAACTGCAGGCAGCGGGAGTTCTCGACATTTCCTTGAGTTCTCTTGTCACGAATGTATGATTCGCCGGTGATGAGAATGAAGTTTCCATCACACTGGGGACTCCCGCGCCCGTATCGGCGCGCGTGCTGAGGAGGATGATGCAGGAAGCGACCACGATCTCGACTGACGAGTCAGCCGTAGACACCGCCGGAGCCGGTGGCGATCGGCGACTGCTGATCGACGGCAAGCTACTCGACACGTCGCGGACGTTTCCCACCGTCAACCCCGCCACCGGTGAGGTGCTCGGTTACGCACCGGATGCCACCGTCGCCGACGCCGAAGCCGCCGTCGCGGCCGCGCGGCGGGCCTTCGACGAGACCGACTGGTCGACGAACACCGAGCTGCGGATCAGCTGCCTCGAGCAGTTCCATCAGGCGCTGGTCGACCACCGCGACGAGCTTGCCGCGCTGACCATCGCCGAGGTCGGCGCGACAGAGGCGCTGTGCCAGGGCGCTCAGCTCGACCAGCCGATCGCGATCGTCCGCTACTACGCCGACCTGCTCAAGACGTATCCGATGACCGAAGACCTCGGCAACATCGAGAGCCGGGGCATGCAGCACCACCGGTGGGTGGAGAAGGAGGCGGGCGGCGTCGTCTCCGCGATCATCGCCTACAACTATCCCAACCAGCTGGCGCTGGCCAAGCTCGCGCCCGCACTCGCCGCCGGCTGCACGGTGGTTCTGAAGTCCGCGCCCGACACTCCGCTGATCACGCTCGCGCTCGGCGAGCTGATCGCCAATCACACCGACATCCCCGCCGGCGTCGTGAACGTGCTCAGTGGTGCCGATCCCGAGGTCGGCGCCGCGCTGACCACGAGCCCCGACGTCGACGTGGTCACTTTCACCGGCTCGACGCCGACCGGCCGGCGGATCATGTCGGCCGCCAGCGACACCCTCAAGAAGGTGTTCCTGGAACTCGGTGGCAAATCGGCCGCGATCGTGCTGGACGACGCCGACTTCAACACCGCCGCGCTGTTCTCGGCGTTCAGCATGGTCACCCACGCCGGACAAGGGTGCGCGCTGACGTCGCGGCTGTTGGTGCCCAAGAAGAATCACGACGAGATCGTCGAGATGATCAAGAACAACTTCGGGCTGGTGCGCTACGGGAACCCCGCCGATGCCGGAACCTACATGGGTCCGCTGATCAGTGAGAAGCAACGCGACAAGGTCGACGGCATGGTCCAGCGTGCCGTCGAGGCGGGCGCCACCCTGGTCACCGGGGGCGAGAAGGTCGATCCGGGCTACTTCTATACGCCAACGCTGCTGACCAACGTGGACCCCGACAGCGAGATCGCCCAGGAGGAGGTCTTCGGTCCGGTCCTCGTCGTCATCGCGTACGAAGACGATGACGACGCGGTGCGAATCGCCAACAACTCGATCTACGGACTGTCCGGTGCCGTGTTCGGCAGCCAGGACCGCGCGCTCGCGCTGGCCCGTCGCATCCGAACCGGCACCTTCTCCATCAACGGAGGCAACTACTTCAGCCCCGACAGTCCATTCGGCGGCTACAAACAGTCGGGCATCGGTCGCGAGATGGGCATCGCGGGCCTGGAGGAGTTCCTGGAGTCGAAGACGTTCGCGACGGTGGTGTCATGAGCGGCGGACCACTTGATGGAATCCGCGTCCTAGAGGTCGCGATGTACGGCTTCGTGCCGTCGGCCGGCGCCGTGCTGCGCGAATGGGGCGCCGACGTCATCAAGGTCGAGCACGCGGTGACCGGCGATCCGCAGCGCGGGCTGCGCCAGACCGGGCTGTTGCGGGTCGAGGGCGACCCCAACCCCAACATCGAACACGCCAACCGGGGCAAGCGCAGCATCGGTCTGGACATGTCGGTGCCCGAGGGCAAAGAGGTGCTGCTGGAGCTGGCCAA
Organism: Mycolicibacterium rhodesiae NBB3; assembly: GCF_000230895.2. The sequence goes on from NC_016604.1 coordinate 4,017,700, forward strand.
GCGCGCCGACGTGTTCCTCACGAGCTTCCTGCCGGGACACCGACAAAAGTTCGGCATCGACGTCGAGGACATTCGTGCCGTCAACCCCGAGATCATCTACGCCAGGGGCAGTGCGCTGGGACCCCGAGGCGAAGAGTCGGTCAAGGGCGGCTACGACATGACGGCGTTCTGGTGCCGCGCGGGTACGGCGGCCACCATCACCCCGCCGGGCACACCGGGCATGGTCGGTCCGCCCGGACCCGCCTACGGCGACACCATTTCGGGCACCAACCTCGCGGGCGGGATCGCCGCCGCGCTGCTGAAGCGGGAGCGCACCGGTGAGCCATCGGTGGTCGACGTATCGCTGCTGGGCAGCGGGCTGTGGTCGCTCGGACACACGGTGGCCCTGACCAAGCACCTCGGTCAGCGCATGGAGGCCTTCCCGCCAGGGACGCAGGGTTCGCCCTTCAACCCGCTGGTGGGCCTGTATCCGACGGCCGACGATCGCTACATCTCCTTCGTGATGATGCAGCCCACCAAGTTCTGGGCGGATGTCTGTCAGCACATGGACCTCGACGAACTCGCCGACGATCCGCGCTTCGCGACCGCCGAGTCGATCGCGGAGAACACCGCGGCGGCCAACGAGATCCTCAGCGAAGCGATGCAGAAGCGGACACTGCCCGAGTGGAGCGAACGCTTCGCAACGCTGCTCGGCCCGTGGGCGCCGGTGCAGGACACCCTGCAGGCGGTGGAGGACGCGCAGATCCGCGCCAACGATTACCTGGTGACAGCCGGTGAACTCGAATTGGTTGCGAATCCGGTGCAGTTCGATGTGAGTCCGCCCCAAACCGGCCCCGCTCCGGGATTCGCGGAGCAAACTGACGAAGTCTTGCTGGAACTCGGATTGGACTGGGATCGGATCATCGAGCTGAAGACGGCCGGCGCCGTCACCTAATAACGAGAAAGGCCAGGGAAACAGCCCACATGTCCGACGTCACGTCGATCGGCACCCAGGTGCCGCGCAGCCGGGGGATAACCCCCCAAATTCGCGGTTCCCGCACGGGAATCGGCGTGATCGGCTATGAAGGTGTCGGATTCGCCGAGGGGCTGCGGGGGCTACGAACTCACCGAATCCGACATCGCTACTGTCGCCGGGGGGATCTGCGCGGAGCACAGATCAACTTGGTGCACAATGTCTTTCGGTCGGCGGGGTGTCGGCAGTGAACATCCTGGGAGGAGCCACCTATGGCGCGGAGTAGCGGGCCGGAGCGGTGGTCGCCCGGGTTGCCGCAGCTGAGTAGCTTCTCGGGTCCGATGCAGGCTGTCGGCGGTCTTTTCGCCATGTCGGCCGACGCGGTGCGGTTCGTGTTCCGCCGGCCGTTTCAGTGGCGTGAGTTCCTCGAGCAGTGCTGGTTCATCGCACGGGTCGCGCTGGCGCCCACGTTGCTCGTCGCGATTCCGTTCACGGTGCTGGTCAGCTTCACGCTGAACATTCTGCTGCGTGAGTTGGGTGCGGCAGACCTCTCGGGTGCGGGTGCGGCGTTCGGTGCGGTGACTCAGATCGGTCCGCTCGTGACGGTGTTGATCGTGGCGGGGGCGGGATCGACGGCGATCTGCGCCGATCTGGGGTCACGAACCATCCGCGAGGAGATCGAGGCGATGGAGGTGCTGGGCATCAACCCGGTGCAGCGGTTGGTGACACCGCGGATGTTGGCCGCGGGTCTGGTCGCATTGCTGCTCAACAGCTTTGTGGTGGTCATCGGGATCCTGGGTGGATATTCGTTCTCCGTGTTCATCCAGGATGTGAATCCTGGTGCGTTCGCCGCGGGTATCACGCTGCTGACCGGGGTGCCCGAGGTCATCATCTCGTGTGTGAAGGCTCTGCTGTTCGGTCTGATCGCGGGTCTGGTCGCCTGTTATCGGGGGTTGAGTATCACCGGCGGTGGCGCCAAGGCGGTGGGTAACGCGGTCAACGAAACGGTCGTGTACGCGTTCATGGCGCTGTTCGTGATCAACGTGCTCGTGACCGCCATCGGCATCCGGATGACGACGGGGTAGGCGGGGTTCTTTTATGGGAACTACGACCATCCTCAAGTCGAGGTATCCCCGTCTCACACGGGGCGTCAAGCGTCCGGTGCAGTGGTTGGGCGGCATCGGCGACCACATGATTTTTTATGCGAAGTCGCTGGGCGGGATCCCACATGCCTTCGTGCATTACCGCAAGGAGATCATTCGGCTCATCGCCGAGATTTCCATGGGCGCAGGCACGTTGGCGATGATCGGCGGCACCGTCGTGATCGTGGGGTTCCTGACGCTAGCCGCTGGCGGCACGCTCGCGGTGCAGGGCTATTCCTCGCTGGGCAACATCGGGATCGAGGCGCTCACCGGGTTCTTGTCGGCGTTCATCAACGTGCGTATCGCCGCACCGGTGGTGGCGGGCATCGGTTTGGCGGCCACCTTCGGGGCGGGCGTCACCGCCCAGTTGGGGGCGATGCGGATCAACGAGGAGATCGACGCGCTGGAATCGATGGCGATTCGCCCGGTCGAGTACCTGGTGTCCACGCGCATCATCGCGGGCATGATCGCCATCACTCCGCTGTACTCGATCGCGGTCATCCTGAGCTTCGTGGCCTCACAGTTCACGACGGTGGTGTTGTTCGGTCAGTCCGGCGGGCTGTACGACCACTATTTCGACACGTTCCTCAACCCGATCGACCTGCTGTGGTCGTTCCTGCAGGCGATCTTGATGGCGATCACGATCCTGTTGATTCACACCTACTTCGGCTATTTCGCCACCGGCGGCCCGTCTGGTGTCGGTGTCGCGGTGGGCAATGCGGTGCGCACCAGTCTGATCGTCGTGGTCTCGGTGACCCTGCTGGTGTCACTGTCCATTTACGGTTCCAACGGCAACTTCAACCTCTCCGGATAAGCGACAGGCAGCCATGAATTCGATCACCGCGCGCGCATTGGCCGGGCTGGCCGGAGTCGTTGCGATCGTTGTCATCGTCGCGCTCGCCGTCGGTCTCTTCCGGGGCGATTTCACCGAGACCGTTCCGGTGACAGTGGTCTCGGATCGCGCCGGTCTGGTGATGAACCCCGATGCCAAGGTGAAGATGCGCGGTGTCGAAGTCGGCAGGGTCGCCTCCATCGCGACCAAGGCCGACGGCCAGGCCGTCCTGAAGCTGGACATGAATCCGTCACAGCTGCACCTGATTCCGTCCAACGTCGGGGTGGACATCACATCGACGACGGTTTTCGGCGCCAAGTTCGTCGACCTCGTTCCGCCGAAGAACCCCGATTCGCAAAAGTTGCACGCCGGGCAGGTGATTCAGGGCGAACACGTGACCACCGAGATCAACACCGTTTTCCAGCGACTCGTCACCGTGCTGGACAAGATCGACCCGGCGAAGCTCAACGAGACCCTCGGTGCGGTCGCAACGGCGTTCAACGGCCGCGGCGAGAAGATGGGCCGAACTCTCGAGGATTTCAACGCGTTTTTGGCCAAGATCAACCCGAGCCTGCCCAACCTATCCCACGACATCGAGGCGTCGGTCCCAGCGTTCACAGCGTACGGCGACGCGGCGCCCGACCTCATCGGAACCCTCGACAACTCGATCCGGCTCAGTAACTCCATCGTCGAAGAGCAGCAGCAGCTGGACGAATTCCTCGTCAGCTCAATCGGTTTGGCCGACATTGGCAATGACGTGATCGGCGGCAACCGGCAGGGCCTCACAGACCTCCTGCACGTCCTCGTGCCGACTACGTCCCTGCTCGGGGAGTACCACGAGACATTAGGGTGCGGCGTCGGCGCCCTGGTCCCATTCGTCCGCGCCGGGAACTTTCAGTATTCGCACATCCTGTTCAATGCCGGTCTCACACTCGGGACCGAGCGCTATCGCTGGCCCGAGGATCTACCCAAGGTCGCGGCTACGACTGGAGGCCGGTCCTTCTGCAGGGAGTTGGGTCTGCCCGACGTCCCGCCCGAATTTCGGGTGCCGTTCCTCGTCTCAGATTCCGGCTCGGACCCGTTCAAGTATGGGAACCAGGGGATCTTGCTCAACTCCGATGGACTCAAACAATGGCTGTTCGGTCCCATCCCAGGGCCGCCCCGAAACAGCGCAATGATCGGAATGCCCGGATGACGCGGATGCGGGGAACATTCATCAAGTTCGGGATCTTCGCGATCGTCATGGTGCTGCTGACGGCGTTCCTGTTCGCCACCTTCGCCGAAGTGCAGACCGGATCTACGAATGACTACTCGGCGGTGTTCAAAGACGCGTCCCGGTTGGAAACCGGAGACAGCGTCCGAGTAGCTGGAATCCGAGTCGGCACCGTGCAGGAGGTGTCGTTGAATGCCGATCGCAACGTACTGGTGAAATTCGACGCCGGGCGGGACATCAGGCTCACCGACGGCACCAAGGCGCAGATCAAGTATTTGAACCTGGTCGGCGACCGCTATCTCGAACTCGCCGACGCACCCGGATCGACGAGGCTCCTGCCTGCGGGCGCAACGATCCCCATCGACCGAACTGCGCCGGCGCTGGACCTCGACCTACTGCTCGGCGGTCTGAAGCCGGTCATCCGAGGCCTCAACCCGCAGGATGTCAACGCGCTCTCGGCGTCGCTGTTGCAGATCCTGCAGGGGCAAGGCGGCACCATCGAATCGCTGTTCTCCAGGACGTCGTCGTTCTCGAATGCCCTGGCGGACAACAACGCGGTGATCGAGCAGCTCATCGACGAGCTCAAGACGACGTTGAAGACCTTGTCCGACGACGGCGACCAATTCACCGAGGCCATCGACAAACTCGAACAACTCGTCCGCGGCCTCTCGGAAGATCGTGACCCGATCGGTGACGCAATCACAGCGCTCGACAACGGCACCGCCTCACTGTCAGACCTCCTCGGCCGGGCCCGGCCCCCGCTGGACGGCACCATCGACCAGGTGAAGCGACTCGCGGAATACCTGGATGCGGACAAGGCGACCTTCGATGCAACGCTGCAGCGGCTGCCCGATATCTATCGCAAGCTGGCCCGGGTGGGCTCATACGGCGCGTTCTTCCCCTACTACATATGCGGAATCGCGTTCCGAGCAAGCGATCTGCAGGGTCGTACCGTTCAGTTCCCCTGGATCAGGCAAGAAACGGGGAGGTGCCGGGACGAATGAACAAGTACCGCGGAGCCTCCCTCGTCAGGGCCGGTTTCATCGGGGTGGTGCTGATCATCCTGGTGATCGCGATCGGGTTACAGCCCGAGCGTCTGTACTCCTGGGCCACTTCGCTGCGCTACCAGGCGATGTTCACCGAAGCGGGCGGACTGACCGCCGGCAACGATGTGACCGTCTCCGGAATCAAAGTCGGCTCGGTCTCGTCGATCGAACTCGAGAACGGCGAGGCGCTGGTCGGATTCACGATCGACGGCAAGTACGCCCTCGGGTCGGACACGACTGCGCACATCCGCACCGGCACCCTGCTCGGTGAGCGGGTGCTGGCGTTGGAGTCGGAGGGCAGCGGCACATTGTCGCCGAACCAGACCATTCCGATCACCAGGACGTCGTCGCCGTATTCGTTGACCGATGCGGTCAGCGAGTTGACCGCGAACACGGCGGATACCGAAACCGATACTCTCAACCAGTCTTTGGACACGTTGGCGCAGACGCTCGACCAGGTGGCTCCGGAATTGGGCCCGACGTTCGACGGCCTGTCGCGGGTGTCGAAATCGCTCAACGGTCGCAACGACAGCCTGGCCGAGCTGCTGAAGACTGCAGGCGATGTCACGGGGATCCTGTCCGAGCGCAGTCAGCAGGTCAACTCGCTGATCCTCAACGCCAACGACCTTCTCGGTGTGCTCAACGATCGGCGCCAGGCGATCGTCGACCTGCTCGCCAATACCTCGGCCCTGTCGCGGAACCTCACCGGTCTTGTCGCCGAAAACGAGCAGGAACTCGCCCCGGCGCTGGAAAAAATGAACGCTGTCAACCAGATGCTGGAGAAGAACCGCGACAACATCACCAAGGCCCTCGCGGGGGTGCGCAAGTACGAGGTGACTCAGGGCGAGATCGTCGCCAACGGCGCCTACTACAACGCGTTGGTCCCCAACATCCAACCGGCGCAGCTGCTGCAGCCGTTCCTGGACTACATGTTCGGCTTCAGAAACGGTGAGAACATCGGGCAACCGCCGGACACCGCCGGACCGCGTGCGCAACTTCCGTTCCCCGTCAACGGGCTTCCACAACCAGGAGATCTCCCCGATGATGGCAACCCGTAAGCGCCTCGCGACCTGGGTCGCCGTGCTGCTGGCCGTCGTGCTGGTAGCGGGAGCGGTGTTTCTGGTACGCCAGATCTTCTTCGGCCCTAAGACGATCACCGCGTATTTCCCGACGGCCACGGCCATCTATCCCGGCGACGAGGTGCGGGTCTCGGGCGTCAAGGTCGGCAGAATCGAGAGCATCCAACCCGAGGGCACACAGACCAAGCTGGTCCTGGAGGTCGACCGCGACGTGCCGGTGCCTGCGGGCGCCAAAGCCGTGATCGTCGCACAGAATCTGATTGCGGCGCGCTACGTGCAGCTCACCCCGGCGTACCGGGAGGGCGACGGCCCGACCATGGTGGACGGCGCGGTGATCCCCAGCGACCGGACGGCAGTGCCAGTCGAATGGGATGAGGTCAAAACTCAATTGACGCGGTTGGCAACCGAATTGGGGCCCAAGCCCGGCTCGCAGGGGGCGATCACCGACACTTCCGTCGGCAGGTTCATCGACAGCGCGGCCAACGCGATGGATGGAAACGGCGAGAAGCTTCGGTCGACTCTTGCCGAATTGTCAGGTGTCGCAAGGATTTTCGCTGAAGGCAGCGGAAACATCGTCGACATCATCAAGAACCTGCAGGTCTTCGTCGGCGCCCTGCGAGACAGTAAGCAGCAGATCGTCCTGTTCCAGAACCGACTGGCGAGCCTGACCAGTGTGGTGGACAACAGCAGGTCCGATCTGGATGCTGCGCTGTCGGATCTGTCGGTCGCGATCGGCGAGGTGCAACGCTTTGTCGCGGGCAGCCGAGAGCAGACCTCCGAGCAGATCAGAAGCCTGGCGTCAGTCACGCAGACTTTGGTCGACAGCCGGCTGCCGTTGGAAAATGTCCTGCATGTGGCGCCCAACGCCATCGCAAACTATCTGAACATCTACTACCCGCCGACCGGCGGCGTGAGCGGCGCGTTCTCGTTCGTCAACTTTTCGAACCCGGTGTATTTCATCTGCGGCATGATCGGCGGCGTCGCCAATACCACGGCGCCCGAGACAGCGAAACTCTGCGAGCAGTACCTCGGTCCGGCGCTGAGACTGCTGAATTTCAACAACCTGCCACTGCCGATCAATCCGTACCTGCGACCGAGCCCCAAACCCGAAAACCTTATTTACACAGACCCCAAGCTTGCGCCGGGCGGTACCGGACCGGGCGATCCGCCCGAGCCTCGGCCCGCGGTCTCGGCATACACCGGTACCGGTGACGTCCCACCGCCGCCCGGTTACGGGGGAGTTGGACTTCCCGAGATGCCACAGGGCCTGTACGGGCACGACGAAGTTCCGGCGACGCCGTCTCCGGCGTTGTTCCCGGGTGCGCCGATCCCGGGGCCGCCCAACATCCAGCCTGGGCCAGGGACACCGTCGGTCCAGAACATGCTGCTTCCCCCGACCCCTCCTGCGCCGCCTCCGCCGGGGCCGTTGCTGCCCGCGGAAGGGTTGCCGCCATCATGATTCGCAATCGCATGAAGGCGCTGGTCGTCTCAGGGTGCTGCCTCGCCGTGACAATGACGGGTTGTGCTTACCAAGGGATCAACTCGCTGCCGCTCCCCGGTGCAGTCGGCCGCGGTCCTGACTCGGTGAAGTACACCGTGCAGGTCCCGAATGTGGCCACGCTCGAGTCGAATTCGCCGGTGATGGTCAACGACGTCATCGTCGGCAGCGTTGGGAAGATGACCGTGGACGCATGGCATGCGAACGTCGAGGTGTCGGTCAAACCCGACGTCGTCATACCGGAGAACGCGGTCGCCTCCGTCGGGCAGACGAGCCTCTTGGGTTCGATGCACCTGGCGCTGAATCCGCCGCTGGGCGAACCGCCGAGCGGCCGCTTGCAACCCGGGGCTACTCTCCCGCTGAACCAGTCGTCGACCTATCCAACCACCGAGCAGACGCTGTCGTCGCTGTCGACCGTCGTCAACGCGGGCGGGCTGGGCCAGATCGGCGATGTCATCCACAATTTCTCCGCTGCGCTGTCGGGGCGGGAGCCACAGGTCCGTGAATTGCTTACCCGGCTCAACGATTTCGTGGGCACGTTGGATGCCCAGCGCGACAACATCATCGAGTCGATCAAGCAGCTCAACCGGGTCGCCGGAAAGTTCGCGAGTCAACGCGAGGTCATCGACCGGGCGCTCAGAGAGATTCCGCCCGCGATAGACGTGCTGGTGAAGGAGCGGCCGAACCTCACCACGGCGCTGCAAAAGCTCGGGACGTTCAGCGATACTGCGACGCAGTTGGTCAACGACGCCGGCGACGATCTGGTGAAGAACTTGCAAGGCCTCGAACCGGCGCTGAAGTCGCTCGCCGACATCGGTCCCGATCTCAGCCAGGCGCTCATCTTCGCAACAGCGTTCCCGTACGGCCCGGCCTTCGCCGACAAGATCGCCAAGGGCGACTACATCAATCTGATGGCCACATTCGACCTGACGTATCCGCGTTTCAAGCGGGGAATACTGCTCGGCACCCGCTGGGGCGACCAGAACGCCAAATTGATTCCCGCGCCGGGCGACCCGTATTTTCTGAACTACGCCTACGACCCGATGATGGTGGGCGTCGCGCCGCCGCCGAGCGACGTGCCGCCCGCGCCCGATGCGGCTCCGGGAGCGCAGATAAACACCATGTTCGGGCCTGTGCTGCCGATGGTTCCACCGCCTCCGGCCAGGCCGCAGTTTGGCCCCGAGCCAAAGTTGGAGGGCTCGCAGATCTTCGCCGGTCCATTCGGTGCGGGGGCACCCGCCGCACTGGCGCCAGCGGCCCCGCCGGGACCCGCCGCGCCACCGCCGGCCCCCGCTGAGATGCCGGCGCCGCCGGTGGGAGGTGGTGGCTGATGCTGACTCGCTTCGTCCGCAACCAGCTGATCATCTTCACGATCGCGTCGATCGTGGGCGTGCTGGTGATGCTGTTCGCCTACATGCAGTTGCCGACTCTTCTGAATGTCGGCCGGCTGACCGTCACACTCGAAATGCCTGCGGCGGGCGGCCTTTACCGGTTCGCCAACGTGACGTACCGGGGTGTGCAGATCGGCAAGGTGAAATCCGTAGCGCTCACCGAGAACGGTGCCGAGGCGGTGCTGTCACTCAACACGTCGCCGAAAGTCCCGGCGGATCTCGAGGCCAACGTGCTCAGCGTGTCGGCGGTCGGCGAGCAATACGTGGACCTGCGCCCGCGGACCGACTCGGGGCCGTATTTGGAGGACGGCTCACGAATCTCGGTGTCCAACACCACGATCCCGCAGCAGGTCGGCCCGATGCTGGATCAGCTCAGCGAACTGGTCAACAGCATCCCCGGCGACAGGATCTCCGATCTGCTCGACGAGACTTTCAAGGCGTTCAACGGAGCGGGACCCGATCTCGGCTCGCTGCTCGACTCCGGCGCGACGCTGTCCGAACAACTCAACAGCGTGTCCGACGAGTCGCGAGATTTGATCGACGACAGTGGTCCGCTGCTGGATTCACAGGCCGAAACGGCCGACTCCATCCGAACGTGGGCGCGCAGCCTGGAGGGGGTCACCGCCCAGCTCGCGCAGAACGACCCGCAGATTCGCACCCTGCTGGAACGCGGACCGGGTTTCGCCCAAGAGGTTTCGCAGCTGCTCAACCAGATCAAGCCGACGCTGCCGATTCTGCTGGCGAACCTCACCACGCTCGGACAGATCCTCGTCACGTACAACCCGTCGCTCGAGCAGCTGCTCGTGGTTTTCCCGAATGCGCTCGCCGCCCAGCAGGGCTTTGGCCTCGGTAAGAACAACCCCACCGGGTATGCGCTGAGCGACTTCTCGCTCACCATCTCCGACCCTGTGCCGTGCACGGTCGGCTTCCTACCGCCGTCTCAGTGGCGTTCGCCCGCGGACACCACGATCATCGACACGCCAGATGATCTCTACTGCAAATTGCCCCAAGACTCGCCGATCGGCGTGCGCGGTGCCCGGAACTATCCGTGTATGGGACATCCGGGTAAGCGGGCCCCAACCGTTGAACTGTGCAACGACCCCGAGGGCTTCAAGCCCATCGCCCTCCGTCCTCATTCGACAGGTCCCTATCCGTTCGACCCCAACATCATCGCGCAGGGTTTCCCGGTCGACGACCGAGTCGACTTCCAGGAACGAATTTACGCACCGATCGAGGGGACACCTCTGCCTCCGGGCGCCGCGCCGTCGGGGACGCCTCCCGGTGTTCCCAATCCGCTCTACACGCCGATCGCACCGCCGCCTCCCGCGCCGCCGATGCCGCCACCCCCGCCGCCACCGCCGCCGGGCAATTCGGTGAACGGGGTGCCGATCCCGGCCGCGCCGGCAGGTGCCGTCGCACCCGCGCCCGGTGGCCCACCTGCGACCGAGGTGCCCCACGGCGGCGGAGTGCCTGCAGCACCAAGTGCGTTCCGCGGCAACGAATCCGGTGGCCCGTCAGTCGCGGCGGTGCCGTACGACCCGAACACGGGTCAGTTCGTGACGCCCGACGGACAGGTGCAGACTTTGACGAACATCGCCGCCGGGCACGCGCCCAAGACGTGGAAGGACCTGCTGCCGATCTGACTCGGCGCTAAGACAGACGCTCAATCATCATCGGTGTCTCGATGACGAGGGGCTTGTTGGTGCCGCACGAGCCGCTGGGGCTCATCGTGCGCTGGCGGCCCACCAGGAAGTTCGTGTTCTTGTCGTCTCTTTCCTCGGCAATCTGGTTGACGCCGGCGAACTGGAACCTCTGCTCGCCGGGGGCGACGCCGCCACCGGGGCAGAACTGCCATTCGGGAATGGTGCGGTCGACGACCCAGTACGTGTTCGGGTAGCCGTACCACAGCCGGGCGCTCCACCCCGCCGAACTCGTTGCCGTGCCTTCGCATTCGACGGGGCTGACACAACTGGAGGACAGCGTCCATGTCTCGTCGATCGTGGGCATCTGCTTTTTCACATCGTTGACGAGCGCGATGTCGCCGTTCGCGTGGTAATGGTAGGTGCCGTTCAGTTCGTTGCCGAAGTCCGATGCCTGCGCCGTCGGGGCGGTCGCGCTCACAGTCGCGACGACGGTCGTTGCTGCTATTACGCCAGCGGCGATCTTGTTTGCCCGCATGGCACTAGAGCCTATCTCGGCCGGTAGCGATCCTCTTCGAAAGCGAGAATTTGATTCCCTCGCATGTGAGAATGTTGGGGTGCGATCCATAGTCGCAGTGCTTGCTGCAGTCCTGACCGCAGGGTCGATCGTCGCGTCGCCACCGGCCGCGGCCGGGCCGACGCAGTGCAACGAACCGAGCTGCGTACCGGGCATCAGGCCAGGTGTCGTGCTGGGCTCATACTGCGGCGATAACACCAAGTATTACGTTTTCGGCGTGACGTCGTGGGGACGGCTGGTGTTCTGCGGAACACCGAGGCGCTACGAGCCGCGCTGGTTCCGGTCGCCGGAGATGCGCGGAATCAAGGACTACATGAGCGACTGCGCAGGCTACGACGGCGAGGTCGCCCAGGCGCCCGACGGCATGTTCCTGTCCTGCGTCACCCGCGAGGACGGCTTCCCGCGGTGGGAGAGCGGCGAGCAGTTGCGCCCCGCTCCGGCAGGTTCCTAGCCGACGGGCGTGAACTCGATGTTGATCTCCGTCAGCCCCCGGAGGATGAACGTCGGCTCGTACTCGTAACGCCGTGCGTCGATCGGTCCGTGCTTGTCCTCGCTGACGGTGATGTCGGCCATCCGATCAAGAATGCGCTCGATCGACACCCGCCCCTCCACCCGCGCCAGGGGAGCGCCAGGGCAGGAGTGGATGCCGCGGCTGAACGCGATGTGCTCGCGGACGTTCTTGCGGTCGAGAGAGAACTCGTGCGGATTCTCGAAGCGGGCGGGGTCGCGATTGGCGGCACCGGGACTCACCATCACCGTGGTTCCCGCGGGCACCGGGGTGTCACCGAGTGTCGTTGTCTTGCGGGCCATCCGGAACACGCTCTTCACCGGGCTGTCCATCCGCAGGCATTCCTCGACGAAGACGGGGATGAGCGTGCGGTCGTCGCGCAACTGCTGCTGGATGTCGGGTCGGTCGGACAGTACCCGCATCGCCGCGCCGAGCAGCTTGGCGGTCGTTTCCTGTCCGGCGGCGAACAGGAACGTCGCGGTGCGGACCACGTCGACCACCTCGGGGGTGGAGCCGTCCGGGTACTTCGCCGTCGCGATGGACGTCAGCACGTCGTCGCGCGGGTTCTCCCGGCGTTCTTCTATGTACTGGGAGAACTTCTCGTCCGCCCAGGCGAGCGGATTCACCGCGATCACCTCGTGGTCGAGGCTGCCGATGTTGGTTCCCTCGCCCTGGGCGCCGAACGCCTGACGGAAGTCCTCGTGGTCTTCTTCTGGCACGCCGAGCAGATCGGCGACCACCAGGAGCGAGAACGGCTTCGCGTACGCATTGAGGAACTCGCAGCGGCCCGCGGCGATAAACTCGTCGATGTGGCGGTCGGCCAGCCGCCACATGAAGTCCTCGTTCTCCTTGAGGCGCTTGGGCGTCAGCAGCCGTGAAAGGACGGACCGCGCATCGGTGTGATGCGGCGGATCCATCGTGACCATGTGCTCGTGCATGATGATCTCGGTGCGGTGCTCCTCGAGCTGCGCACAGATGTCATCACCCTCGGGCGTGAAGGGCATCGGGGTGAACGGACCCATGACCGCGACGCAGGACGAGTAGTTCTCGGTGTCCTTGTAGACGCTGTTCGCCGCTTCCCAGCCGGTCACCGCGAGCACGCCGTTGTTGATCGGACAACACGTCGGATTCTTGCCACGGACGTGGTCGTAGTACGGGTGAGGGTCGGGCACCAGCGAGGGGTCGGTGAAGTAGTCGACGGAGTCGAAATCCGTGGTCATCGTGTTGTGGGCCCTTCGAGGTCGGTGCTTACCGGCGGGGTGGCCGGGACTGAATCGGCGATACGGATCAACCGCTTGGTGAAATATGCTGAGCACCTGCTTAGCATGGCGCTAAGGTCAGGGTCAAGATCGCGCGGACCGGCACCACTACGATCGGCGTGTCGCAACGGCTGAGGCCGGGAAAGAGGATTGAGGCATGGCCGAGGTTTCTGGGGGCCGTCGACGGATCGGGGCGCCGGAGGCGAAGAACCGCGGTGTGCTTCTCGATGCCGCCGAGAAGCTGCTGCTCGAGGAGGGCTACGCCGCGGTGACGTCGCGCCGGGTCGCCGAGAAGGCCGGGCTCAAACCGCAGCTCGTGCACTACTACTTCCGCACCATGGAGGATCTCTTCCTCGCGGTGTTCCGGCGCATGGCCGAAGCCGGGCTGAGCGTTCTCACGACGGCGCTCGCGTCCCCTCAGCCGTTGTGGTCGCTGTGGCGGTTCAGCACGCAACCAGAGGCCACGAGGCTGACGATGGAATTCATGGGCCTGGCCAACCACCGCAAGGCATTGCGCGCCGAGATCGTGTACTACGCCGACCGTTTCCGGGAAGAGCAGAACAAGGCGATCGCCGCAGCGCTCGAGCGCTACGGCGTGGCGTCGACCGACGTGCCGCCTGTGGTGTGGACGGTCTTTGCGACGGGCGTGTCCCAGCTGCTGGTGATGGAACGCGCGCTGGGGACGACCTTCGGTCACGCGGAGACGTTCGCGTACTGCGAGCAATGGATCCGCCGACTCGAGGGAGAACTGCTCCCCGTGGACGCTTCGTCGTGAATCAGGCGCTACCAGTTACGGATTGAGCAGAGCGCGCCCTTGGGCCTTTGGTCGGTTTTCACGACGACGCCGTCCACCGCGAGGATGCAGTGCACATTCGGGGTCAGGCCCGGTTCGCCCTGTGCCACGACCATCGCCCAGTCCTCGGGATTGGCCAGCTGCACGTCGAGATTCCACTGCTGATCCGGGCCGACGTCAGCCTCGACCTTCGGGGTGTAGACGTAGGGGTTGTGGCTGTAGTCAGCCCAGTTCGGCGGGTCGATGTCGCGGTAGAAGATCTTCAGGAATGCAGGGCCCTCGGCGAACACCGTGTACTTGACGTTGTGCAGCGGTGCCTGCGCGGTCGCGGGCACGCTGGCGCCTGCGAGGGCGGAAGCGGCCAGCACGGTGACCGCCACGAACCGGAGCAACGTCGTCGGAAACTTCATTACCGGGATTTTAGAACGATGTTTTCGCACCGTGGGGCGAATCCTCAGATCTCGGTCAGACGCTGAGAATCGTCGCCGACGCCGTCCCCGGCGCGCCGTACACCTGCGCCAGACCGACTTTCGGCTCACCGGGCACCTGGCGGTCGCCCGCCTCACCGCGGAGTTGCCGCACGAGTTCGTGAACCTGGCGAAGGCCGGATGCGCCGATCGGTTCGCCGTTGGCGATCAGTCCGCCGTCGGTGTTGATCGGGATCGTGCCGTGGATCTCCGTGGCCCCGTCGGCAAGCAACTTCTCCTGCTCGCCGTCGGCGCACAGACCCGTCTCGGCCATGTGGATCACCTCGGCGCCGGCGTCGGTGTCCTGCAGCTGGGCGATGTCGATGTCGTCGGGACCGATGCCCGCCTCTTCGTAGGCCGCCTTGGCGGCGTACACCGTCGGCGAGGGGTCCTCGTCCAGCGGCGCGGAGGTGGCGTGTACCTCGTATGCGCCGAAGGTACGGGTGCGGATCTCGCTGGCGCGCACGAACACGGGCTTGTCGGTGAACTTGTGCGCGATGTCGCCCCGGCACATGATCACCGCGGCAGCGCCCTCGTCGGGAGCGCAGAACATGTATTGCGTCAGCGGGTAGTTCAGCACCGTCGAGTTGAGGATCTCGTCAACCGAGATCTCCTTGCGGCGGAACGCATTCGGGTTGAGCGCGCCGTTGCGGAAGTTCTTGTTGGCCACCCGCGCCAGCGTCTCCTGCGAGATGCCGTGCTTGTGGATGTAGTGATTGGCCTTCATGCCGAAGAACTTGGTGGTGACGAACTGGCCGTTCTCGGCGTACCACTGCGGCAGTGCCAGCTTCGCCGGGTCGTCGGTGAACGCGCCGCGCGGATGTTTGTCGAGTCCGATGGCGATCCCGATGTCGTACTTGCCGAGTCGGATCGTGTCCGCCGTCTGCTGAATGGCCGACGCCGCGGTGGCGCAGGCGTTGAACACGTTGGTGAACGTGATGCCGGTGAGTCCGACAAGGCGGGTGACGGCGTCGGGGTTCGACACCTCGTAGCTGCCGCCGAAGCCGAACTGGATGTCCTTCCACTCGACGCCGGCATCCGTGAGAGCCAGCTGGATCGCCTCGGCACCCATCTCCATGGCCGTCTTGTCGAACCGGCCGAACGGATGGAGTCCCACTCCGATGATGGCTACGTCGTTGCTCATGTGTGTTCTCTTTCTAGACCGGCTGGAAGGCGAAGGTGACGATCTCGTTGCCGTCCTCGTCGGTGGTGAACGGCACCATGGTCAACTCGACCTCCATGCCGAATTCCAGCTTCTGCGGGTCGTTCTCGGTGAGCCTGCCCTCGACCCGGATCACATCATCGAGTTGGACCAGGCCGACACCGAACGGAACGAAGTCCTTGCCGGTGGGTCCCTTGTAGGGCGCGCCCGGCGGAAAGCCTTGCGTCGTCCAGGCCACCAGGGTGCCTCGGCGAGGCAGGTTCACGTCCGACATCTCACCACTGCTGCACCGCGGGCAGCGCTGCTGGATGGGAAATGCCGTCGCGCCGCAGGCGCCGCAGCGACTGCCGACCAGCTGCGGATTCTCATCGGGCCAGGTGGAGATCTCGGGTGCAAGGGCTTTCTGGGGGGACATCAGGTTGACCATAATCGGAAATGACGTTCTCGTCTAGAGAGAACAAGGTAAGTTGCGCAAGGTTGTAATGCCAGTCTGGATCTTGCGTGCGGTCATATCTCGGCGACGTCGGTCAGTAACTCCAGAAGTGCCTCGTTCACTTCGCTGGGCCGCTCTTGCTGGATCCAATGGCCTGCGCCGTCGATGATGAGTTCACGGTAGGGGCCGCTGATTACTTCGGCATAACGGTCGGTCGGGGTGAACCGCAGTACCGGATCCTGGGAGCCGACGACGAACAACGACGGTACCGCGATCGTCCTGGCGGGCGTTTCTGCGCTCAGTTCCCAGTTGAGGTCGAAGTTGCGATACCAGTTCAGTGCCCCCGTGAACCCTGTGCGCGCGAATGTCTCGACGTAGTAATTCAATTCCTCTTCGCTCAGCCAGTCCGGCAGGCCTTCGGGTTCGGGTAGACGCTCCAGATAACCTGCTGGACCTGCTCGCAGCATGTCCGCCATGTGGTCGTCGCGCGGCCTGACCCCGCCCAGTGTGCGTCGCATCGTGGCCGCCGGGTCACGCGCCAGTTCGGCATCGGCCACCCCGGGTTCCTGGAAATACAGGATGTAGAAAAAACGATCGCCGAACCGTTTGCGCCAGCCATGTGTCGGCGGTCTACGTGATCGGGGAACCGGGGGTCCGCTCAAGCCCGCCACCGCAACAACGCGATCGGGATGAAAGAGCGGCATCTGCCACGCCACGATCGAGCCCCAATCGTGCCCGACGAACGTGGCGCCCTGTGCGCCCACGTCATCCAGTAGCCCGACCAGATCGGCCGTCAGCTCCACGATGCTGTACTTGTCGACCGCCTCCGGCCGTGACGATCCGCCGTACCCGCGCTGGTCGGGCGCCAGGACGTGGTATCCGGCTGCGGCCAGGACCGGTATCTGATGGCGCCAGGAGTACGCCAGCTCCGGAAAGCCGTGGGCCAGAACCACCACCGGGGCACCGCGATCGCCGGCTTCCAGCACGCGCAGGCGCACATCGTCCGTTTCCACAACACGCTCGGTGAAGCCATCCACATTGTCACTCAATCACGGCGTCATCGGCCGCAACGTGTGTTCGTGGTGAGGCCCGTCATCTCGGCAATCCTCGCTTGTCGAGGGTCCATAGATCGGCTTCGATCGCCTGCACCCGAGCAAGGTCGATGCCCCAGGGGTGATCCACCCCGACGCGTCGATCGAGGTCCCACAGCACACATTGCTCACCCGGTCGGGCCACCACCGACCACGCGATCACGGTCCTGCGCAGCTGGTCGTCCATGGAATCCGCGACGACGCCGGCGGGCGCGCCGCCCTCCGGGTGGTGGTGCAGGAACCGCCCGTACGCCCTGTCGCAGAATGCGGCATACCGTGCGGTGCACAGGATCAGCCCGTGCCAGGCCTCGTCCACCGCATGAGATGGCATCCCGATCACCTGGTGGTCGCGCAACGCCGCCGCGCAGCACCGCAGCCACTGCCGCAGACCGGTCTCGATGAGTTCGCGGGGTTGCCACGGACAGGTCTTGAACACGGCGGGCGGAAGCTCGAGTTCCGACGCCGCACCGAGTACGCGATCGACCGGGTCACCGCGCCAACGCCGCACGTCAACACCCTATGTCGCCTGACGCGTCGGCGTAAGATCCGATCATGGGTTTGGGGGGATACATCGCGCTCGGCGTCCTGCTGGCGTTTGTGGTGCTTGCCGCGGTGGCGTTTGCGCGTCGTCCAAGGCGACGCCGATCGCAGCGCCGCAATGACAGCTCGACCGGTCAGACGTTCGCCGTCCACAATCCTTCGGACGACCCGCTCTGGCAGGCCTACTCGCAACGAAAGTCCGCACGCAAAGCCAAGCGTCGCAGGGTGTGGGCGGCAGGAACGGCGGGCACATTGGGTGCCGGTTCCATCGATGGTGGTAGTGGTGTTGGCTGCGGCGCAGGCTGTAGCAGCGGAGGCTGCGGTGGGGGATGCGGCGGCGGCTGCGGTGGTGGCTGACGGAGACTGCACGCGTTAGCCTGCCGGTGTGGATGCCGAAAAAGCGCAGATCGCAGACGTTCTGATCCGCTACGCGACTGGAATCGACTTCAAGGACTGGGCGCTGCTGCGCACCTGCTGGACCGAGGATGCCGACTGTGACTACGGCGAGGTCGGGCGATATTCCGGTGTCGATGCCATCAGCGGGCTGATGGAGCAGATGCACGCCGCGATGGGACCGACCTATCACCGGCTGTCCAACTTCACGATCGCTGTGGACGGCGATCGCGCGACCGCCAGGTGCTATGTCTTCGCGCATCTGCAGGCGGTCCCCGACGATCCGGCGACATGGATTGAGGCCCTTGGTCATTACGACGACGAACTCGCCCGCACGCCCGATGGGTGGCGCATCGCCAAGCGCACCACACACATCGCACGGGTGCAGTCCGGCGTCACCGCGGTCCCGCAGTCATGAGCATCTTGCCCGGACCGATCCGCCAGATCGGTTACATCGTCTCCGATCTCGATGCGGCGCTGGCCCCGTGGATCGACTTGGGCGTCGGCCCCTTCTTCGTCATGCGCGGTATCCCGATCCGGGCGTCCTATCGCGGAAAGCCGTGTGAGGTCACGATCTCGATGGCACTGGCCAACAGCGGGGAGATGCAGATCGAACTGATCCAGCAGGAGGACGACACCCCGAGCATCTACACCGAGTTCATGGCTGCCGACGGTCCCGGATACCACCAATTGGCCTACTGGACCGAGGATTTCGACACCACCATGGCAGCGGTCCGGGAGGCCGGCTGGGATGTGGTGTGGCTCGGCGACGAGGACGTCGGCACGCGGTTCGCCTACGTCGAGCCGCCCAACGCTCCCGCGACGGTCATCGAGATCATGGAGAACAACGAAATCACCTCCGGCATGGGCAAATTCGTTCGCGATGCCGCCGTCGACTGGGACGGCCAGGATCCCATCCGCGTGCTCGGGGGCTAAGCGCTACTTGTCGCGCTTCATCACCTTGTCGGCAGCGGCCCAATGTTCGTCGCTGACCCATAGCCGAGCGAAGGCCGCGACAGCCTCGGTCGTCGTCGCACCATTCATCACTCGTTTGATCTCACCCGCCGGGCGATTGGCGAGGGCTCGGGCGAGGTCGCGCCAGCCACTGTCGAACGACGCCCGCGGGATGACGCGGTCCACCAGGCCGATCCGCTCAGCCTCCTCGGCGACGATGATGCTGCCGGTGCCGGCCAGCAGTAGAGCCTTGCTGTAACCGACCAGAGCAACCAGACGTTCGGCGCCGCCCCAGGCCGGCATGATCTCCAGGGCCACCTGGTTGAACCCGATCTTGATGTCGTCGGCGGCCACCCGGATGTCGGCCGACACCGCGAACTCGGCGCCCCCGCCCAACGCGTGTCCGTTGAGCGCGGCGATCGTCGGTCCGCCGAAGCCCGCGATCCGATCACAGATGGTCCGCATCCGGAATGCCATCTGCGACGCGTCGAGTTCGGTGCGCAGCGCGCTGAGCTCCTTGAGGTCGCCTCCGGAGACGAACGCACGGTCACCCGCGCCGGTGATGACAAGCGCACGTGCGCCGTCGGCACCGTCGAGTGCCTTCTCCAGCTGATCCATCGTCTCCAGAGAGATGGCGTTGCGCGCGTGCGGGCGGTCGATGGTGATGACCGCCAGCCCGGCGTCCAGCTCGAGGTCCACCATCTAGCGTTCTCCATTCCCGGTATTGGCATTCTCTCTAGCGGAGAATAGCATCGGGGCCCGACGCGGAGGTGCAGCCGAATACATGCGAAAAATCCCTGAGTACCTGACGAAACGCTACGTCGCCGAAGGTTGGTGGACACAGGAAACACTCGGGGATCTGGTGGCCGGCGGCCTGGCGGCCAATCCCGCGACCGCCTTTTACGTGCACTCCGCGGTGCGGCCGTACTCCGGCACCTTCGGCGAGGTCGAGAGCCACGCCCGCCGGCTGGCGGCCGGGCTGCGCTCGCGCGGCGTCGGTCCCGGCGACGTCGTGGCGATCCAGCTGCCGAACTGGATGGAGGCCGCGGCGGCGTTCTGGGCGTCGACATTCCTGGGCGCGGTGACCGTGCCCATCGTCCACTTCTACGGGCGCAGGGAACTCAGCCACATCATGTCGACGGCCCGGCCGAAGGTATTCATCACGACCGCGGAATTCGGGCGGATGACGTTTCAGCCCGATCTCTGTGCGGATGTGCCGATCGTCGGCCTGGTGGGTGACACCTTCGACGACCTCCTCGCCGACGAGCCGATGGCGGGCACAGTCGCCGCTGACCCGGCCAGCCCCGCGCTGATCGCCTTCACGTCGGGCACCACGAGCAATCCCAAGGGCGTGGTCCACAGTCATCAGACCCTCGGTTTCGAGACGCGCCAGCTTCTCGAGAACTATCCGCCCGACAGGGGCAGACAGCTGACCGCCACTCCGGTGGGGCACTTCATCGGGATGCTCGGCGCCTTCCTCATCCCGGTGCTCGAAGGCGCGCCCATCGACCTGTGCGACGTGTGGGATCCGGGCAAGGTCCTCGAGCTGATCGAACGTGACGGGCTGTCGATCGGCGGTGGGCCGCCGTACTTCGTCACGAGCGTGCTGGACCATCCGGACTGCACGCCGGACCACATTCGCCACTTCACCACGGTCGGGCTCGGCGGCTCGACGGTTCCTGCGGCGGTGACCCGCCGGCTGGCCGATCTCGGCATGTTCGTCTTCCGCTCCTACGGCAGCACCGAGCACCCGTCGATCACCGGGTCGCGGCGCAGCGCGCCCGAGGACAAGCGCCTGTTCACCGACGGCGACGTCCGGCCGGGAGTGGAGATCCGGCTCGGTCCCGACGGCGAGATCTTCAGCCGGGGTCCCGACCTGTGCCTCGGCTACACCGACGAGTCGCTGACCGAGCGTGCATTCGATGCGGATGGTTGGTACCGCACAGGTGATGTCGGCGTGCTCGACGACGACGGCTACCTCACCATCACCGACCGCAAGGCGGACGTGATCATCCGCGGCGGTGAGAACATCAGCGCGCTCGAGGTCGAGGAGGTCCTGCTCGGTATGCCCGCCGTCGTCGAGGCCGTGGTGGTCGCGGTGCCCGACAACCGGCTTGGCGAACGTGCGGCCGCGGTGCTGCGGGTGCGCGACGGCCACGCCACGCCGACCCTCGAGGAGGTGCGCGAGCACTTCAAGGCCGCCGGCGTCGCAGTGCAGAAGTGGCCGGAGGAACTGCACCGGGTCGACGACTATCCGCGTACCGCGAGCGGCAAGGTGCAGAAGTTTCGCGTCAGGCAGTCACTACAGGCTTGAGCGGCTGGTAGCCGGAGCGGTAACGTCATTACCACTACGGTCGAAACCTTGTTACCATGCCAATAGGAGAATAGGATTCTCGCAAGAGGATAAGGAGTCTTTCATGGGCCAGCTGTCGCATCGGGTCGACATTCCGTTTCCGCTGTTCGACGCGGACAACCACCTGTACGAGCCGCCAGAGGCGATGACCAAGTACCTCCCCAAGGAGTACAAGGACCTCGTCCAGTACGTCGAGATCAACGGCCGCACCAAGATCGCGCTGCGCGGGGTGATCAGCAATTACATTCCGAATCCCACGTTCAACGTGGTCGCCAAGCCGGGCGCCTGGGAGGAGTACTTCAAGTTCGGCAACCCCGAAGGCAAGAGCAAGCGTGAGCTGTTCGGTGAGCCGATGCGCGCCATTCCCGCGTTTTTCGAGCCCGGGCCGCGCATCGAGAAGATGGACGAGCTCGGCATCGAGCGCTCCCTGATGTTCCCGACGCTGGCCAGTCTCATCGAGGAGCGGCTCTCCGACGACCCCGTCGCCATCCACGTGCTCATCCACGCGCTCAACGAGTGGCTCGACGAGGTGTGGGGCTTCAACTACCAGAACCGCATCTTCACCACGCCGGTGATCACCCTGCCCATCGTCGAGAAGGCGATCGAGGAACTGGAGTGGTGCGTCAAGCGCGGTGCCCGCGCGATCCTGATCCGCCCCGCACCCGTGCCCGGCTTCCGCGGCCCTCGGTCGTTCGCGCTGCCCGAGTTCGACCCGTTCTGGGAGCGCGTCGTCCACCACGACGTGTTCGTGGGCATGCACTCGTCGGACAGCGGCTACTCCCGCTACACCTCCGAGTGGGACGGCGCCACACAGGAGATGCTGCCGTTCCAGACCAACGCGATGTCGATCCTCAACGAGTGGCGACCCATCCAGGATGCGGTGGCCTCCTGGGTGATTCACGGTGCGCTGTTCCGGCATCCGAAGCTCAAGGTCGGCATCGTCGAGGCCGGTTCGAAGTGGATGTTCCCGCTGCTGGACTCCATGGCAGAGGTCTGGAAGAAGGCCCCTGAGGCGTTCCTCGGTAACCCGATCGAGGAGATCAAGAGCCGCATCTATGTCAGCCCCTTCTACGAGGAGGGCATCGACGACCTGATCAACCTCATCGGCGTCGAGCAGGTGCTGTACGGATCCGACTGGCCACACCCTGAAGGCCTTGCGGAGCCGACGCACTACGTGACCGCGCTCGAGCATCTCTCGGTCGAGGACCAGGCCAAGATCATGGGCGGCAACCTGGGGCGTCTCGTCACGACGTGACAAAGCCGGCGCCCGCGCTGCGACGATCAAGGGCGCCCCGCGCCCGATGAGGAGCAGCGCAATCGACAAGTGGCAGACCATCCCCGAGATGGTCTTGAGCGCAGCGGACCGGTTCGGCGACGCGGAAGCGGTCGTCGACGGTCCGCTGCGACTGTCCTTCTCCGACGTGGTGCACCGGATCCGTTGTGCTGCCGGAGCTTTCGCTGACCTCGGTGTCGAAAAGGGTGAGCGCGTCGCGGTGTGGGCGCCGAACTCCGCGGAGTGGATGATCGCCGCCTTCGGGATCATGACCGCAGGCGCTGTGCTGGTCCCGGTGAACACGCGGTTCAAGTCCGATGAGGCCGCCGACATCATCGTGCGTAGCGGCGCGAAGGCCGTCATGATCCAGCAGGGTTTTCTGGGACAGGATTATGAAGCGCCCGAGGGCGTTCCGGTGATCGACCTGAAGTCCGACTTCCTTGCCAGCGGGTCGCCGCTGCATCGCGAGGTCAGCGGATCCGACATCTCCGATGTCATCTTCACCTCAGGTACGACGGGCAGGCCCAAGGGCGCGAGGATGAATCACCTCCAGACGCTGCGCGCATACGAGGAGTGGGCGACGCTCGCGGACCTGCGGCACGGCGATCGCTATCTGATGATCAACCCGTACTTCCATACCTTCGGATTGAAAGCGGGTCTGGTCGCGTCGTTTCTGCGCGGCGCGACGATGGTGCCGGTGGCGGTATTCGACGTCGACCGGGTCGTGGAACTGGTTGAGGCCGAACGGATCACGATGCTCCCAGGCCCACCGACGCTGTATCACTCGCTGCTCACCGTCGCCGACAAGACGAAACTGGCCACGCTGCGCGCCGCAGTGACCGGCGCAGCGGACATCCCCGTCGAACTGATTCGGAGGATCCGCGAAGACCTGCCCTTCGAATCGCTGATGACGGGCTACGGACTGACCGAGGCAGGCAACGTCACGCTGTCCAGGCCGGGGGACTCACCTGAGGACGTCGCGACCACCGCGGGGTTGCCGTGCGAGGACGTCGAGGTGCGCATCGCCGACGACGGCGAGGTCCTGGTGCGCGGCTACAACGTCATGCAGGGATACCTGGACGACCCCGTCGCCACCGCCGAGGCGATCGATCCCGACGGGTGGCTGCACACCGGCGACCTCGGCACGTTCGATGCCGCGGGCCGGTTGAAGATCGTCGGCCGCAAGAAGGACATGTTCATCGTCGGCGGCTTCAACGCCTATCCCGCGGAGATCGAGGGCTTTCTGCTGGAGCATCCGGCCGTCGCGCAGGCCGCCGTGATCGGTGTGCCCGATGAACGGATGGGTCAGGTGGGCAAGGCCTTCATCGTGACCAAGGACGACGGGCCTTCGATCAGCGGTGACGACCTCATCGACTGGAGCCGCCGGCGAATGGCGGGTTTCAAGGTGCCCCGCTCTGTAGAGTTCCTCGACAAGCTGCCGTTGAACGCCACGGGCAAGGTGATGAAGGACCACTTGCGTTGATGACACAGCTGAGCGCGCGCACAGCGCGTAAATAGCATTTCCGCAGGAAAGGCGGCTTTGTCCGGTCCTGCGGGGGGCAGGTATCGTCGCAGCGATACGCAAAAAAGGAAAATGGCATTCTCATGAGCAGTGGGCATAACGGACAAGGAGGTCGCCGTGCCGTCATTCAAGCGCCGCGCGTCGGTGACCGACACTGATCGCGTCGAGGCGACGCCCAAGGCGGAAGACGGTACGGCGGACGACGCGCTGACGCTCGCCGAGCAGGCCGAGGCGGAAGCGGCCGAGGCGGAGGCCGTGGCCGCCGCAGCGCGCGCAAAGGCCAAGGCGATCCGGTTGCGTCGAGAGGCGCAGGAATCCGAGGCCAAAGCCAAGGCTGAGGCCGAGGCCAAAGCTGCGGCCGAAGCGGACACCGAAGACGACGCCGAGGTGACCGCCGATGCACCGGTGGACATCGATGCGTTCGAGGCGGAGCGTCTCGACGCCGAAGGCGAGGATGTCCAGGACGCCGCCCCGCGCCGACGCCGCTGGGGGCTCATCCTCAAAGTCGTCGCGATGACGCTCGCCATCATGTGCACGGCCGCGCTGATCACGCTCAGCGTGCTGATGGTGAACGAGCACCGGAAAGCGGTGAAAGAACAGCAACTCAACGCGGAGTATTCGGCAGCGGGTCGACAGAGTGTCGTGACGCTGATGTCGTTGGACTTCAACACCGCCGATGAAGCCGTTAAGCGCATCATCGAGAACACGACCGGTCAGTTCAAGACCGACTTCGAGGACCAGGCGGCCGATTTCGTCAAGGTCGCGCAGGACTCCAAGGTGATCACAGATGTCACCGTCACCTCCACCGCCGTCGAGTCGATGACCCCCGATTCCGCTGTCGTGTTGGTAGCGGCCACCTCTCGTGTCACCAATGCCTCGGGCGCAAAACAGGAGCCGCGCGCGTGGCGGTTGTCGGTCAACCTCGAGAGAGTCGATGGCGGGCAGATCAAGATGTCGAAAGTCGAGTTCGTGCCGTGACCGACGAGAACAAGAAAACGACCGCGGACGATCCCACTGTCGACGAGAGCAATGCCGCGGTCGAGCTCACCGAACCCGCAGACGTCGACGAAGCCGAGAAGGACGACGTCGCAGCCGAGAAGGACGACATCGCAGCCGAGAAGGTGACCAAGAAAGCTCGCGTCGACCGGAGTCCGGCACGCGGGTTCCGCCGTTACGTCAGCGCCATTCTGGTGGCGGTCGCATTGCTCGCCTCGGCAGGCGTGGCCGGCTGGCTCTACTTCCACGACTACCGCATGGACCAGCAGACCAACGCGGCCGCAGCGAACGTCGCCTTGGACGCCGCCAAGAACGGCACGGTGGCGCTGCTCTCGTACTCACCCGACTCGCTCGACAAGGACTTCGCGAACGCGAAGTCGAATCTGACCGGTGACTTCCTGTCGTACTACACGGACTTCACCGAAAAGATCGTCACCCCGGCCGCCAAGGAAAAACAGGTCAAGACCGCCGCGTCGGTGGTGCGGGCCGCGGTGGCGGAGATGCATCCGGACTCCGCGGTCGTGTTGCTGTTCGTCAACCAGGTGACCACCAGCAAGGAGAACCCGGACGGCTCGTTCGCGGCGAGCAGCGTCAAGGTCGGCTTGAAAAAGATCGACGGCCGCTGGCTGATCTCGGCATTCGACCCGGTCTAGCGACGCGAGAGCCAGTGGAGCTTTCGGGCATTGTGCCGCTGCCGGTTTCGGTCGCGGACAATACGGCGTCGGCATTCCTTCCGCTGGACGGCGTGCCTGCACTGGCCCGCGTCGTGTCGTCGATACTCGGTGTCGTCGCCGAGCCGGGTCGCGTTGTCGTGGCAGCGGCCGAACCCCTGATCGGTGAGGTTCGCGCCGCACTCGCGTCACCGGATCTGGACGGCGTGAGCATCGCGGCGGTCGGCGGCACGGCCACCAGAGCAGACTGCCTGAAAGCAGCGCTGGCCAGCGTTGAGCGACAACCGTTCTCGACGAGCCACGTCCTCGTGCACGACATCTCCAGCCCGCTGACGTCACCCGATCTGACAGAGCGCGTCATCGAGGCCATGCGTGGCGGCGGCGCGATCGTGACGCCGATCCTCGCCGTTACCGACAGCGTCAAGGCCGTCGACACGAATGGCGCGATCATCGCCACGGTGGATCGCTCGGCGTTGCGCGCGGTGCAGTATCCCCGTGGCTTCGCCGTCGGCGCATTGGCCGAACTGCTCGGTCAGGACGTGTCCGATGATGTCGACGAGATCGCGACGGCGATCGATGCTGCGGCGCACATCACTGTCGTCGACGGCGATCCCGATGTCTTCCGCGTCGAACTACCCGGGGACGCCGAATTGATCGAGGCGATCATCGCGAGCAGGGAGTCGGACCCTCGCGGGAGGTGAGAAGGCGTTCGGCAACCGCGATATCCCGTGCGTAGGTCACCTTAAGGTTGCGCTGTTCGCCTCGGAACGTGCGTATCTCGACGTCGGCATATGTCTCGATGCACGACGACGTGTCCGTGCCCTCGAATCCGTCGCGCTCCGCGGCGCGATAAGCGTCGAGCAGCGGCTTGGCGCGAAACGCCTGCGGCGTCTGGACGCGGACCAGCCCGCCTGGCCCCGGCAAGGATTCGAGATCCACGTCGGCTCCGCCGCGGACCACATCGGTGACGGGTATTGCCGGTATGGCGCCGCCGAATTCGCGGGCCAGCGACAGTGCCGTGACGAACATATTGGGATCGGCGACCGGCCGCGCTGCGTCGTGAATGATGATGACGTCGACGGTGCCGGCTTCGATGTCGGGGGCCAGATGCCGCAACACGTTGAACTCCGAGGCGTGCCTGCTGTCGCCACCCTCGACGAATTCCACTGTCGCCGAAGGCACTTCCCGCGCAATCGTGTCCTGCGCCAGCTCGCGCTCACCGCGTCGGAACACCAGCACTGTGCGCGCGATTTCGGGCGCTTGGGTCAGCGTATCGATTGACCAGGCCACCATCGAGCGGCCGGCGACCCGCAGATAGGCCTTGTTACCGTCGGCTCCCACCCGTGTTCCCATTCCGGCGGCGAGCACAACTGCCACAGACCCCGGCGTAGCGCTCACCCTCAGTTCGCCAGATCGAAGGCGTTGCGCACCTTGGTCGGTCTTATCCGCACCACGAGTTCGCCCGGCACACCATTGCGGCGGCCGAATTCCTCGGCCCGGTCGGCGCCCATGTACCGGCCGCCGGTTCGGGTGGCGATGTCGAGCAGGTCTTGGGGGTCTTCGCTGACGGTGGCGACGCCCTGGATCTGGACGAAGGAGTAGGGCGGATGCGGATCGTCAACACACATCACCACGCGCGGATCGCGAACGATCGCCCGCCCTTTGGCGGTGTCCTTGCCCGTGTTGAACGCCAGCTGGCCGTTGTCCACGACGAACCAGACCGGCGCGACCAGTGGTCGACCGTCGGACGCCAGGTAACCCAGCATCCCGGTTCTGGTCCCTTCTGACAGGAAGGCGGCGACGTCATCGGAAAGTTGGTCCACGACACCACGGTAGGACGGGCGAACCCTGCCGTCGAGCGCTACCCCGGCCGGGGGATGCGGTGGAATGTAGGTCATGAGCGACGGGCAGCCACAACCGATCACGATCCAGCACCGGGTGCGCCGGATGGCGGGTCGTGATCCCGACGAGCAGCACCGGGTTGCGACACCGCTCGAGCTGCTGTTCGACCTGACCTTCGTCATCGCATTCGGCATCGCCGCCAACGAGTTCGCCCACATGCTCGCAGAGAACCATGTCGGGGCCGGCCTGCTCGGTTTCTCGCTGGCGACGTTCGCGGTGTGCTGGGCGTGGATCAACTTCAGCTGGTTCGCATCGGCCTACGACACCGACGACTGGGTCTACCGATTGATGACCATGCTGCAAATGGTCGGCGTCATCATCATGGCACTCGGCTTCCCGCCGATGTTCGCATCGATCGAACACGGTGAACACGTGGACAGCCGGGTGATGGTGGCCGGATACGTCATCATGCGAATTGCGTTGGTAGGGCAGTGGTTACGAGCGGCCAGGCAGGACCCCTCGCGTCGGTCGGCTTGTCTCACCTATGCGCTGTGGGTCACCATCGCCCAGGTCGGCTGGATCGCGGGCGCCCTGGTGCACAAGTCGATCCCGGTGACATTCGCGATGGTCGTGGTGCTCATCGCGGTGGAGACCCTGGGACCGATCATCGCCGAGTACCGCGCGGGCGGCACACCCTGGCATGCGCACCACATCGCCGAACGCTATGGATTGCTGGCGATCATTTCACTCGGTGAGGGCGTCGTCGGCACCGTGGCGTCGCTGTCGGCGGTCGTCAGCGCGCAGGGTTGGTCATTCGACGCCGCGTTCGTCGTGGTGGCCGGCATCGGGCTGACGTTCGGCATGTGGTGGTCGTACTTCGTGGTGCCACAGGCGGAGTTGTTGGCTGCCCATCGCGAGCGGTCGTTCTGGTTCGGCTACCTGCCGATCGTCATGTACGGAGCGATCGTGGCGACCGGTGCGGGCCTGCACGTCTCGGCCTACTACATCGAGCACCATTCCAAGCTGAGTTCCACCGAGACCGTCTTGGCGGTGGCGCTGCCGGTCGGCCTCTACATCGCATCCATCTACGCGCTCTACTTCGTGATCGTGCGCAAGGTCGCGCTGTTCCACGTCGTGCTTCTGGTGCTGAGCGCGGCGGTTCTGAGTACCGCAGTGTGGCTGGCAGCGTCGGGCTTCTCGATGGCGAACTGCCTGCTGGTTGTCACGTTGGCGCCGTTGGTGACCGTCGTCGGCTACGAGGTGGCCGGCCACCGGCACGCCGCCGCGGATATCGGCAGGGCGCTCGGGGGAGGCTAGCGGGGGGCCGGACTCGGGTCGAAGCCCTCCATCAGCATCCTGGCTTGGTCTGCCTTCAACACCGCACGCGCCTTTCGACGCGTGATGAGGATACCCACGACGGCGAACGCCCAGACTGCGTACTGAACCGTCCACGCCTGCCGGAACGCCTCGAACGAGATGCCGCCCGCCGCGTCGAGGATGACGCCCATGATCTGCATGACCAGCAGCGACGCGATGAAGCCGCCCATGTTGACCATTCCCGATGCGGTTCCGAGTGTCGCCCGCGGATTGAACGTGCGGGCGAAGTCGAACCCGACCATCGACCCGGGTCCGCCGACCGAGATGACCACGATCAGGACCACCAGCAGCCATAGCGGTGCGCGGCCGGGCAGCGCCAGCACCACCGACCAGATGACGGCATTACTGGCGATGATGCAGAGCACCAGCCACGACCTGCGATGCGGGCGCCGACCGGTGAAGATGCCGATCAGGATGCCCGCAGAGATGGCGGCGACGACCGACAGGGTCAGCAGGGTTCCCGCGACGGTGGCCGAAAGACCCTGAGCCACCGTCAGATACGGGACGCCCCACATGAGCGCGAAGACGGTCACCGAGAACTGGGTGCCCATGTGGGTGAAGAAGCCCAAGCGCGTCCCCGGCCGCAACCACACGGTCTTGACGCTGACCATGATCTCGCGGAGCGAGGTGGCTTCGTGCTCGACTATGCGGCCCTCTGGCGTGTCGTGGACCAGCAGCAGGGTGAGGACTATCGACAGCACGCCGAGCGCCGCCACCGAGACATAAGCAGTGGTCCAGCCCAGACCCGTGAGCAGCGCGAAGAACGGGATGGCCGAGAGCACCTGGCCCAGCTGGCCGCAGATCCCCGTCAATTGCGTGACCAGCGGGACCTGCCGAGGTGTGAACCAGTGCGGAACCAGTCGCAACACCGAGATGAAGGTGAACGCGTCACCGAGGCCGACGACCGCGCGTGCCCCGATCGCCGCAGGCAGGGACTCGGTGAAAGCCAACGCGAGCTGGCCGGAGGCCATCAGTGCGGCACCCGCGGCAATCAGGGTCTTGGAGCCGAAACGGTCGAGCAGTAGTCCCGCCGGGACCTGGGCGCTCGCGTAGACGATGACCTGCAGCACCACGAACGCCGATAGCACCGTGGGGCCGGCACTGAAGCGATCGGCCGCGTCCAGCCCGGAAACGCCGAGCGTGGTGCGGTCCAGGACGGCGACGATGTAGGCAAACAGACCGGTGGCCCACACAATCCATGGACGCACGCCGAACCTCACTACCGATTTGTCTCAATGTCCGCCAAATCCATCCTCCCGCAACGGACGCTCCGGAGGCCAATCGTTTACCGGTGGTCTCGCTCACTGTGTACGGGACAGGCGTGACCGAGTTGGCTAGATCTGCACGATCTTGTTCAATAAGTATTTACTATCGCGTCAAATATGCAGATGGTGACGCATGCGTAGATTAGCTGATGTAATAGATCCATGGCCGCGATGTCTTCGCTCGAAGCCACGGTGCGCGCTACAGTAGAGCGATGAACCGTCACGGTCCACAGCTGATGCACGCCCATCTCCGGATCGGAGTGCTTGCCGTTGGCTGAATATCGCCTGGATGAGCTCGCGCGGACCTCCGGGGTCAGCGCGCGCAACATTCGTGCGTACCGGGAGCGCGGGTTGCTCGACCCGCCGCGCCGGGTCGGCCGTTCCGCGTACTACGACGACTACCACCTGTCGCAGCTACGAACGATCAACCAACTCCTTCGCCGGGGATTCAACTCAGCACACATCGCCGAGTTCTTCGCGAGCATGCGCCAGGGTGTCGATCTGGCCGACATCCTCGGCATCCAGCGCGCCCTTCTGGGGCCGCGCCACGACGGTGTCGCCACCGAAGCCGCCGACGGAGACGGCTCGCGTCCTTCGGGCGGCAAGCCGGCGGCACCGCCGGAGCACGCCGTCGACCTCGATCCGAACAGTGGTGAGGCGCAACGGCTGATCGACTACGGCCTGGCGGAACTGCGTGACGGGCGTGTCGTCGTACCCGATCCCGCGATCGGTGACATTTTGGGGCGGACTTCTGAACAGTTGCTGTACGCCCGCGCACTGATGCGAATCCATGAGGCGACTCGCGACATCGTCGACGAGCTGGCTCGCGTTTTCGTCCAGACGCTGGACGAGTCGGTCGAGGCCAGATTCGGCAAGGACCACATGCCCGAGGCGGGCGAGATCGACGAGCTGGCCCAGATCGCCCAGGACTACCGAGACCTGTGGGACCGCGTGGTGTTCGGTCAGATCGACAGATCGCTGCAGCGCCTGATGTCGACCGCGGCATCGAGTTATCCCGCCGGCGTGCCGCTGAGTGAAATCCTCGAACAGTAGCGGCGTTCACACCCTGGTGGTCGCCGGGTCGCCACCGAAGCGCTGGGCCAGCCACACCGGAATGATCGCGACGATCGTCAGCGCCGCGGCGACCACGTTGATGACGGGTGCCTGGTTCGGCCGGAACAGGTTTCCGAAGATCCAGATCGGCAGTGTCTGGACGGTCGGCCCCGCGGTGAATGTCGTGACGACGATCTCGTCGAAGGACAGTGCGAACGCCAGCACCGCGCCCGCGAACAGCGAGCCGCGCATCATCGGGAATGTCACGTAGCGGAAGGTCTGCCAGGGAGAGGCCCCGAGGTCGGCCGAGGCGTCGTCGAGGTTGCTTCCCAGCCGACGTAGCCGTGCCTGGGTGTTGTTGAAGACGATGACGACACAGAAGGTCGCATGACCGACGATGACTGTGGCCAGGCCGAGCGACATGCCCAACGCGGAGGTGAACGTGGCATTCAGGGCGATGCCGGTCACGATACCCGGCAGTGTAATCGGCAGCACCACAAGAAAACTCACCACATGCTTGCCGAAGAAGTCGTAGCGCTGCACGGCGACGGCGGCCATCGTCCCGAGCACCAGTGCGATGGCCGTCGCCCCGAGGCCCACCACGGCCGAATTGGCGAGCGACTGCCACATGCCTTCGCTGTTCCAGGCGTCCGACCACCAGCGCAGGGTGAAGCCGGTCGGCGGGAAGGCGAAGGTCCGGGAACTGTTGAAGGCGTTGACAACCACGAGGAGCAGCGGCACGTAGAGGAACAGCAGGACGAGAACCGTCCATCCGCGAAACAGGCGACGCGCGCCATCCGACAACATCAGACGTTCTCCAGTGCGCCCGTGCGACGCATCGCGAGCAGGTAAGCCACGATCGCCACCAATGGGATGATCGACAGCGCCGCGGCGAGCGGCTGATTGTTGGCGGTGACGAGTTGACCGTAGATGATGTTGCCGAGCAGTTGAGTCTTGCCGCCGACGATCGTGACGGCGATGTAGTCGCCGAGCGAGAGTGAGAACGTGAAGATCGACCCTGCGGCGATCCCGGGGAATACCAACGGCGCCAACACCATCCGAAGCGTGGACAAGTCGGAGGCGCCCAAATCCGAACTCGCGTCGATCAGCGAGTCAGGTACGCGCGAGAACGCCGCGAACACGGGGATGACCATGTACGGCAGCCACAGGTAGGTCAGGGTCACGATTGTGGCGATCAGTCCATAGCCGGGCGTGTAGCTCGTCGCCCAGGACAGCGGTCCCTCGGGGGACAACAGCATGCGCCAGGCGTATGCCTTCACCAGGTAGCTGGCCCACAGCGGAGTCGTCACCGCGACCACGAGCGCCAAACGCACACGCGGCGAGGCGATCTTGGCCATATAGAAGGCCAGCGGCACCGCAAGCACCGCGCACAGAATCGTGACGGCCAGTGCCACCGATACGGTACGCAGCGTCGCCGTGCGGAAGACCTCGTCAGTCAGTACTCGCGCGACGTTGTCGAAGGTGAACGAGCGCACCACCGCACCGGTGAAGGAGTTCGTGCTCCAAAATGCCGAGACCAGCAGCACCGCAAGTGATCCGAGGTATGCCACCACCAGCCAGGTCAAGGGTGGAATTAGCAGAAAGGCGAGGCTGATCCGCCGTCGCATGGACCTCGACGGGGCGAAAGCGGTCCCGCTTATCTGTTCTTCGCGCGAGCGCTCATCACCGCGCGGCATCACCCCTTGATCTGCTGCCACTTGTCGACCCATTCGTTGTAGGCCGTGCATTTGTCGCCGCTGCCGTCCACGCAGTTCTTCTGCGGTGTCGTCCAGTAGTGGATCTTGGCGGCGAAGTCCTCGTCGGTGGCGTGGTAGATATCGCAGAAGTCAGGGTCGCTGGTGTGCTCACACGCTTTGGCGTTCGCCGGTGCCTCACCGAAGAATTCGGCGACCTGGGCGTTGACTTCCGGTGAGGAGATCCAGTCCATCCACTTGTACATGCAGTTGGGGTGGGCCGCCTTCGCCGCGAGCATCCAGGTGTCGGACCATCCGGTGGACCCCTCCTTTGGCAGCACGGTGTTCACCTGCACCCTGTTCTCCGAACCGATCGTGTTCGCGATGACCTGCCAGGTCGTCCCGATGACCGACGTGCCGGATTCGAATGCCTGCACTTCCTTGGTGTAGTCCGACCAGTACTCGCCGATGTTCTCCCGCTGCTTCTTGAGCAATTCGGTTGCAGCATCGAGCTGTTCGGTCGTCAAAGAGTACGGATCCTTGATGCCGAGCTCCGGCTTGGACTTGGATAGATACAGTGCGGCGTCGGCGATGTAGATGGGGGAGTCGTACGCGGTGACCCTGCCCTTGTACGTTCCGGCATCGTCGAACACCGCCGACCACGAGTTGGGTGCGTCGCGGACAACGTCGATGTTGTACATCAAGAGGTTGGCGCCCCAGCCGTGTGGGATCCCGTACATCTGCCCGTCAACCGAATTCCACGACTTGTCCTTGAGGAACGACGAAATCGAGGCGTAGTTCGGCACCAGATCGGTGTTGACGGGTGCCACGTCCCCGGCATAGATCAGCCGAAGCGTCGCGTCGCCGGACGCCGATACGCCGTCGTACTGACCGCTGCGCATCAGCTGCACCATCTCGTCGGAGGTGTTGCCGATCTTCACGTTGGTCTTACACCCGGTCTTCTGCTCGAAGGGAGTCACCCAGTCCGCCGTGGGGTCGTTGGAGCCATCCTCTGCGTAACCCGCCCACGCGATGAGGTTCAGTTCCCCTTCGCCATCGCCAAGTGCGCTGAGTGGCTCCAGCTTTGGCGGCTTCTCACCGGTTCCGCCGGATTGATCGGCACCGCAGGCGGTAACGCAGGCCAGCACGAGTGCGACGCACGTGGCGAGCACGAGAGTTGCCCTTGTCATAGACGGCATTCGCTACTCCTCGGTCTTCAGGGTGTGGATGGCTTTCTCGGGCCAGGCCAACGTGATCTGGCTGCCGTGGCGCAGATCTGACGGCAGCCATGTGCTGGCGGTCAGAACCGTGGCTGTCAGGGTCACGCCGATCTGCGTGTGTGCGGTGATCCGGGTGGTGGGCCCGGAGTAGATGAGCTCGGACACCGTCGCCGCGGCAGTCCGTACGCCGGGAACCGAATCGGTTTCGGCCGCGAAGACGCCGATCCGCTCGGGCCGGACGACGAACATTCCGGCACGCCCGATGAGCGCTTCGGCGGCCGCGCCCTCCAACACGTTCGAGGTTCCGACGAAATCTGCGACGAACCGGTTGACGGGGCTTTCGTAGACCTCGCGGGCCGCGCCGACCTGCTCGATGCGCCCGTGGTTGAAAACCGCGAGACGGTCACACACGCTCAGCGCCTCGTCCTGGTCATGGGTGACGAGGACGAATGTGATGCCCACGTCGCGCTGGATCGCCTTGAGCTCGATCTGCATCTGCTCGCGCAGTTTGAGATCCAGTGCACCGAGCGGCTCGTCGAGCAGCAACACCCGTGGCCGTCCCACCAGGGCGCGTGCCAACGCCACGCGTTGACGCTGCCCGCCGGAGAGTTGCTCCGGGCGGCGACGCGCGTGCTCGGTGAGTCGGACCATGTCGAGTGCATCGGCCGTACGACGTCTGCGATCGGGTTTGGGCACGCCCCGCACCTTCAAGCCGTACTCGATGTTCTGCGCGACGGTCATGTGCGGGAACAGCGCGTACTCCTGGAACACCGTGTTGACGTCGCGGCGCCGCGCGGGCAGACCGGTCACGTCGATGCCGCCGAGTCTGATCGCCCCGGCTGTCGGGTGCTCGAACCCCGCGATCATGCGCAGGACCGTCGTCTTCCCGGACCCAGAGGGGCCGAGGATCGCGAACAGTTCGCCGTCGGCGACTGTGAGGTCGGCGCCGTCGACAGCGACGATCCCGTGGCCGAACTCCTTCCGGACGCCGAGGAGTTCGACCTGCGGATTTCGAACATCAGCGGGCACTTTCGCAGCGGATTGTGCGGCGATTGTGTCCGAAGGCATGGCTAATCGTATGAATTGGCACATCCGACCGCAGTTCATCGCCGATTTCGCGTCACCTGTGTTCGCTCGGCTACCTCACACCCCGCCCGCCATAGGGACCCACGCCGCGGCACAGAAGGAATCTTGATACAGCTGTGACCAGTGGCACCAACGTGAATTGTGATGTAACTGTCGTACTCTGTGGCACGTGTTGATCTCCCGCCGCGACGTGCTCAAGGGTGCCGCTGCGGTGCCGGCTGCGCTCGCTGTCGGCGCTGGCCTGCAAGCGCTGACCTCGGCTGCAGCGCCGGCCACCGCGTCCGCGGCGCCGCTGGGAGTTCTGCTTGATTATGCAGCCGGGGTGATCAGCGCCAGCGACATCAAGTCCGCCGGCGCGTTGGGCGCCATCCGATACGTTTCGGACCGCCGACCTGGAGGCGACTGGATGTTGGGAAAGCCGATCCAGCTGCCCGAAGCGCGCGATCTCTACCAGAACGGCCTCAAGATCGTGTCCTGCTACCAGTACGGCAAGCAGGACACCGCGGACTGGCTCGGCGGGCAGGATGCCGGTGTCGCACACGCCAAGCGGGGATGGCAGTTGCACGTCGCCGCCGGCGGTTCGTACGGCGCGCCGATCTATACCTCGATCGACGACGACCCGACATATGAGCAGTACAAGCAGCAGGTGGCGCCGTATCTACGCGGCTGGGAGGCGGTGCTGGGCCATCAACGCACCGGCGTCTACGCCAACTCCAAGACCATCGAGTGGGCGGCGCAGGACGGCCTGGGTTCCTACTACTGGCAGCACAACTGGGGATCGCCCGGCAGGATCGCGCACCGCGCTGCCCACATCCATCAGGTTGAGATCGACAAGCGGTCCGTCGGGGGAGTGGGCGTGGACATCAACCACATATTGCAGCCCCAATTCGGGCAATGGGACTGAAAACATTACCGATGAGTAAGTAAAGCCAGCAAACTTTTCGAGGTCGCCGGCGCCACCGACAAGACAAATTCGGTCGTAATGTCGCGTCTGCACGGTGGGAAGCCTCAAGTCGACACGGACGAAAAATTTATGTAACGATTCTATAACAATACCGCTGTGATCTGCGCTGTTGCACTTACTCGACCGTAACCACCCGCCAGCAGGACGTTTGTCCCGGATGGGTTGGGCCGGTTTGCAGGTGCGCGTTATCCAGGCAGCGGTTACCCATGCGTAGAACTCGCTAGTAACCATTTTGGACGCGAAAATGGTGTCGTCTCTTATGACACTCTTACTACGGCTGGACCGTCCGCTGAAACCCTTGGACGAGTCGGGATTCGACGCTGAATCACATGGCCTCCGCGGGGGAGCGCGGGCCAGTCAGCATTCCAGAGACGACACAGAGACCACACAGCCGCCAGAGACGACGAGCGATACGCGCAGACAGTACCGAGGGAGATAAAAAGACGTGACGATCAACGAGCAGCACCGGGTGCCCGCCGACCCCACCACCGAACGCTCGGGGGCCCGTCCCGCCGCGCACGCGCTCGTCGATCGGTTGAACGCCGGCGAACCCTATGCCGTCGCGTTCGGTGGCCAGGGCGCTGCCTGGCTGGAGAACCTCGAAGAACTGGTCAGCTCGGCAGGCATCGAGTCCGAGCTCAGTGAAGTGGTCGGCGAGGCCGATCTGCTGCTGCAGCCCGTGGCCCGCGAATTGGTCGTCGTGCGCCCCATCGGTTTCGAGCCGATGCAGTGGGTGCGCGCGCTGGCCGCCGAGGAGCCGCTGCCCGCCACCAAGCAACTGGTCACCGCCGCGATCTCCGGCCCTGGCATCCTGCTGGCCCAGATGGCCGCCATCCGCGCGCTCACCAGGCAGGGCCTGGATCTGTACAACACCCCGCCGGTGGCCATGGCGGGTCACTCACAGGGCATCATGGCGTGCGAATCACTGCGGGCAAAGGGCGCCAAAGACGCCGAGCTGCTGGCGCTGCTCCAGCTGATCGGCGCTGCCGGTTCGTTGATGTCCCGCCGCCGGGGCATGGTCGGCCGTGGCAACAAGACGCCAATGGTCTCGGTGACCAATGTCGACCCGGAGCGCATGCGCGAGCTGCTCGAGGAGTTCAGCACCGACGTCCGCACGGTCCTGCCACCGGTGCTGTCGATCCGTAACGGCAGGCGCTCCGTTGTCATCACAGGGACTCCGGAGCAACTCGGCCGATTCGAGCTGTACTGCAGCAAGATCACCGAGCGGGAAGAGGCGGAGCGTAAGAACAAGCTCCGGGGCGGAGCGGTGTTCGCACCCGAATTCCACGGGGTGCAGGTCGAGGTCGGGTTCCACACCCCGCGGCTGGCCGACGGTGTCGAGGTCGTCGAGGGCTGGGCCGAGAAGTGCGGCATCGACGCCGCGATGGCCCACGAGATGACCGAGGCGATCTTCGTTCGCCCCATCGACTGGGTGGCCGAGATCGAGCGGCTGCATGAGTCTGGCGCCAAGTGGATCGTCGACCTGGGGCCAAGCGACACGGTGACGCGCCTGACCGCCCCGGTGATCCGGGGTCTCGGTGTCGGAATCGTTCCCGCGGCGACCCGCGCCGGGCAGCGCAACCTGTTCACCGTCGGAGCCGAGCCCGAGGTGCTGCCCGCCTGGTCGAGCTATGCGCCGACGACTGTGCAGCTGCCCGACGGTTCGGTGAAGCTGTCCACGAAATTCACCCGGCTGACCGGTCGTTCGCCGATGCTGCTCGCCGGTATGACCCCGACGACCGTCGACGCCAAGATCGTCGCCGCGGCAGCCAATGCGGGGCACTGGGCCGAGCTTGCCGGAGGTGGCCAGGTCACCGAGGAGATCTTCGAAGACCGCATCGCGGAGCTGACCACGCTGCTCGAGCCGGGACGCGCCGTTCAGTTCAACACCCTGTTCCTGGACCCGTACCTGTGGAAGCTGCAGGTCGGCGGAAAGCGGTTGGTGCAGAGGGCACGTCAGTCCGGTGCGCCGATCGACGGCGTCGTCATCAGCGCGGGTATCCCGGATCTCGAGGAAGCCGTCGAGCTGATCGACGAGCTCAACAGCGTCGGCATCAGTCACGTCGTGTTCAAGCCCGGCACCGTCGACCAGATCAAGTCGGTCATCAACATCGCTGCAGAGGTCCCGGGCAAGGACGTCATCGCGCACATCGAGGGCGGCCGCGCGGGTGGTCACCATTCGTGGGAGGACCTCGACGACCTGCTGTTGGCCACCTACGCCGACTTGCGGAAGCTGCCCAACATCACCGTCTGTGTGGGCGGCGGCGTCGGCACACCGGAGCGTGCGGCGGAGTACCTGTCGGGCGCATGGGCCAAGCCCTACGGCTTCCCTGAGATGCCGGTCGACGGAATCCTCGTCGGTACCGCGGCCATGGCGACCCTGGAGGCCACCACCTCCCCGGCCGTCAAGCAGATGCTGGTGGAGACCACCGGAACCGACCACTGGATCAGTGCCGGAAAAGCCAACGGCGGCATGGCTTCCAGCCGCAGCCAGCTGGGCGCCGACATTCACGAGATCGACAACACGGCGTCGCGCTGCGGTCGGCTGCTCGACGAGGTCGCCGGTGACGCCGACGCGGTCGCGGCGCGCCGTGACGAGCTGATCGCCGCGATGGCCGACACGGCAAAGCCGTACTTCGGCGACATCGGCGCCATGACCTACCTGCAGTGGCTGAACCGCTACGTCGAGCTGGCGATCGGTGACGGCGACAGCACCGCCGACACCAAGTCGCCCGACAGCCCGTGGGTCGCCGATACCTGGCGCGACCGGTTCGCCGAAATGCTCAAGCGCGCCGAGGCGCGGCTGCATCCCCAGGACTCCGGGCCGATCGAGACGCTCTACGCGGACGGTCCCGAAGGCCAAGCGCTGCTGGACAATCCGCCTGCCGCGATCGCTCTGCTGCTGCAGCGGTATCCGGATGCCGAGACGCTCAAGCTGCACCCGGCGGATGTGCCGTTCTTCATCACGCTGTGCAAGACCATGGGCAAGCCCGTCAACTTCGTGCCCGTCATCGACAAGGACGTGCGGCGTTGGTGGCGCAGCGACTCGCTGTGGCAGGCGCACGACGCGCGCTACACCGCCGACCAGGTGTGCATCATCCCGGGCACCCAGTCGGTCGCCGGAATCACGCGGGTCGACGAGCCGGTCGGCGAGCTGCTCGACCGCTTCGAGCAGGCGTCGATCGATGAGCTGCTCGCCGCTGGCGCGAAGCCGGTGCCGGTGGTGTCCCGCCGCCAGGCGCGCAACGACGTCACCGGTGCGCTCGCGGTAGTGCTCGATTCGCCCGACGTGCTGTGGGCGGGCCGGACCGCCATCAACCCGGTGCACCGCATCGGTGCGCCGCAGGAGTGGCAGGTAAACGAAAGCCGTTCGGCGGGCAGGAACGATGGGCCCACGACCGGAGGGCAGGGGATGACCCGGGGTTATACCCAGGCCACACACCCGTCCACCGGTGCGCGGCTGGAGCTGAACGCCGACGGCGTGGTCACGCTGAGCGTCCCGCTCAGTGACATCTGGATCGACATTCCCTTCACGCTGCCGTCGTGCACGGTCAACGGCGGTATGCCGATCGTGACCGTCGAGGACGCGTCCAAGGCCATGCGTTCGGTCCTCGCGATCGCGGCAGGTGTCGACGGACCCGATGCGTTGCCGCCGGTGCGCAACAACGCCTCCACGATCAGCGTCAAGTGGGACCCCGAGCAGGTCGCCGACCACACCGGTGTCACCGCGACCTTCGGGGCGCCGCTGGCGCCGGGTCTCACCCTGGTGCCCGATGCGCTCGTCGGTCACTGCTGGCCCGCGGTCTTCGCGGCTATCGGTGCCGCTGCCACCGACGACGGCATCCCCGTGGTCGAAGGTCTGCTGAGCCTGGTGCACCTGGACCACGCCGCGCACTTGCTCGCGCCGATGCCGAAGTCCCCTGCCCAATTGACGGTCACCGCAACGAGTTCGGCGGCATTCGACACCGAGTACGGGCGCGTGGTACCGGTCTCGGTCGAGGTCACCGACCCCAACGGCACCGTGTTGGCGGAACTCCAGGAGCGGTTCGCGATCCGTGGCCGCACGGGCGCGGCCGAACTCGGCGACCCGCCGCGCGCCGGTGGTGCGATCACCGACAACGCGACCGAGACGCCGCGTCGTCGACGTCGTGACGTCACCGTCGCCGCGCCGACCGACATGCGTGCCTTCGCGGTGGTGTCCGGGGATCACAACCCGATCCATACCGACCGTGCGGCTGCGTTGCTGGCCGGCCTGAAATCGCCCATCGTGCACGGCATGTGGCTCTCGGCCGCCGCCCAGCACGTCGTTGC
The DNA here is from genome assembly GCF_000230895.2 of Mycolicibacterium rhodesiae NBB3. Next base: position 4,058,297 of record NC_016604.1, read on the forward strand.
CGCAACCGATGGCAAGGCTGCTCCGCCGGCTCGCGTCGTCGGCTGGACGTCGCGTTTCCTCGGAATGGTGCTGCCGGGCGATGACATCGACTTCCGCGTCGACCGGGTCGGAATCGACCGCGGCGCCGAGATCGTCGAGGTCGCCGCGCGCGTCAACAACGAACTCGTGATGTCGGCGACGGCTCAGTTGGCCGCACCGAAGACCGTCTACGCCTTCCCGGGCCAGGGCATTCAGCACAAGGGTATGGGTATGGAGGTGCGCGCCAGGTCCAAGGCCGCACGAAAGGTGTGGGACACCGCCGACAAGTTCACCCGCGACACCCTGGGTTTCTCGGTGCTGCATGTGGTTCGGGACAACCCGACCTCCCTCATCGCCAGCGGCGTGCACTACCACCACCCCGACGGCGTGCTGTTCCTGACGCAGTTCACCCAGGTCGCGATGGCCACGGTAGCGGCCGCGCAGGTCGCCGAGATGCGTGAGCAGGGGGCGTTCGTCGAGGGTGCGCTGGCGTGCGGCCACTCTGTCGGTGAGTACACCGCGCTGGCGTGCGTCAGTGGTGTCTACGAATTGGAGGCGCTGCTGGAGGTGGTGTTCCACCGCGGCAGCAAGATGCACGACATCGTTCCGCGCGACCACCTCGGCCGGTCCAACTACCGGCTGGCCGCGATCCGGCCGTCGCAGATCGATCTCGACGACGCTGACGTCCCGGGGTTCATCGACGAGATTGCCGAGCGCACAGGTGAATTCCTGCAGATCGTGAACTTCAATCTGCGGGGCTCGCAGTACGCCATCGCCGGCACGGTGCGTGGTCTGGAGGTGCTGGAGGAAGAGGTCGAGAAGCGTCGCGAGATCAGCGGCGGCAAGCGGTCGTTCATCCTGGTTCCCGGCATCGACGTGCCGTTCCACTCGTCTGTGCTGCGCGTCGGAGTCGCCGACTTCCGGCGCTCGCTCGAGCGCGTCATGCCGCGCGACCAGGATCCTGCCCTGATCGTCGGTAAGTACATCCCGAACCTGGTGCCGCGGCCGTTCACGCTGGATCGCGACTTCATCCAGGAGATCCGCGATCTGGTGCCCGCCGAACCGCTCGACGAGATCCTCGCCGACTACGACACGTGGCGGAACGAGAAGCCGGCCGAGCTGTGCCGCAAGGTCGTCATCGAACTGCTTGCGTGGCAGTTCGCGAGCCCGGTGCGCTGGATCGAGACGCAGGACCTGCTGTTCATCGAGGAGGCTGCAGGCGGCCTCGGTATCGAGCGGTTCGTCGAGATCGGCGTCAAGTCCGCGCCTACGGTCGCCGGCCTGGCCGCCAACACACTGAAGCTGCCCGAGTATTCGCACAGCACAACCGAAGTGCTGAACTCGGAGCGCGACGCTGCGGTGCTGTTCGCCACCGACACCGATCCCGAGCCCGACCTCGATGAGGACGTCGAAGCGGCGCCCGCGCCGGCGGAGGCAGCCGCTCCCGCCGAGGCGGCACCCGCGGCACCCGCCGCACCCGCAGCGCCATCGGGCGGGCCCCGTCCGGACGATCTGGTGTACGACGCCGCCGACGCCACCACGGCGTTGATCGCACTGTCGGCGAAGATGCGCATCGATCAGATCGAAGCGCTGGACTCCATCGAGTCGATCACCGACGGAGCATCGTCGCGGCGCAACCAGCTCCTGGTCGATCTCGGCTCTGAGCTGAATCTCGGTGCCATCGACGGCGCCGCGGAGGCCGATCTGGCTGGGCTGAAGGGGCAGGTCACCAAGCTGGCCCGTACCTACAAGCCTTACGGCCCAGTGCTTTCCGACGCGGTCAACGACCAGCTCCGTACGGTCCTCGGGCCGTCAGGTAAGCGGCCGGCGTACATCGCCGAACGGGTCAAGAAGACCTGGGAGCTCGGTGACGGCTGGGTCAAGCACGTCACCGTCGAGGTGGCGCTGGGAACCCGCGAAGGTTCCAGTGTGCGCGGCGGCGATCTGGGCGGGCTGCACGCCGGCGCTCTCGCGGACGCGGCGAGCGTCGACAAGGTCGTCGACGCCGCGGTGTCGGCGGTAGGCGCTCGCCACGGCGTTGTCGTCACGCTGCCCGCGGCCGCGGGCGGTGGAGGAGGTGTCGTGGACTCCGCGGCGCTGGGTGAATTCGCCGAGAAGGTCACCGGTCCCAACGGCGTGCTCGCCTCGGCGGCGCGTCTGATACTGGGCCAACTGGGGCTGGACACCCCGGTCAGCACGCCAGACGCGACGGACGCCGAGCTCATCGATCTGGTCACGGCCGAATTGGGTTCGGACTGGCCGCGTTTGGTGGCTCCGACGTTCGACGGCCGCAAGGCGGTGTTGTTCGACGACCGCTGGGCCAGCGCACGGGAGGATCTGGCCAGGCTCTGGCTGCTCGACGAGGGCGAGATCGACGCCGACTGGCAGCGCCTCTCCGAGAGGTACGAAGGTGCGGGACACATCGTCGGCACGCAGGCGACCTGGTGGCAGGGCAAGGCCCTGGCGGCGGGCCGCAACATCCACGCATCGTTGTACGGCCGGGCGGCTGCTGGAGCCGAGAACCCGGGCAAGGGTCGCTACACCGACGAGGTAGCGGTGGTGACCGGTGCGTCGAAGGGGTCCATCGCGGCATCCGTGGTGGCTCAACTCCTCGACGGCGGGGCGACGGTCATCGCGACCACGTCCAAGCTCGACGACAACCGGCTGGCCTTCTACCGCAATCTGTATCGGAACAACGCCCGGTATGACGCTCAGCTGTGGGTGGTGCCGGCGAACATGGCGTCCTACACCGACATCGACGCACTCGTGTCGTGGGTCGGTACCGAGCAGTCCGAAAGCCTTGGGCCGCAGTCCATTCATCTCAAGGACGCGCTGACACCGACACTGCTGTTCCCGTTCGCGGCGCCGCGCGTGGCAGGCGACCTGTCCGACGCCGGCTCGCGTGCGGAAATGGAGATGAAGGTTCTGCTGTGGGCCGTGCAGCGGCTGATCGGCGGGCTGTCACACGTCGGCGCCGAGCGCGATATCGCGGCCCGGTTGCACGTGGTGCTGCCGGGTTCGCCGAACCGCGGCATGTTCGGCGGTGACGGCGCCTACGGTGAGTCCAAGTCGGCGCTCGACGCGCTGGTCACCCGGTGGAAGGCCGAATCATCGTGGGCGCAGCGAGTCTCGTTGGCGCACGCGTTGATCGGCTGGACCAAGGGCACCGGGCTGATGGGTCACAACGACGCCATCGTCGATGCCGTTGAGGAAGCCGGTGTCACGACCTACACCACCGATGAGATGGCACGGATGCTGCTCGACCTGTGCGACATCGAGTCCAAGGTGGCCGCTGCGCGTGAGCCGCTGGAGGCCGATCTGACCGGTGGACTGGCCGAGGTCGAACTCGACCTCGCCGAGTTGGCCGCCAATGCGCGCGACGAACAGGCAGCCGGCGGTGCGGATGTCGAGGACGAGGAAGGCGACGACCACGGCACGATCCGTGCGTTGCCGTCGCCGCCGCGCGGTTACAAGGCAGCACCGCCGCCGGAATGGAACGACCTCGACGTCGACCCCGCCGATCTGGTGGTGATCGTCGGCGGTGCGGAGCTCGGACCGTACGGCTCCTCGCGCACCCGGCTGGAGATGGAGGTCGACGACGAGCTGTCGGCGGCCGGCGTGCTGGAGCTGGCGTGGACCACCGGCCTGGTCAAGTGGGAGGACGATCCCACCCCCGGCTGGTACGACGTGCAGACTGGCGAGCTGGTCGACGAGGGCGAGCTGGTGGAGCGTTACCACGACGCGGTCATCGAGCGGGTGGGCATCCGCGAGTTCGTCGACGATGGCGCCATCGATCCGGATCACGCGTCACCCATCATGGTTTCGGTGTTCCTCGACAAGGACTTCACGTTCGTCGTGTCGTCGGAGTCCGAGGCCCGTCCGTTCGTCGAGTTCGATCCGGAGCACACGGTCATCGCGCCGGTGCCCGACAGCAACGACTGGCAGGTCACGCGTAAGGCCGGCACCGAGATTCGGGTGCCGCGCAAGACGAAGCTGTCCCGCACGGTCGGCGCACAGATTCCGACGGGCTTCGACCCGATGGTGTACGGCGTTCCTGCCGACATGGTCTCGTCGATCGACCGGCTGGCGCTGTGGAACCTCGTCACCACCGTCGATGCGTTCCTGTCGGCGGGCTTCACCCCGGCCGAGCTGATGCGCTGGGTGCACCCCAGCCTGGTGGCCAGCACGCAGGGCACCGGCATGGGCGGTATGACGTCGATGCAGACGATGTACCACGGCAACCTGCTCGGCCGTAACAAGCCGAACGACATCCTGCAGGAGGTCCTGCCGAATGTCATTGCCGGACACGTGGTTCAGTCCTACATCGGCAGCTACGGCTCGATGATCCACCCGGTCGGCGCATGCGCCACCGCGGCGATCTCGGTCGAGGAGGGCGTGGACAAGATCCGCCTCGGCAAGGCCGAGTTCGTGGTGGCGGGCGGTTACGACGACCTGACGCTGGAGGCCATCATCGGCTTTGGTGACATGGCGGCCACGGCCGACACCGAGATGATGCGGGCCAAGGGCATCAGCGACTCGAAGTTCTCCCGCGCCAACGACCGCCGCCGGCTCGGGTTCGTCGAGGGCCAGGGTGGTGGCACCATCCTGCTCGCCCGCGGCGACCTCGCGCTCAAGATGGGTCTGCCCGTGCTGTCGGTCGTCGCGTATGTGTCGTCCTTCGGTGACGGTGTGCACACGTCGATCCCCGCTCCGGGGCTCGGTGCGCTGGCCGCCGGTCGCGGAGGAAGGGAGTCGCAGCTGGCACGTTCATTGGCGAAGCTGGGTGTGGGCGCCGATGACATCGCGGTGTTGTCCAAGCACGACACCTCGACACTGGCCAACGACCCCAACGAGACCGAGTTGCACGAACGACTCGCGGACGCGATGGGCCGGTCCGCCGGTGCGCCGCTGTTCGTCGTGTCGCAGAAGAGCCTGACCGGTCACTCGAAGGGCGGAGCCGCGGCCTTCCAGATGATGGGGCTGTGCCAGATCATGCGCGACGGCGTCATCCCGCCGAACCGCAGCCTGGATTGCGTCGACGAAGAAATGTCCGGCGCCGAGCACCTCGTCTGGCTGCGCGAGAGCCTGAAGTTCGGCGACAAGTTCCCGTTGAAGGCCGGTCTGATCACCAGCCTCGGGTTCGGACACGTCTCCGGCCTGGTGGCCCTGGTGCACCCGCAGGCGTTCATCGCGGCGCTGAGCCCCGATCAGCGCGAGGATTACAAGCGCAGGGCGGACGCCCGTGTGCTCGCCGGTCAGCTGCGGCTGGCTTCGGCGATCGCGGGCGGGCGGCCGCTGTACGAGAAGCCGGCGGACCGCCGGTTCGGCGGTGACACTCCGGAGAAGCGGCAAGAGGCCGCAATGCTCCTGAACGCCGCGTCGCGGCTCGGAGACGACGATGTGTACCTGCCTGCGGGGCAGTGATATAGCGTCGTGCCCATGGCGGTAGTCGGAGTGGGGATCGATCTGGTCTCCATTCCCGACTTCGCCGAACAGGTCGACCAGCCGGGAACGGTGTTCGCCGAGACCTTCACACCCGGCGAGCGGCGCGATGCCGCCGACAAGAGTTCGTCGGCGGCGCGGCATCTGGCTGCGCGGTGGGCGGCCAAAGAGGCCGTGATCAAGGCCTGGTCCGGTTCGCGGTTCGCCAAACGGCCGATGCTGCCGGAGGGTATCCACCGCGACATCGAGGTCGTCACCGACATGTGGGGCCGGCCGAAGGTGCGGCTTTCCGGCGCCATCGGCGAACACCTGAAGGACGTGACGATTCACCTGTCGATGACCCATGAAGCGGATACGGCCGCCGCCGTGGTGATCCTGGAGTCCCAGGAGTAAACCGCCATGAGCGAATTGGTGCAGCGGGTGCGTGACGTCCTGCCCGCCGTGCGGCAGGACCTGGAAGACCTGGTGCGTATCGAATCGGTGTGGGCCGACCCTGCGCGCCGCGGTGAAGTGCAGCGCAGCGCCGACGCGGTGGCGAAACTGTTGTCGGACGCGGGTTTCGCGGATGTGCAGATCGTCAGCGAGGGAGGCGCCCCCGCCGTCATCGCCCGGCACCCCGCGCCGGCGGGTGCGCCGACGGTGCTGCTCTACGCCCACCATGACGTGCAGCCCGAGGGCGATCACACCCAGTGGAACTCGCCGCCCTTTCAACCGACCGAGCGTGACGGCCGCCTCTACGGGCGCGGTACCGCCGACGACAAGGCAGGCATCGCAACGCATTTGGCAGCTTTTAGAGCCCACGGTGGTAACCCTTCCGTCGGGGTGACGGTGTTCGTGGAGGGCGAAGAGGAATCGGGATCCCCGTCACTGTCGCGACTGCTCGCGGCGCACCGCGACACCCTGGCGTCCGATGTGATCGTGATCGCCGACTCCGACAACTGGAGCACCGAGGTGCCGTCGCTGACGGTGACAGTGCGCGGCCTCGCCGACTGTGTCGTCGAGGTGGCGACGCTGGATCACGGTCTGCACTCCGGACTGTGGGGCGGAGTCGTCCCGGACGCGTTGACGGTGTTGGTGCGACTGCTTGCCAGCCTGCATGACGATGAGGGGAACGTCGCTGTCGAGGGTATGCACGAGGCGGCGGCAGCCGATGTCGAGTACCCGCCGGAACGTGTCCGCGAAGAGACAGGCCTGCTGCCCGGTGTTTGCGAAATAGGTTCTGGCTCGGTGCCGCAACGACTTTGGGCCAAGCCGGCGATCACGGTGATCGGTATCGACACGACCCCGATCGACAAGGCGTCGAACACATTGATTCCGCGGGCGCGGGCAAAGGTCAGCATGCGGGTCGCGCCGGGCGGCGACGCGGCTGCACACCTGTCAGCGCTCACACGCCATCTCGAGCGCAACGCGCCATGGGGCGCGCAGGTGACGGTCACACCCGGTGATGTCGGCCAGCCGTATGCAATCGACGCCAGCGGAGCGGTCTACGACGCGGCCCGCTCAGCGTTCCGCGACGCGTGGGGTGCGGAGCCCGTCGACACCGGCGTCGGCGGATCCATTCCGTTCATCGCCGAGTTCGCGAAGGCGTTCCCGTCGGCCAAGATCCTGGTGACCGGCGTGGAAGACCCTGCGACACAGGCGCACAGTGTGAACGAGAGCCTGCACCTCGGGGTGCTGGAACGCGCCGCGACCGCCGAGGCGCTACTGCTGGCGAACCTCGGGTCAGACGGACAGGTCGCGACGTAGCTTGGCCACATGGCCGGTGGCGCGGACGTTGTACTGCGCCTCGGCGATTTTGCCCTTCTCGTCGACCACGAACGTCGAGCGGATCACACCCTGAACGGTCTTGCCGTACATGGTTTTCTCGCCGTAGGCGCCCCACGCCTCGAGGACCTTGCGGTCGGGGTCCGACAACAGCGGGAAGGTCAGCTTCTCCTTGTCGCGGAACTTGGCCAGCTTCTCCGGCTTGTCGGGAGAGATGCCGATGACGTCCAGCCCGGCTCCGTTGAGTTCGGCGAGACTGTCACGAAAATCGCACGCCTGCTTGGTGCAACCCGGTGTCGACGCGGCGGGGTAGAAGTACACGATGACCTTGCGGCCTTTGTAGTCGGAGAGCTTGACGGTGTTGCCGTCGGCGTCGGGCAGGCTGAACGCGGGGGCTTTGGCGCCCACCTCGAGTCGCGGAGTCTGTGGCACGCGTGCGGATCCCCTCTCATGGACCGGTGCACTTCGATCAGTGCGGGCTCAACTAGGGTAGTTGCGCAAGGCTCCAGACTCGGCGCTGGGCTTGGACCGTATGGAGGTGGATGTGGCGGATCGCGACCCCGACACCATCAAGCAGGAGATCGACCAGGCTCGTGACCAGCTTGCCTTGACGGTGGACTCCCTGGCAGAACGCGCGAATCCACGGCGGATCGCGGATGACGTGAAGTCCGGGCTGTTGAAGTTCGTCAAGAAGCCGGCCGTGGCCGTCTCGCTGGCAGGTGTCGGCGTCGTGACGATCGTGATCGTGGTGCGCCGGATCAGACAGCGCTGAAAACGGTCAGCTCAACGACGGCGACCGGGGCGGAAAAAGTCGGCGAACCAAGGCCTCGGCGGATTTGCCACCCGACCGATGCGACTGCAGTTGTACACCGCGACAGGGCCTTGCGCAGTTACCTCATCGTCGGCATGCGCGCCCGCGGCGCCTGCTCCCAACGATGCGCCAATCTGCGACATCAGCTAAGTCCTTGTCTCGTATTTCCTGCCGTGCACCTCGGGCCGGAACCCGGAATGTCAGCTAACGCGGACTCTAGCACCACTGCCGCCCTTTGCGCAGCTCGAAACTAGAGATTTTGTGGATAGCGTTGCTTCCGCAACGAACATAACCCCTGCGTAGGCCATGAGATAAGTAGACTTATGTAACGCCCAGCACACACGAGACTGGGCGTCCGCTCAGCGCGGAAGCGGCATTTTCGCAAACCTGACCCGCAACTGTGAAAAGTGTGCTGATCGGCTCTGACCGCATCGGAGCACCTAACCGCGATTCTTGTGCTGACGAAAGGAACGCAGCGGCACTCTGGCACGGTGGTGAACGGGTCGACATCGGGGATGGCGGCACCGCGGAATCAAGTTTCAGCTAACCCGGCATGCCGGCGTGGCCGACGTCCCGCGGCCCGCGCCCCCAGCCGATTCGTGCTCGTTTTCCTCGGGCGCCCGAGCGTGCTGTGTTCCATTCTTTTCACGTGCCGGCCGGAAATTCCGGCGCTCTCCGAGTAATTGCCCATGCGTCAATTTTCGATGTGGAACCTGTTGGCGGCGTTGACGTTTCGTCCGCGTGTTCAGCGCCAATTGCGATAGCAAACATTAGCTCAGCTGCCTAGATTTTAGGTCTTGGTGCGACACGGAATGCAAGCAAATTCAGGCGAACCGGCCGCCTTGTACTTTTTGGGAGAGTAGGATATCGGCGCCGCCGGCTACACGCGCACCAACTTCATCTGGCGGTTTCAGCGAAGGGGGGCCGCATGGAGGCTCAGATTTCCCCGGCCAGGTCCACCGCCAATAGCGGCGAAGTCGACCACACGGACCATGCCGCTGGCATGGCGCGGTTGGTGCAAGCGGTCCAGGAACTGTCGCTGGCGCGCAGCCTGCCGGAGGTGCAGCGCATCGTCCGGACCGCTGCTCGCGAACTCACCGGCTGTGACGGCGCGACATTCGTGCTGCGTGATGACGGCAAGTGCTATTACGCCGACGAGGATGCGATCGCCCCGCTGTGGAAGGGCAGTCGCTTTCCGCTGGAGAGCTGTATCAGCGGCTGGGCGATGCTCAACCGCGAATCGGCGGTGATCCCGGATATCTACCGCGATGACCGCGTACCGCACGAGGCCTACCGGCCCACATTCGTCAAGAGCCTGGTGATGGTTCCCATCCGCAAGCTCGACCCGATCGGGGCGATCGGCAACTACTGGGCGACTGCGCGGCAGCCTTCCGAGCAGGAGGTCTCCCTTCTGCAAGCCCTGGCCGACGCGACTTCGGTCGCCCTCGAGAACGTCCAGGTCTATTCCGAACTGGAACAACGGGTACAAGACCGAACAGCCGCGCTGGAGCAGGCCAACGAGGAGATCCGCCAGAAGACCGACCGCCTCACGACGGGACTGGACAGCGCATCGGCCTATGTCTCGTCGATCCTGCCGGGTGACCTGGAAGGGCCGGTGCGAGTGTCGTCGCGCTACCTGCCGTCCCAGCAACTCGGCGGGGACAGCTTCGACTACCGATGGATCGATGACGATCACCTGATCGCCTACCTGATCGACGTCTCGGGGCACGGTATCGGCCCCGCACTGTTGTCGGTGTCGGTGCACAACCTGCTGCGTTCGGGCTCCCTATCGTCGACGACACTGCTGGCCCCTGATCAGGTGCTGACCGAACTCAACGAGCTGTTCCAGATGGACAAGCACGATGGGAACTACCTGACGATGTGGTTCGGCATGTACGAGGTGTCATCGCGCACGCTTCGTTACGCCAGCGCGGGTGCCCCGCCGGCCATTGCCGTCGCTCCCGATGGCACCAGCACCGAATTGTCCAGCGGTGGAAAACCTCTCGGGATGTTCGACCATGCCCGGTACACCTCGCGCAGCTATACGGTGCCGCCGGGCTGCCGCATCCTTCTCTACAGCGATGGCGCCTATGAGGATGCATGCATCGACGGCCGCCCGTTGTCTTCGACGGACTTCAAAGACCTGTTCACCCGATTGCACGAATCCTCGCTCGACGACCTCGTCGAGACATTGCGAGGTCTCACGCCGTCGGGCACCTTCCCCGACGACTGTTCACTTGTCCGGCTGGAAACCGGCTGACAACGCTGGTCACCGATGGCATTGGGAATACGTATCGGGGCATAGGCGGAATCGACCAGCAGGTCGATGCCGACGCCGCCGCGACCGGGCGCGTCAGACAGGACATCCCGTCGACACAAGGGCCGAAGCGCTCATCGTTGCCGCACTGGCCTGGCTCGCCCGCCGACTCACTGCCTGTCCGCAGGCCCCGATGCGTCCGGATCAGCGTTTGCAGACCCCCAACGTCGGCCGTCGCCCGGGGGACCCGGGAGGTTCAGGCCGTACCGCACACCGAGCATGCGAATGACGAAGCAGGCCGCCGCCGCCCCCAGCGCGGCCGGGACCCCGTAGACACCGAAGTGGATGGTGATGATGGTGACCGCCGCTGCCACCAGTGCAGGGAGTGCGTACAGTTCGCTGCGCAACACCGTGGGGATCTGCATCACCATCATGTCGCGGATCGTGCCCCCGCCCACGGCGGTGACGACCCCGAGAAGCAACGCGGGCGCGATACCGAGTTCGAACTCCGCTGCCTTCACCGTGCCGATGACGGCGAACACGCTCAGCCCGATCGCGTCGAAGACGATGATCGGCATCTCGAGGCGATCGAGCCACTTGCTGAGAACGAACGCGATCAGCGCGCCCGCGACGGCGAGCGCGAAGTAACGCCAATCGCGAAACGTCGCAGGCGGTGTCGCGCCGATGCACAAGTCGCGGATGATTCCCCCGCCCAACGCTGTGACCATGCCGAGGGTGACGACACCGATCAAGTCAAGACGAGTGGCGCGCACCGCCGTCAGCGCACCATTCAAACCGAACGCGAAGGTGCCGGTTAGATCCAGCACGAGCAGTGGCGGGTCGATGTACACATACCGTGCCTATCACCTTCGGTATGTGCTGGCACACGCTCTGGGGCTCTCGCCACCGGCCGCCGCTATCCGGGCCAATCGACGAGGTGCCGACTGGCTGATCACCGATTCTGCGCCCGGATCCACTCGTCTCGGCGAAACTCCGCTCGAGGTTCGGTGATGCGGTGGTGCGCCGTCAGGGTTTCGAACCCCGGACCCGCTGATTAAGAGTCAGCTGCTCTACCAACTGAGCTAACGGCGCTGCGTGTGCGACAATAACAGGCCCCGCGGCGCAGCGTGAAATCCCACTCGCCACCGCTGGAGAACGACGCTGGCGTCGTGCTCCCGGCCGCTGGTGCACATAGACTATTCCCAGGTAATCGTCCCTTCGTGAGGTGGAGCAAACAATGTGGCAGGTCAGGTCCGTGGCCGGTCCGCGTAGCAATCGCCGATGGCTGACCGTCATCGCGCTCATCCCCGCGATCGTGCTGGGTCTGTCGGCATGCAGCAGCAACCCGGCGCCGCCGCAGGCCCAGGTCATCACCGACAAGGGCACGCCCTTCGGCGACCTGCTCCTTCCCAAGCTGGCATCGTCGGTGAAGGACGGCGACGTCGGCGTCAGCACAGCGTCACCGGTGACCGTCAGCGCAGAGGACGGTGTGCTCGGCTCGGTTTCCATGGTCAATGAAGACGGCGAGGCAGTTCAGGGCAAGCTGAGCAAGGACGGGCTGCAGTGGTCCACCACCGAGCCGCTCGGCTACAACAAGCGCTACACGCTGACCGCGGAAGCGCTCGGCCTCGGCGGTGCCACCAGTCGATCGATGACGTTCGAGACGCACTCGCCGGAGAATCTCACGATGGCGTACGTCGTGCCCAGTGAGGGTGAGGTCGTCGGCGTCGGACAGCCGGTCGCGGTCCAGTTCGACGAGAACATCCCGAACCGGCTGGCGGCCCAGCAAGCAATCAAAGTCAAGACCAATCCTCCCGTGGAGGGCGCCTTCTATTGGCTGAACAACCGCGAAGTGCGTTGGCGCCCAGCCAATTACTGGAAGCCCGGCACTACGGTCGAGGTCGCGGTCAACACCTACGGCGTGGACCTCGGTGACGGGTTGTTCGGTCAGGAGAACATCACCACGCATTTCAGCATTGGCGACGAGGTGATCAGCCGCGTCGACGACAACACCAAGACGATGACGGTGACGCGCAACGGCCAGGTGATCAAGACCATGCCGGTGTCGATGGGTAAGGACAGCACACCGACCAACAACGGCACCTACATCGTCGGTGACCGTCGTTCGCACATGATCATGGATTCCTCCACGTACGGCGTGCCGTCGAACTCGCCGAACGGTTACCGCACGGAGGTCGACTGGGCGACCCAGATCTCCTACAGCGGGATCTACGTGCACGCAGCACCGTGGTCGGTGGGCAGCCAGGGCTACAGCAACGTCAGCCACGGCTGCCTCAACGTGAGTTCCAGCAACGGGCAGTGGTTCTACGACAACTCCAAGCGGGGCGACGTCGTGGAAATCACCAACACCGTCGGTTCGGTCCTCCCGGGCACTGAAGGACTGGGCGACTGGAACATCCCGTGGTCGCAGTGGAAGGCGGGCAACGCCAACGTCTGACACATAGTCAGCAAACCTGCGGGCAAGACAACTCCCTGTCTGTCTCCGTCTCATGCTCTGTGAGTTAGCTGGAGCGGATGGAGATCTTGTCGCACGCACTGGTAAAAATTCCCTCAATAACTTCCAATCGAGGGGATACCGCATGGCCAGGGCCTTTTTGTATGCAAAGACGGTACTCGCGGGAGGGGCAGTGGCCGCAGGCCTGATCGGCTTTGCCGGCGCAGCATCGGCCGCGACCCCCAATCAGACCTGCTGGGGCAGCATTCCGGCAGGGTCGGCACATAAGCCCTTCAGCCACGCCTCACCGGGCAACGAGGGATGCGGAAATCATGACGACACCAGCAAGACGAGCATGGCCGATATGGCCTCCGCTGGGTCGTACACGGACAGCAACCCGGCGTTCGCGGTGTCACCATGGACCAAAGCCCACAAGGCGGCATAACAGCCCGGGATGAACGCAAAAAAGTCAGGGAGCGGATTCGCTCCCTGACTTGTTTGGGTGGCTGACGGGACTCGAACCCGCGACAGCCAGGATCACAACCTGGTGCTCTACCAACTGAACTACAGCCACCATTGCCGCAGCATCTGCGGCGTCGTCGATACTAGCCGCTCGGACGCTCAGCGGCCGAATCGATATCCATCGAGTCGTCCTGCGGCGGCCCGAGCTGGTCGGCGACGGCCGCGATTTCACTGGTCGACGGACCGGGAGGTGCCACAAACGCGGTCTGGCGGTAGTACTTGAGTTCGCGGATCGACTCGTGAATGTCGGCCAGCGCACGGTGAGCCAGACCCTTCTCGGGCTGGCCGAAGTAGATCCGCGGATACCAGCGCCGGCACAGCTCCTTGATGGAGCTGACGTCGATCATCCGGTAGTGCAGATAGTCGTCGAGTTTGGGCATGTCCCGCGCGATGAACCCACGGTCGGTGGCGATCGAATTGCCGGCCAGGGGCGCGGTCTTGGCCTGCTTGACGTGCGTGCGGATGTAGTCGAGCACGAGTTCTTCGGCGGTCGCCACATCGACGGTCGACGTCCGCACCTCTTCCGTCAGACCCGATCGCTTGTGCATGTCCTTGACCACGTCGATCATCGACGACAGCGCGGCATCGTCGGCATGGATCACCACGTCGATGCCGTCGCCCAGGATGTTGAGATCGGCGTCGGTGACGAGCACCGCGATCTCGATGAGCCGGTCTGACGACAGGTCGAGGCCGGTCATCTCACAGTCGATCCACACGAGTTCGTCACGCACAGCGCTCAACAGTACTGTTTTCGACCATGACCACCGAGTCGAGCGCCACGGAAGCCCAGGGGATCGCCTCCGGTTACGCGTTTGAGGGTCCGGCGCTGGAACTGGGCACGGTCGTCGTCGACGGTGCGTGTGATCCGACCGCCCAGGTTCGTATCCCGTTGGCCACGGTCAATCGACACGGCTTGGTCGCAGGCGCTACCGGCACCGGCAAGACGAAGTCGCTGCAGGTCATCGCCGAGCAGCTGTCCGCCGCCGGGGTCCCGTGTCTGATGGCCGACGTGAAGGGCGATCTCTCGGGATTGTCTCGACCCGGCGAGCCCGGGGACGGGACCGAACAGCGCGCGAAGGACACCGGCGACGACTGGACACCCACCGCCTATCCACTGGAGTTCCTGTCGCTCGGCACGACCGGTATCGGCGTTCCGGTGCGCGCCACCATCTCCAGCTTCGGCCCGATTCTGCTGTCAAAGGTGCTGGGGCTCAACCAAACTCAGGAGTCCACGCTCGGGCTCATCTTCCACTGGGCCGACCAGAAGGGCCTGCCGCTGCTGGATCTCAAGGATCTGCGTGCAGTGATCCAGTTCCTGACCGGCGACGAGGGCAAGCCGGAGCTCAAAGCGCTCGGGGCGGTGTCCAAGGCGACTGCCGGCGTCATACTGCGTGCCCTGGTCAACCTCGAGGCGGACGGCGGCGACACGTTCTTCGGTGAGCCTGAGCTGGAGCCCAAGGATCTGATGCGTCTCGACGATCAGGGCCGCGGCATCATCACGCTGCTCGAGGTCGGTGAGCAGGCCGCCCGGCCGGTGATGTTCTCGACGTTCTTGATGTGGGTGCTCGCCGATCTCTTCACCACGCTTCCCGAGGTGGGCGACCTCGACAAGCCCAAGCTGGTGTTCTTCTTCGACGAGGCGCATCTGCTGTTCACCGATGCGTCGAAGGCCTTCCTCGAGCAGGTCGAGCAGACCGTCAAGTTGATCCGGTCCAAGGGAGTCGGCGTCTTCTTCTGCACCCAGCTGCCCGCGGATGTACCCAACGCCGTGCTGTCCCAGTTGGGTGCGCGCGTCCAGCATGCGTTGCGGGCCTTCACCCCTGACGATCAGAAGGCGCTGTCGAAGACCGTGCGCACGTACCCGAAAACCGATGTCTACGACCTGGAGAAGGCGCTGACATCGCTGGGCATCGGCGAGGCGATCGTCACAGTGCTGTCGGAGAAGGGCGCACCGACGCCGGTGGCGTGGACCAGGATGCGGGCACCGCGCTCGCTGATGGACACGATCGGGCCGGAGGCGATCGCGGCGGCGGCGAAGGCCAGTCCGCTGCAGGCCGAGTACGGCCAGACGGTCGACCGCGATTCCGCCTACGAGCGACTGTCGGCGCGATTGGCGCCGCCCCCAGCCGAGCCGGCGCCGGCCGATGCGCAGCTGCCGCCGCCCGTCGACGTCGGGGGAGCGACCGCCTCGGGCCCGGTGAAGAGTCGCGGGACTGCCGAGCCGGGGATGCTCGAGAAGGTGATGGACAGCTCGGCGTTCAAGAGTGCGATGCGCTCGGCGGGCACGGTGATCGGTCGCGAGATCACCCGCAGCATCTTCGGCACCGGCCGGCGCAGAAGGCGCTAGCCGCCGCCGAGCTTCTTGTAGACAGCGCCGACGATCGGCGTCACGATCGCGCGCGGGGTGTAGCCCGCACCCACCGACATCGCCTTGCTGGTGATACCGGGAACGATCCGCATCTTGTTGCGCTCCAAGCCATCCAGCGACAGCTTGGCGGTGTACTCGGTGGAGATCCACAGGAAGTCGGGGATCAACTTCTCGACGAGCGACTGTTCGTGCTCCGACGGCAACGTCTCACGCACCGGCCCCGGCGCGAGCAGCGTCACATGCACACCCATGCGCTTGAGCTCGCCGCGCAGCGACTCGCTGAACGTGTTGACGAACGCCTTGGAGGCCGCATAGGTCGCGTTGTTGGGGATCGGCGAATTACCCGCCGCCGAACCGGAAATCAGGATCCCGCCGGCCCTCCGCTCCACCATGCCCGGTACCACCGCGAGTACAAGGTCGTGCACGCCAAGGACATTGAGCTGCACCTGGGCTTTCTCACCGTCGGGGTCGAGCGACGCGATGGGTCCGAATGTCGCGGTGCCCGCATTGGCGCACAGGATCGAGATGTTGCGGCCGGCCAGCTCGTCGCAGAACTTGCCGCGGTCGGCCGCGTCGGCGAGGTCGACGGGGCGGACCTCGACGGTCACGCCGTACTGCCCGGTGATCCTGTCCGCCAGTGCCCTCAACACCTCTTCGCGACGGGCGGTGATGATGAGGTGGTGTCCGCGGGACGCGAGCTCGATGGCCAACGCCTCGCCGATGTTCTGCGACGCGCCGGTGACGACAGCACGGGCATCCGGGCTGGGAGCGGGTACTGGCATTCCCGGGACTATATCGTGGGCCCTCATGAGCGAACTGCCGTCGTCCGCGCAGAGCGCGCGGCGATCGCAGATTGTCTCTTGGGCGCTGTGGGACTTCGGCTCGACAGGGTTGAACGCCGTCGTCGTCACCTTTGTGTTCTCGATCTACCTCACCAATGCGGTCGGCGACGGCCTGCCGGGTGGGGTCAGCCCGACGAGCTGGCTCGGCTGGGCCCTGGGCACCGCCGGTCTGGTGGTCGCGTTGCTGGCGCCCGTGACAGGGGTGTGGGTCGATGCACCGTGGCGCCGACGTAACGCTCTGGCCGTGCTCAGCGTCTTGTCGATCGCGCTGACGACGGCGATGAGCGTGGTCCGCGAGGACTACCACTACCTTGCGCTCGGGCTCGTGTTGGTAGCCGCCGTCTCGGCGTGCAACGACGTCGCCACGGTCCCGTACAACGCCATGCTGCGGCAATTGTCGACGCCCCAGACATCTGGTCAGATCTCCGGATTCGGTATGGGCGCAGGGTATTTCGGCAGTGTTGTGTTGCTACTGGTGGTTTATTTCGGCTTCGTCTCCGGCGAGGGCGATCACACCGGCTTGCTCAAGCTTCCCGTCGCTGACGGTCAGAACATCCGCACGGCCATGGTCTTCACTGCCATCTGGTTCGCGCTGTTCGCATTGCCGCTGCTCATTTCGGCGCGCCCCCCGCACGGCGCCCGGGAGCCCGCCGTGGCCGTCGGGTTCATCGGCGGGTATCGCAAGTTGTGGACGGAGATCCGCAGCGAATGGCGCCGCGATCACAACGTCGTCTACTACCTGATCGCCAGCGCGATCTTCCGCGACGGGCTCACCGGCGTCTTCGCCTTCGGTGCGGTGCTGGGAGTCAAGGTTTACGGCATCTCCTCGGCCGACGTGCTGCTGTTCGGCGTGAGTGCCAGCGTCATCGCCGCGATCGGAGCGATCATCGGTGGTCTGCTCGACGACCGGTTCGGCGCCAAGCCCCTCATCGTCGCAGCACTGACGGCGATGATCGTGGTCGGCTTGGTCTTGATAACGCTGTCGGGGCCGCTGGCGTTCTGGATCTGTGGGCTGCTGCTGTGCCTGTTCCTCGGGCCGACGCTGTCCTCGGCCAGGACGCTGATGCTGCGAATGTCGGCAGAAGGCAAGGAGGGCGTCGCCTTCGGCCTCTACACCACCACGGGGCGCGCGGTGTCTTTCCTGGCGCCGGTCATGTTCTCGACCTTCATCGCCGTCTTCGGCACCGACCGCGCGGGTACGGGGGGGCTCATCGTGGTTCTGCTGGTAGGGCTGCTGGCGATGCTGGCGGTGAAGGTGCCGGGCCGAATGGCGGCGAACTAACCCGTCGCGGTACAGATCGTCAGGCCCGCGCCACTGCGCTGCTCGACGATGGCGCCGTTGATCGAAATCGAGCAGTTCACCTCGCGGCCAACGTTGATGATGCTGATGCTCGCGGAAGCGTTTGCAGGCTCGGGCAATTGGACTTGCTTGCTCCACGGGAGCAGGACGTTGAACTCCGTCTGGAGCAGGCCGCCGTTGTCGACGTAGGTGATGTTGATGGCCCGGCCCTCGCCGGCGACGTCGTACAGCACGGTCTCGGTGGGACCGGCCGCGGTGGTCCCGGTCGTCGGCGGCGCCGACGGCACGGTGGGCGCTGGGAGCGCCGAGGTCGATGGCGTGCGAGACGTCGTGGGAGGCGAAGTGCGTGTCGTGGTGCTGGGCTCCGGCAACGACGGGGGCGGCGCGACGACCGTCTCCTGACGGGAACTGCTGTCGTAGACGATGACCAGTGCGATCACCAGGCCGATGACGGCCAGCACCGCAGTCGTGGCCAGCACCCACAGCCAGCGGGGCGACTTCGGTTCCTCCGGCGGCGGTTCACCTGGACCTCCCGCCGGAAACTGCCCGGTGTACTGGCCGGATGCGTAGGGGTCGTAGCCGTAGGGCATCTGCTCGGTCGGGGGGGCTCCCGGGGCCTGGTACGGGGGTCCGTACTGGGCCTGGCTGGCGTACGCCGGATCGGTGTATCCCCCATACCCGGGGTAGTTGCCCTGCGGCTGCGTCGGGGCCGGTCCCTCGCGGAAGCCCGGTTGCTCCTCGGGTCCGCGGTGTGGTGAATCGGTCATACCCGCCTCATGGCTGCGAGGGTACCTGTGCAGGCGCTCAGTCCGCCCTCACGGCGACTGGTCAGGTGTCATGATCACCACGTTTACAGCCTGCGACCTCGGTTTATTCTTGATTAGATGGCACAGCAGGTTCGTCGCGTCTACGGCGCATCGATGTCCCCGGACGCGACCGCGTTCGCGCACCTTGTCGACGACGGCGGATACCCGCGCGCGGTGCAGCGATTTCTGCGGGGGTGGCGTGCTAGTTCCTCCCGCGACGTCGAACTGCCGGTCGAGGGGCCGGTCAACCGGGTCATGCACTCCGCGGACGGCCACTGGCTTGCCTGCGAGGTCGCGCCCGAGGGCGGGTCCCGAAGCCAGATCTGGGTAGTGACAACCGATCCCGACGATCGCGACGCACGCCGCATCGACATGTGGCCCGCCGGAACCTCTGACGGCACCGCAGAACTGATCGGTTGGGACGGGGTCCGGGTAGCGGCGATCCTCACGGGTGACGACGGCGTCGGTAGCTCGTGTCTGATCGATCCCGCCGACGGGACGACGGTCGTGCTCGATCGGCGATCGGGCGGGAGGCTGGTCGACGCGTGGGCCGGGGCAGCACTCGTGCGGGTCGGACCACGCGGGTATCGCGACCTCATCATGTTGCGCGGTTCCACTGAAATCGCTCTGCTGCCTTACGATCCCGGGTCTACAACCGATGTGGGCATCATTCTCGACGACCACGGCCCGCGCCGTCTTCGCACCGGTCTGGAGGGAGACCAGTACGAGCTGTATCAACCGTCGAGCGCCAGCGGGGCCGATAGCAGCGAGGGGTACGTGCGCGCCCTGATCCGCAGTGAGAACGGTGCCGAACACGCCCGGCTGCTCGAGGTCACCACCACCGCGGATGGGGTGTCCTACCAGGTGATTGCCGAGCGACCTGGGTACGAGCTCGACGAATTCACCGTCAGCGATGACCTCTCGACGGTTGCCATACTGTGGAACCTCCACGGCGCCAGCGAATTACAGATTCTCGAACTCGCCGATTACACGACGTACCCGCCGATCCCGCTGCCCGGCATGGTGGCCAGTGAGTTGAGCATCAGCGCCGGTGGGTCGATGCTGGCGATGACGGTCGAAAGCCCGTCGATGCCGGCGACCGTCGAATTGGTCGATCCCCGTACGCGCGAATGGGAGCCCGTCGACCGCGAGCCCAGTTTGGGCCCGGTGTCGGCCGACCCGACGTTGGAGAAGATCACGGCGCGCGACGGTCTGACCTTCACCGGGTGGCTCTTCCGGCCTCCGGAAGGCGTCGAGCCGATCGGCGCGATGCTCTTCCTGCACGGCGGTCCCGAAGGTCAGGGTCGTCCCGGCTACAACGAGTTCTTCCCACCCCTGCTCGAGGCGGGCATCTCGGTGTTCCTGCCCAATGTGCGGGGCTCCGGCGGCTTCGGCCGCTCGTTCATGCATGCCGACGACCGGGAGAAGCGGTTCGCGGCCATCGACGATGTCGGCGATGCTGTGAACTTCCTGGCCGACAATGGACATGCGCATCGCGACCGCATCGCGTGTTGCGGTTGGTCCTACGGAGGTTATCTGACGCAGGCAGCGCTGACCTTTCACCCGCAGCTGTTCGCGGCAGGCATCAGCATCTGCGGCATGAGCGATTTGAACACCTGGTATCGCAGCACCGAGCCCTGGATCGCCGCGGCCGCGTATCCGAAATACGGCCATCCCGTCAGCGACCGCGACTTGCTCGAACAGCTGTCCCCGCTGCAGCGGGTGGATGCGCTGACGGCGCCACTGCTACTCGTGCACGGCGCCAACGACACCAACGTGCCTCCTGATGAATCACAGCAGATGTGTGAAGCGCTGCGCGATCTCGGGCGCACCGTCGAGTACCTGTCGTTTGCCGACGACGGTCATGAGATCGATAAGCGCGAAAACCGCGCTGTGCTGGTCAAAGCGATGCGGGAATGGCTCCTCACAGCTTTTACGGCACGCCAGACGCCGTAGCCCAATCGTTGTCATAGACAGGTTTGAGAAATTGTCTGTCGGGTAAACACGCTGCGTGCGCGCCGATTTGGGGCGCAAAGAGAGATGGAGGCGCAGCATGCGAGGTGGTGGGCTACTCGGCGTTCTAGTGCTCATCTGGTTGCTGATCGGAGCTTTTGCGGCCTATCAGCGCGGTTATTTCGAAACTGGCGCAACGAATTGCGCGACTACGGGGAGCATCGCCCTCACCGTCGTCGTCGGCCCGCTCAACTATGCGGGAGTCAACCCGAAGGTAACGGACTGCAACGTTCCGCAGCCTAGTCAATAGCCTACTGGCAGTTGGCATTTCGAGAGAATGGAGTCACGATGATCATCCTTGGAGTCATCCTCGCGGTCCTCGGCTGGATCCTCGGCATCAACGTCTTGACGACGATCGGCGTCATCCTGGTCGTGATCGGCGCCGTCTTCTGGGTCCTCGGGTCCGTTGGACGTCCCGTCGGCGGACGCCGAGCCTGGTACTAACCGCTCGGGGTCCCAGAGGCCATCCCAGAGGCTGAGGTCAACGCGGCAACCGTCATCGCTCGAAGGACGGCACGCTCGTTGACCTCGGCCTTTTTGGTGGCACTTGGTTTCACCGAATGTGGAGTCGAATTCAGTAATCCGAACGTCGCGTGCGCCATCATCCGAGCGTCGTCCTCGCGCAGGGACGTGTTCAACTGCCGCAACACATCCACCCATATCTCGACGTACTGTCGCTGGGCCTTGCGCACCTGACGCTTGGCGCCAGGGGGCAGGTAAGGAAGGTCTCGGTCCTGGATGCGGATCAGGTCGGACTCGCCGAGTGCGAAGTCCAGATGGAAGTCGATCAGCCCGTCCAGCGCGGCACCAGGATCATCGGCGCGGGCAACCACATCCGTAGCGCCGGCCAGCAGCCGGGTGCTGATTCCAACCAGGAGTTCGACCAGCAGTGCCTCTTTGTTGGGGAAGTGGCGATAGATCGCCGGTCCGCTGACGCCTGCGGCGGCCCCGATGTCCTCGAGCCGTACCGCGAGATAGCCCCGCTCGGCCACCAGGCGTTCGGCCGCCGCGATCAGTTGTGACCGGCGGTCCGATTTGGCCTGGCTGCGGCGCGTCCCGGTGAGAACGGGCTCCGGAGTGGAGGCCATGGGCACGCTCCAAACGCGCTGGTGGACATTTCGGTTAATCGTGACTAACATACCACGAGTTAGTCATCATTAACTCAACCGAACGGGTTTTCTGGGATGACACCGCGGACTTCGCATCGCGAGGAGCACCTCGAGCTGGTGGCGCAGTTGCGCGACAAGCTTGCAGCCGCAGCGCTGGGCGGCCCTGAGCGTGCCCGTGAACGCCATGTCGGCAGGGGAAAGCTGCTTCCACGCGACCGCGTCGACGGGCTCCTCGACCCGGGCAGCCCCTTTCTCGAACTGACGCCGCTCGCCGCCGACGGCATGTACGACGACGAATGCCCGGGCGCGGGGATGATTTCCGGCATCGGACGCGTATCAGGGCGCGAGTGCGTGATCGTCGCCAATGATGCGACCGTCAAGGGCGGCACCTACTACCCGATCACCGTCAAGAAGCACCTGCGCGCCCAGGAGGTGGCCGGACAGAACCGGCTTCCCTGCATCTATCTGGTCGACTCGGGTGGCGCGTTCTTGCCGCGACAGGACGAGGTGTTTCCCGATCGCGAGCACTTCGGTCGCATCTTCTACAACCAGGCCAACCTGTCCGCCGCGGGCATCCCACAGATCGCGGCGGTCCTCGGCTCGTGTACCGCCGGCGGTGCGTATGTGCCAGCGATGAGTGACGAGGCTGTGATCGTCCGCAACCAGGGCACAATCTTCCTCGGTGGTCCGCCGCTGGTAAAGGCGGCGACCGGGGAGATCGTGACCGCCGAAGACCTCGGCGGGGGTAATCTGCACTCCAAGAGCTCCGGTGTGACAGACCATTTGGCGCACGACGATCGCGACGCGTTACGCATCGTGCGACGCATCGTCGGCACGCTCGGGCCCCGCGAGAGTCTGCCGTGGGACGTCAGGCCGACCGTCGACGCGATCGCCGATCAATCCGAGCTGTACGACGTGGTGCCCACCGATTCGCGCGTGCCGTACGACGTGCACGAGGTGATCACCCGCGTCATCGACGGCGGCGAGTTCGCCGAGTTCAAGGCCGAGTACGGCACCACCCTGGTGACCGGCTTCGCGCGCATCCACGGTCACCCCGTGGGCATCGTCGCCAACAACGGTGTGCTGTTCAGTGAGTCCGCGCTCAAGGGTGCGCATTTCATCGAGCTCTGCGACAAGCGCAATACACCGTTGCTGTTCCTGCAGAACATCTCAGGATTCATGGTGGGCCGCGACTACGAAGCCGGCGGCATCGCCAAACACGGCGCCAAGATGGTCACCGCGGTTGCCTGCGCCAGGGTGCCGAAGCTGACCGTGGTGATCGGCGGTTCCTACGGCGCGGGCAACTATTCGATGTGCGGGCGGGCGTATTCGCCGCGCTTCCTGTGGATGTGGCCGAATGCCAGGATCTCGGTCATGGGTGGGGAACAGGCCGCCTCGGTGCTTGCGACGGTACGCGGAGAGATGACTCCAGAGGAGGAGGAGACGTTCAAGGCGCCCATTCGTCAGCAGTACGAGGATCAGGGCAACCCGTACTACTCGACGGCGCGGCTATGGGACGACGGCGTCATCGATCCCGCTGACACCAGAACCGTTGTCGGTCTGGCACTTTCAGTGGTTGGACAGGCTCCGCTCGAGCCGGTCTCCTACGGCGTGTTCCGGATGTGATGACGTGACGATCTTCGAGACAGTCCTGATTGCCAACCGCGGCGAGATCGCGGTGCGCGTCATCCGCACACTGCGGGCCATGGGTATCCGTTCGGTCGCGGTGTTCAGCGATGCCGACGCCGGCGCCCGCCACGTCGCCGAGGCCGATGTGGCCGTCAACATCGGGCCTGCGGCCGCCAGGGAGAGCTATCTGAATATCGACGCCGTCGTCGCCGCTGCGCAGCGCACCGGTGCGCAGGCGGTGCACCCCGGTTACGGGTTCCTCTCTGAGAACGCGCATTTCGCGGCGGCACTGAAGTCGGCGGGCATCGTTTTCATCGGCCCCCCGGTCGGTGCGATTGAAACGATGGGCGACAAGATCGCCGCGAAGGCCGCGGTGTCGGCGTTCGGAGTGCCTGTCGTGCCTGGCGTGTCTCGGCCCGGCCTCACCGATGCCGATCTGATCGCAGGCGCCGAAGAGGTCGGGTATCCCGTTCTGGTCAAACCGTCGGCGGGCGGCGGCGGCAAGGGCATGCGTGTCGTGCACGAACCGTCGGAGCTCGCGTCCGCACTCACCAGCGCACGCCGGGAAGCCGGCGCGGCCTTCGGTGACGACACGCTGTTCCTCGAGCGTTTCGTGTTGAATCCGCGACACATCGAGGTTCAGGTGCTGGCCGACGGCTTCGGCAACGTGGTGCACCTCGGCGAGCGGGAGTGCAGCCTGCAACGCAGACACCAGAAGGTGATCGAAGAGGCGCCGTCGCCGCTACTGGACGCGGCGACGCGGGCCCGAATCGGTGCCGCGGCTTGCGACACGGCACGCAGCGTCGACTACACCGGCGCGGGCACCGTCGAGTTCATCGTGTCCGCCGACCGCCCCGACGAGTTCTTCTTCATGGAGATGAACACCCGTTTGCAGGTCGAGCATCCAGTGACCGAGATGGTCACCGGCATCGACCTCGTCGAGCAGCAGGTGCTGGTCGCCGCGGGACACAAACTGCCGATCGCTCAGGATGACGTCACTCTGACCGGGCACGCGATCGAGGCACGCGTCTATGCCGAGGACGCCGGTCGCGGGTTCCTGCCGACGGGCGGCACCGTCCTCGGCCTTTCCGAGCCCGCCGGGCGAGGGGTCCGCGTCGACTCCGGACTGGCCCGCGGCACGGTGGTCGGCAGCGACTACGACCCGATGCTGTCGAAGGTCATCGCGCACGCGGCGGACCGTGCCGAAGCGATCCGCGCCCTCGATACGGCGCTCGCGCACACCGCCGTCCTCGGTGTCACCACGAACATCGATTTCCTTCGGTTCCTGCTGGCCGATCCCGACGTCGTCGCCGGTGACCTCGACACCGGACTGCTCGATCGCCGGCTTCCCGACTTCGCTTCCGCGGAGCCCGGTGATCGGGAGCTGATCGCGGCTGCGGCATACAAGTGGCTGCGCAGCTGGCCTGACCCGGTGACCGATTTGTGGGCGGTGCCGTCGGGATGGCGGGTCGGCGCGGCTGCGCCGACAACGTCTCGGATGCACGCCGGTGACCGCACCGACCACGTCTACCTCACCGGCACGCCGGCCACCGCTAGCGCCCTCGTCGAGCATGGCGAAAGTCATTCGCTGTCAGCATCTCTCGACGGTGATCTGCTCACCGTTGTCCTCGACGGACTGCGAACCGAGTACATGGTCGCCGCCACCGACGGGCAGATCTGGCTGTCCGGCGCGGGCCGCACAGCCGTAATAGACGAAGTTCGTGAAGCCCCGGTGCGGCCGGAGGACGAATTGGGCGGTGACGCCGAGCTCACCAGCCCCATGCCCGGTTCGGTTGTCGCGGTGGGAGTTTCCGACGGTGACGCCGTCCAGGCCGGCACCGTCGTCGTGACCGTCGAGGCCATGAAGATGGAACACGCCATGACCGCGCCGGTCGCCGGCGCGGTGGAACTACTCGTCGCCGTGGGCGACCAGGTCAAGGTGGGCCAGCCACTGGCACGAGTCACCGCCGGCCGAGCCGGCGATTCGGCAGATGAGGCCACCCAGGAGAAGGAAGGGTCATGACAGACAAGCGAGTAGCGGAGGCGGATCGCGCATGAGCAACAGCGTGACGACGGGAATGCTGCCCGATCACTACGAGCAGCTTGCCAAGACAGTTCGCGACTTCGCGCAGAGCGTGGTGGCCCCGGTTGCCGCCAAGCACGACGAGGAGCACTCGTTTCCGTACGAAGTCGTCTCGGGTATGGCCGATATGGGGTTGTTCGGCCTGCCGTTCCCCGAGGAATACGGCGGCATGGGCGGTGACTACTTCGCGCTGTGTCTGGCGCTGGAGGAGCTCGGCAAGGTCGACCAGAGTGTGGCGATCACCCTCGAAGCCGGAGTCTCACTGGGTGCCATGCCCGTCTACCGCTTCGGTAACGAGGACCAGAAGCAGGAATGGCTGCCGCTGCTGGCGAGCGGCAAGGCGCTCGGGGCCTTCGGTCTGACCGAGGCCGGTGGCGGCACCGATGCGGGTGCCACCAAGACGACGGCCCGGCTCGACGACGGGCACTGGATCATCAACGGCTCCAAGCAGTTCATCACCAACTCTGGCACCGACATCACCAAGCTGGTCACTGTCACCGCCGTCACCGGCGCGACCGGTCCCAGGGGGCAGGAGCGCAGCGACTCGGGGGATGGCCATGGGAAGAAGGAGATCTCGTCGATTCTGGTGCCCGTTCCGACCGAAGGGTTCACCGCCGAACCCGCCTACAACAAGGTGGGATGGAATGCCTCGGACACCCATCCGCTGAGCTTCGACGACGTCCGGGTACCGCAGGAAAACCTGCTGGGTGAGCGTGGCCGCGGCTATGCCAACTTCCTGCGCATCCTGGATGAGGGCCGTATCGCCATCGCCGCGTTGTCCGTCGGCGCCGCGCAGGGCTGCGTCGACGAATGCGTGAAGTACGCCAAGGAACGGGAGGCGTTCGGGCAGCGGATCGGCGCCTACCAGGCGATCGCGTTCAAGATCGCACGCATGGAGGCACGTGCACACGCCGCCCGCACCGCTTATTACGACGCGGCCGCATTGATGTTGGCCGGCAAGCCCTTCAAGAAGGCCGCGGCGATCGCCAAACTGGTGGCCAGTGAAGCGGCGATGGACAACTCCCGCGATGCGACCCAGGTGTTCGGCGGCTACGGATTCATGAACGAGTACCCGGTCGCACGTCACTACCGCGACAGCAAGATCCTCGAAATCGGCGAGGGGACAACGGAAGTACAGCTGATGCTGATCGCGCGCGAGGCGGGTCTGTGACCGGGGCGAACGATTCAGCAGAGATGAGCGACAAACGTATCGTCGTCCAGCGCGGGCTGTGGTTCGAGGAGTTCGAGACAGGGGTGCTGTACCAGCACCGGCCGGGACGCACCATCACCGAAGCGGACAACGTACTGTTCACCACCCTGACCATGAACACCCAAGCGTTACACCTCGACGCGGCGTTCTCCGATGCGTTGCCGCCGTTCAACCAGCGGCTGGTCAATTCGATGTTCACGTTGTCGACGCTGGTGGGTCTGTCGGTTGCGCAACTGACGCAGGGCACGATCGTCGGCAACCTCGGCTTCGGCGAAGTCGCCTTCCCGAAGCCCCTCTTCCACGGGGACACGCTCTACGCCGAAACCGAGGTCACCGAGAAGCGGGAATCCAAGAGCAGGCCGGGCGAGGGCATCGTCACCTTCTCGCATGTCGGACGCAATCAGCACGGTGACATCGTGGCGACCGCGTCCCGCAAGACCATGGTGCGCAAGCGGCCCGAGGGGACGGTCTGATGTCGTTGGGCAACAACGGTCCCGGCTGGCTGTTCTGTCCCGCCGATCGCCCGGAACGCTTCGAGAAAGCCGCGGCCGCCGCCGATGTCGTCATCCTCGACCTCGAAGACGGAGTCGCCGCCAAGGACAGGGACGTCGCGCGCCAGGCCCTGATCAACACGCCACTCGACCCCGCCCGCACCGTGGTGCGGATCAATCCGAGCGCGACACCCGATCATCAGCTCGATCTGGACGCGCTGACGCGCACCGACTACAGCGTGGTGATGCTGGCGAAAACCGAGTCCCCGCGCCAGATCCGCGATCTCGCACCGCGCGAGGTGGTCGTGCTGATCGAGACACCGCTCGGAGCGATCGAAGTCAACGAGTTGGCTCGCATGGAGAATGCGTTCGCCGTCATGTGGGGCGCCGAGGACCTCTTCGCGGCCACGGGCGGGACCGCGAACCGCTGGCCGGACGGCAGCTACCGCGATGTCGCCGAGCACGTGCGATCACAGAGCCTGCTGGCCGCCAAGGCGTTTGGGAAGCTGGCGCTGGACTCGGTGTACCTCGACATCAAGGATCTCGACGGGTTGCGGGCCGAGAGCGACGATGCCGTCGCGGTCGGGTTCGACGCCAAGGTCGCCATACATCCCTCCCAGGTTGCGGTCATCCGGTCCGCGTACGCGCCGACCGACGAACAGGTCGACTGGGCGCGCCGAGTGCTCGAGACGTCGCGATCGCAGCGCGGTGTCTTCCAGTTCGAAGGGCACATGGTCGACATGCCGGTGCTGCGGCGGGCCGAGCGCATCATCGCGTCCGCGCGGTAGGACAGCGCGTCCGCGAGACCAGTTTGAACGCCCGACCCTCAACGACGCCGCGTTGTGCGTGCATGATTTGCCAATGGCGTTGTCAGGTAGGCAAGGATCGCTGGACTCGATCAACCACACGCTGGCCAGAATTATGCGGCTGAGCGGCAGTCGCTCCATGTTCGCGCGGCAGGCCGCGGTCGCCGGGGTGGATCTGGCGCAGCCGTCCTACGTCCTGCTCCGAACGCTGATCGACGAGGGACCGCTACCGATGGGTGGTCTGGCGCGGATCGCCCATATGGACATGGGCATGGCCACGCGGCAGGTCAACGCCCTCGTCGAGGCACGGTTGGTGACTCGACAGCCAGATCCTGCGGACGGGCGCGTCTCACTTGTTGCGGCGAACGCGGAGGGGCACCGGGTCGCCGGATCATTGCAGGACGTGCGCCGACGCCACTTGCAACGGGCCTTGGCCGGATGGTCGGCCGCAGAGTTGCAGGACTTCGATCGGCTTCTGACGCGGTTTCTCGCGGACACGACGGCAACTTCGATCGACGACGGACCGTAAAGAGCGAGTTCAAGAGCGCCTCTACAGTCGTCACCGTGGATGCTTGACATTGTCAAATTATCGGAACTAGCCTCCCTCCATGGGTGTCGGGTCGCGCTATTACTTCGACTGGGCCAACTACCGCACGATGCTCAGGCTGTTGCGCGAAGAGCCGAATCCGGCGCGTCGCCGAAAAATGTTCTGCGCATTCCTGATCGGTGTGCCGATGATCGCCGCGATCCACGCAGTTTGTTTCGCTCTGGACCCCATCCTGTTCCCGTCGCTGCGTCGGACACCGGTGCGCGAGCCGACGTTCTGCGTCGGACACGCCCGCAGCGGGACCACCTATCTGCATCGGTTGATGGCCAACGACCCCCAGTTCAGCTACGTGCTGATGTACGAGATGTTCTTCCCGTCGCTTCTCGAGAAGCGTCTGCTGCGGCTGCTGTTCCGCATCGACGACGTGACGGGGAAGCGGCTGCGGCGCCGGCTCGATGCGATCGAAGAGAGCGCGTTCGCTGAGACCAATGACATGCACAAGACGGGGTTTTTCGCTCCCGAGGAGGACGACTTCCTGTTGACGTGGTCGCTGGGCTCCGGATTCTGGATAGTGATGTTTCCCTATATGGGGGAGCTGGACTTCTATCACGTCGACCGCTGGAGTCCTGAAAAGCGCAGGCGCGTGATGACCTTCTACAAGGAATGCGTCCGCCGTCAGATCGTTCTGAATGGCGGAGGACTCCACCTGAGTAAGAACCCGACCTTTTGTGGCCGTGTCGAGGCTCTCATTGAGACGTTCCCCGATGCGAGATTCGTTGTGCCAATGCGTAACCCATACGAGACCGTCCCGAGTCTGCTCAAGATGATGCAAAAGGAGTGGACCCTGCGCGGACGTGACGATAGGTTGATCAAGAACTCCCTGCGCGTTCTGGCCGACCAGTCCTTCGATTCCTACGAGCACCCGCTCGAGGTGCTGGCGCGACATCCAGAAACGCGTTCGTGCGTGGTCGACTATCGGGATTTGGTGAGCAGGCCGGCGTTCACGATGCGCCGGGTCTACGACGAGTTGGGGCTTGAGCTCGCATCGGCGGTCGCCGAGGCAGTCGACTCCGCGAAGGGGCAAGGCCATGAGTCGGCCCACCGATACTGCCTCGAAGAATTCGGACTTGATCCTCACGAAATCCACACCCGGTTGGCCGGTCTCTTCGAGCGCTTCAACTGGGAAACAGAAGGAGACGACGCAATTGTCAACTGAGTCAAGCGCGACCGCACTCCGCGCCGCCTGGAACGACTTGATCGACGGATTGAACAGGGCCAGGGACGCAATCGACTCACCGGATCTGCACGCGCCCCCGGAGACGGAGCGGGGGCTCGCCGAGGGGTACCGCTACCTACTCGGCTTCACATTCGGTGCGATCGAGCGCGCGTTTGGTGAAGACCCCGACTTCCCGTACTTCCGCCGCGCCATCCAGCCGGTGGACAAGGCGACCATCGACAACGCCGACGCCCTGTACCTGTCGGCGTCGGTCGACGGTGACGCCTCTTACCGGGTGCGGGGCCGGCTGGTGGGACCGAAGGCGCCGCAGTACATGATCTTCGAGGCGCACACGGCATATGCCGGAGACTCGGGCACCTTGGCCGAACTCAGCCCGACCGAACGCGCCATCACCGGATCGCTCGACAGTTCCGAATTGGTGGTAGCAGACGATGGTCAATTCGAGATACTCGTCGCCCCGGCGCAGCCTGCCGATCACACCGGTAACTTCATCGCCTCGCGCCAGGTGACCGGCGAAGACACGAAAGATGCGCGATTCCTGATCGTGCGCATGCTTTTTCACGACTGGGAGAACGAGGCATCGCCCGATCTTCAGATCGTGCAGGTCGGCAGGGAAGGTGCGCATCCGACGCCGATCGAACCGGTCACCGCCGCCGTCAAGATGCGTCGAGTCGGCGAGATCGTCGCCAATCAGATGAAGTTCTGGAACGAGTTCTACGACATCGTCTTGGAGGCGCACGGTGACCGGAATGGCGACGGCCGAACGTTCATGCCGCGCAACGGACTCAACGAACCCGCGCAGGCGAACCTCGCGACGGGCGGCGGTCAGTGCACCAACGTCTATTCCGGCGGAATGTTCGACCTCGCTCCGGATGAGGCCCTGCTGATCGAGGTCGACGCCCCAGTCGAGCCGTCCTACACCGGATTCCATCTCGCCAATCTGTGGGGTGAGTCGTTGGACTATGCCAACCATGTGACCAGCCTCAACGGATTTCAGGCCGAAGCAGACTCCGACGGCATCACCCGATTCGTGATCGCTCACCGCGATCCCGGTGTGCCGAACTGGCTGGACACCACTGGTCAGACGCGAGGATTTCTCACCGTGCGGTGGACCTATCCCGAGCCTCCCGACGAACTCCCGAAGGTCAAGGTGAGCGCGACGCCGCTCTCCGACGTGCGCCAACACCTTCCCGCCGCCACCCGCGTCATGTCTCCCGACGAGCGCAACGAGCAGATCCGCATCCGTCAGGAACACGTTCAACGGAGATACCGCCAGTACTGACGCGTGCGACACGTCTTGACCGCCGGCCGCGATCAGATGCGGCAGTGCAAGACGAAGGCATAATGGTGGTTGCCCCAGTACTGCGGCGAGCAGAGCGAATCGTCGCGTTAGCGCCACACCCTCGGTAGCTAGCGGACGAGCCTCCCACCAGGGGTTCTGCTCTGATCGCCTCCGTGCTGAGCACCTCAGTCGCCTGGCGGCGCGACCCGCCGCCAGTGACCCTAGGAGGCGGTATGGCAGGGATCGACGCGACCCCGCGGACGCAAACGTCACCACTCGGCGTCGAGTTGGAGCCGATACGGCTGGTCGCCCCGGATGGGACGCCGACCGCCGAAAGCCGTTACCGAAGGGACCTCCCTCCCGAAACTCTGGCCTGGCTCTACGAGTCGATGGTCGTCACCCGCGAACTGGACGCCGAGTTCGTCAATCTGCAGCGACAGGGCGAGCTGGCGCTGTTCGCGTCCTGCCGCGGTCAGGAAGCCGCGCAGATCGGCGCCGCGGCATGTCTGCCCAAGACGGATTGGCTCTTCCCCCAGTACCGCGAGATCGGCGCATTCCTGCTGCGCGGACTCACGCCGGCGCAGATTTCAGCGGTGTGGCGCGGCAGATGGCACGGGGGTCTGGGGTTCACCGACAAGTGCGTCGCACCGATCTCGATCCCGATCGGCACCCAGGGCCTGCACGCGGTCGGCGCGGCAATGGCGGCGCAGCGCCTGAGCGACGGTTCGGTGACTCTGGCGTTCCTCGGCGACGGCGCGACCAGCGAAGGCGACGTGCACGAGGCGCTGAACTTCGCCGCCGTATTCAACGCGCCGTGCGTGTTCTTCGTGCAGAACAACCACTGGGCGATATCGGTGCCGGTCAGCAAGCAGCTCGCCGCGCCGTCCATCGCACACCGGGCCGTCGGTTACGGCATGCCCGGCATTCGGGTTGACGGCAATGACGTACTGGCCTGCTACGCGGTGACTGCCGAGGCCGCCAAGCGAGCCAGGGACGGTGGCGGTCCGACGTTGATCGAGGCGATCACCTACCGGATGGGACCGCACACCACGTCGGACGACCCGACTCGATACCGCCCGCCCGAGGAGCTCGAATACTGGGCGGCGCGCGATCCGATTCAGCGTTACCGCACGTACCTGGAAACAGCCGGCGTATGGAGCGAGCGACTCGAGGAGCGGATTGCCGCCAGGTCCAAGCGATTACGTACCGAACTGCGGGACGCGGTCGTCGACGCCGAGGACTTCGACATCGCCGACGTGTTCGACAACGTGTATCACGACATCACCCCGAACTTGCTGGCGCAGCGAGAACAGGTGCTGGCGGAGATCGCGAAGGAGGCCTGACGTGACTCAGATCATCGAGCGGCCGACCTTCCACGGAGACGACGAACCGCAACGTCCGCTGATCACCCCCATCCCACTGGCGCCGACACTGACCATGGCGCAGGCGATCAACCGGGCTTTGCACGACGCGATGGCCGCCGACGAACGCGTGTTTGTGTTCGGCGAGGATGTCGCCACCCTGGGCGGCGTCTTCCGGGTCACCGAGGGACTCGCCGAAACCTTCGGTGCGCAAAGGTGCTTCGACACCCCGCTGGCCGAGTCGGCGATCGTCGGCATTGCGATCGGGATGGCGATCCGCGGGCTGGTGCCCGTTCCGGAGATCCAGTTCGACGGGTTCGCCGCGCCGGCGTTCGATCAGATCGTCAGCCATCTGGCGAAGTACCGCATGCGCACCCGCGGCGACGTCGAGATGCCGGTGACGATCCGGATTCCGTCGTTCGGCGGTATCGGCGCCGTTGAACACCATTCGGAGTCGACCGAAAGTTACTGGCTGCACACCGCGGGACTGAAGGTGGTGGCGCCGTCGACTCCATCGGACGCGTATTGGCTTCTGCGACAGTCGATCAGCTGCCGCGATCCGATTGTCTACCTGGAGCCCAAACGACGGTACTGGTCCCGGGAGCCCGTCGACACCGTCACCCCTGGCCTGCCGATCGGGCGCGCGGCCGTCCGGCGCACAGGCGATGACGTCACGGTGGTGACCTACGGTCCGCTGGTCGTGACGGCGCTCAGCGCCGCGGAATTGGCGGCGCAACATCACGGCTGGAGCATCGAGGTCGTCGACCTGCGGTCGCTGAACCCGCTGGACTTCGACACGGTCGCCGAGTCGGTGCGCAAGACCGGTCGCGTGGTCGTCATGCACGAGGGGCCCAGGACGTTGGGGTTCGGCGCGGAACTCGCGGCGCGCATCCAGGAGGAGCTGTTCTACGACCTCGAGGCACCGGTGCTGCGCGCCACCGGATTCGACACGCCGTTCCCGCCGGCGCGGCTGGAGAAGTTGTGGCTGCCGGGAGTCGACCGACTGCTGGATTGCGTCGAGCGCACGATGGAGCAGCCATGAGCGAAGTGCGGGACTTTCTCGTGCCCGATCTCGGCGAGGGTCTCGAAGACGCGACGATCACGAGCTGGAGCGTCGCGGTCGGAGATACCGTTGAACTCAACGAGACGCTGTGCACGGTCGAGACGAACAAGGCCGAGGTGGAGATCCCGAGCCCGTATGCCGGACGCATCACCGAGCTCGGCGGGGCCGAAGGAGAGACGCTGAATGTCGGTGCGGTGCTGGTGCGTATCGCCACGGAAGCTCCCGCCCCCGTTTCCAAGCGGAACCCGGTACTCGTCGGTTACGGCGCCGACGACGACATGGACGACAGCAGACGGACCCCACGCCCCACGTCGACGCGACCGCGCGCCAAACCGCCGGTGCGAAAACTGGCGGCCGAGCTGAACGTGGACCTCAACGAGCTCGCGGGGTCCGGAACTGACGGGGTGATCACCCGCGAGGATGTCCTGTCGTCGGCGGGCCGGTCGGAGCCGACTCCCGACATGGTGGCGGTGCGTGGTGTGCGGGGCGAAATGGCGCGCCGAATGTCATTGTCGCGCAGGGAGATACCTGATGCCCATGCGGCCGTTCAGGTGGACGGGACGAGTCTGTTGCGGCTGCGGGACCGGATACGCGAACGTCACGGCGACGGGGCCGCGATCACGCCGTTCGTTCTCACGTTGCGGCTGTTGACGATCGCGCTCACGCATCACAGAGATCTCAACGCGACGTGGGTCGACACCACCGCGGGTCCGCAGGTTCATCTGCACTCCGCCGTGCATCTGGGATTCGGCGTGGCGGCGCCGCGCGGCCTGCTGGTGCCCGTCGTCAAAGACGCGCAGGACAAGACGACCCGCGAGCTGGCCGAGGTGGTGGGTCGGCTGATCGAGGATGCCCGTGCCGGCACGCTGGTGCCGACCGAACTGCAGGGCTCCACGTTCACCGTATCCAACTTCGGCGCGCTGGGACTGGACGACGGTGTGCCGGTGATCAACTATCCCGAGGCGGCCATCCTCGGGATGGGCTCGCTGAAGCCGCGTGCCGTTGTCGTCGACGGAGACGTCGTGGCACGGCCGACGATGTCGATCACCTGCGCGTTCGACCATCGCATCGTCGACGGCGCGCAGGCGGCGGCGTTCTTGACCGAACTGCGGTCGCTCATCGAGGCGCCGGAACTGGCGCTCCTCGACCTCTAGTCACCTGCGCTTGGCGGCTTCCAGCCGGCGCGCGAACTCCGGTGACTCGATCGAGGTGGCCTGCGGACCGAGTTCGGTGTCGACCGCGATGCTGTGCTGGTCGCTGTCGACGAAGCCGGGATTGGCGGTAGCCCGCATCGACGCCTTGGTGGCGAGTACCACTTCGCGGGGTGCCGCAGCCGGACCAGCCGCGAGTTCGCGCGCAGCGGCGACCGGATCCTCGGCGACCTCGAGCGCGAGCCCGTGGCGCACCGCCGTCTCGGCGTCGAAGCTCATCCCGAACAGCAGCGACGCCCGGGCGACCTGCGGGCCGACGGCGCGCTGCAGCATCCACGTCGCGCCGCCGCCGGGATGGATGCCGAGCTTCTGGAAGCGGGGGTCGAAGAGGGCGTGCGGGCCGGCGATGCGCACGTCCGCCGCGAGCGCGAGGTTCAGCCCGGCACCGACCGCCGCGCCGTTGACGGCGGCGATCGTCGGTAGCGCACAGTTGGCGACGGCCAGGAACCCGTCGTAGATCACGCGCAGTCCGTCCTCGGTGGCCTCGCCCAACGCGGTCAGGTTCGCCCCTGCGCAGAACGCCTTGCCGGCGCCGGTCACGATCAGCGCGTGCACGTCGGTGTTGGCTTCGGCAGCATCCACCGCGGCGCGCAAGGCCGCAGAGATCTCGGCCGTGACCGCATTACGGCGGTCGGGATCGTTGACGGTGATGACGGCGACGTGATGGTCGACGTGAACCAGTACGAGATCAGACACGCGGCTCAGCCTAATGACCGCCGTCGGGGACGGGTCAGGCGATCGTCAACGTGACGTTCTGCAGCGACACCGCGACGTCAGTGGGCAGGATGTCCATGAAGGTGGGAGCGTCGCGTACCGCAGGCCCGGACCCGATGACGTTGCCCGGATAGCTGGGGCTGCACGGGAAGTTGTTGCACCGGTACCAGAAGCCGGGCGCGCTTTGGTACGGGAACATGCTCGGTGCCTGATCCACCCGGTAGTGGCCCGGCTGAATGAACGCCGTGGCCCACCCGTCGCGCGGGTTCGTGGTGACGTTGAAGACGCCGTTGCTGCCGTAGCTCGGCGGCCCGGCGGAGGCCGGAGCGGCCACCGCGACGGCCAGTGCTGCGGCGGCCGCTGTCGCCGCGACCTTGGATTTCACGTGGTGAAGTGTATCGGGAGGTGCAGTCCACCGAAGCGGATCTCGCGGCTTCGCTAGGCCGCCGCGTCGGTGTCGCTCTGGGACGGGTCGCCGTCCTCGCCGCCGGGATTCGGATCGGCGTTGGTGACGTCGTCACCGATCGTCGCCGGGCCCGTGAGCTGCTGGGGCGCGGAGTTCTGCTCGGAGTCAACCGATTCGGAATCGGTGGTCGTGGAGTTGTCACCGGAAGGGGCGAACGGCTGCCCGGGCAGTGCCTGCAAGCTGTTCCGCACGACGTTCATCAGCGGCGTGGACGTCTCTGGGGTCTTCTGCACTTGTGTCTTCTGCTCTTCGGTCGTGAACTTTGTGTTGTTGGCTTGTTCGGTGGTGAGCTGCCGTGTCTTCAGCTCATCGGCGGTCTGCCCCGTGGTTTCCTGGCCATTCGACACCGTCCGTGTCAGTTCCTGCGGCTCCTGTTCCGTCCTCTGCTCGTTCGACTGCAACTCCGTCGTCATCATCGGGGTGGCGGGAGGCGCGGCCTGGCGCGGCACGAAAGGTGCCACGATCGCCGCCAGGGTCTCGAGGATCGCGCCCGGCAGTTTGATCAACGCCGTCACGAAGTCGCCGATCGACGGTATGAAACGCGCCGGACGATAGGCGCTGGGATCGGACGGGATCGGATTGCCGCCGTAGTAGCCGGAGTCGACCGCCCACTTCAGCAGTGGCGCCGTGACGTTGGCGATGTAGTCGCCCAAGAAGCTGCGGATGAGCGTGGTCAGCGGTAGTTCCCGGGTGGTGTAGGTGACGTACGTCGTGTCGTTCCGCTTCGTGACGTACGCCGTGATCCTGCTCGGCGAGCTGCACCGCGCATCCGGGCAAGGAATGACGCCGTCGTTCTCGGTGACCGCGCAGGTATTCGCACCGCAGTCGACAGGTTGGCCATTCTGGTCGACGGGCAGGTCGATGTCGGCCTGGTTCAGGCGTGTGTTCAGGTACGCCGCCAGAGAATTGACTGCCGCGAACGGGTTCAGCACGTAACCGGGCGCATTGGAGTTGTAGTCGTACTCGTAGCCGGTGTTGACGACTGTGATCCCCCCGGTATCACTCGGTGTGGGGATGGGGTTCACTCCGATCAGCGCGAACCACGGATAGCGGGTACCAAATCCGCCGTCCGGCCGGGCAACGTCGTTGTCGAGCACGAAGATGGTGTTGTCCCTGAACCTCGGATCCCGCGCGAGTAGCAGCAAACTTGCGTTCGCCGCGCCCCATCCCGAGCTGAGAACGACATTGCGGTCCTCGTCGACATTGTTCTCCAGGGCAGCCTGGATGCCAGCCGGTCCTTCCCAGAAATTCACGTAGACGGGGTCATTGCCTCCCGTGTACATGGGCTGGTTGAACCTCCCTCCGAAGAAGTCCTCGACACCCGCTCCGCTGGGGTTTGTCGAACTGCCAACGACGATCAGGGCGGCCAGGTCGACCAGAGGAGTGGAGATGGAGGCGGGCTGAGTGGCCGCAACGCCGATGAGGCTCGTCGTGACCGCGACGGCAGCACCACCGATTGCGACCTTGAGCGCGGGTTTTCTGCCGGACCCGGCCATTCTGTGCCCCTCCCGAAGGTGTTCCAGCAAACCCTATCGTGCAGGGGCACGCTACGCCAGATCGAGGGAAGACACTTGGCGCCCCCGGCAGGATTCGAACCTGCAACCTACGGAGTAGAAATCCGCTGCGCTATCCGTTGCGCCACGGGGGCAAGTGATGAGGTCACGCGACCCAGAAACCTACACCTTTCCAAATTCCCGCAGACCGATGGATCGGTCAGCTCCTGGTCTGGAATCAATGGTCATGCACCACACCAAGGACAAGGGCGATCTGGGCATCGCCAAAGCCCATGCGGATTTGGCAAGCAAATGTTTGACGGTCCTGTTCCCGGCCGCGGAGCACGCGCGCATGACACGGATGGGACAAGAGCGCAATCGACACGGTGTGCATCTACTGTCCGGAGACCGATGAGTGTTACTACGTCCGGCCGCACGCATATGGTGCGTCGGTCACGCTCCGGATTCGCCCAGCAGGAACGGCCAGCAAGCCACTAAAGGCACTTCGCACTTCCGCGCAGCGGACTAGCGTGGTGACCACCGAAGGGCCGCAGCGGGAGGAGAGCGACGAGCGATGAGCGACGTGCCGGATCACGACGCGGACGGACTGCCCGAGGAACTCAGCGCGTTCGACCAGATCCTGCATCGCGGTGAGGCCAACCCGCGCACTCGTTCGGGGATCATGACGCTGGAGATCCTCGACGCCGACCCGGACTGGGATCAGTTCCGCCGCAGGTTCGACAACGCGTCCCGCAAGGTGCTCCGGCTGCGGCAGAAGGTGGTCACTCCGACGCTGCCGACAGTGGCGCCGAGGTGGGTCATCGATCCCGACTTCAACCTGGACTTCCACGTCCGCCGCATCCGGATCTCCCAACCGGGGACCCTGCGCCAGGTGCTCGACATCGCCGAGGTCGCGGCACAGTCGCCGCTGGACATCTCCCGGCCGCTGTGGACCGCGACCCTCATCGAAGGTCTGGAGGGCGGCGGCGCGGCGATCATGATGCATCTCAGCCACGCCGTGACCGACGGCGTCGGAGCCGTCGAGATGTTCGCCCACATCTACGACCTGGAACGCGAGGCCGCGCCCCAGGCGATTCCGCCGTTGCCGATTCCACAGGACCTCTCGCCCAATGACTTGATGCGCCAAGGGGTTAGGCGCCTCCCAGTGACGATCGCGGGTCGCGCGCGTGGCGTGGTGACCGGCGCCGCTCATGTGGTGACCGAGGCGATCCGCGACCCGGTCTCGCGGTTGGGCAGCGTCGTCGGCTACGCGATGTCCGGTGCCCGCGTGCTGGGCCCGGTCGCCGATCCGTCGCCGGTGCTGCGCCGGCGCAGCCTGTCATCGCGCAGCGAGGCGATCGACATCAAGTTCGGCGACCTGCACCGCGCGGCCAAGGCTGCGGGCGGCTCGATCAACGATGCATACCTGGCCGGCCTGTGCGGCGCATTGCGGCTCTATCACGAAGCCAAGGGCGTTCCCATCGACGCATTGCCGATGGCCGTCCCCGTGAACTTGCGATCCGAGGCCGACCCCGCGGGCGGAAACCGTTTCGCCGGAGTCAATCTCGCCGCACCGATCGGATTGCAGGACGCGGAGGTGCGGATCAAGAACATCCGGTCCCAGATGACGAGTAAGCGCGAGGAGCGGGCGATCGACATGGTCGGCGCCATCGCCCCGGTCATCAGCCTGCTACCCGACTCGGTGCTCGAATCGATGGCAGGCTCCATCGTCAACTCCGACGTGCAGGCGAGCAACGTGCCCGTGTACGCCGGCGACACGTTCATCGCGGGAGCGAAGATCCTGCGGCAGTACGGAATTGGCCCGCTCCCCGGTGTGGCGATGATGGTGGTGCTGATCTCCCGGGCGGGATACTGCACCATCACCACCAGATACGACCGCGCGGCCATCAACGATCCCGATCTGTGGGCGCGCTGCCTCCTGGCGGGTTTCGACGAAGTCTTGGCACTGGGAGGCGACGGTCGCGCGGAACCGGCGTCGTTCTCGGTTGACCCATCCGAACCCGCCCTCACATCGCCGAACGGAAGTGCGTTGCAATGACTTCGGGAAATGGCCAAGCGTCGCAAGGCGTGCGCAGAACCATGCGGCTGCCCGGCTCGGTGGCCGAGATCGAGGCGAGCCCGGCCGGACCTGAGGTCGGCGCGTTCTTCGACCTCGACGGCACGCTGGTCGCCGGGTTCACCGGGGTCGTCATGACGCAGGATCGGTTGCGTCGGCGCCAGATGTCGGTGGGGGAATTCATCGGCATGGTGCAGGCCGGACTAAACCATCAACTGGGCCGCTCCGAATTCGAGGACCTCATCGGCAAGGGCGCCCGCATGCTGCGCGGCAATTCCCTCGACGACATCGACGAACTGGCCGAACGCCTGTTCGTGCAGAAGATCGTGGGGCGCATCTATCCCGAGATGCGCGAACTCGTCCGTGCTCACATGGCCCGTGGCCACACCGTGGTGCTCAGTTCCTCCGCGTTGACGGTGCAGGTCGAGCCGGTTGCGCGGTTCCTGGGCATCAAGAACGTGTTGAGCAACAAGTTCGAGACCGACGAAAACGGCCAGCTGACCGGAGAGGTGCTCACTCCGATCATCTGGGGTCCCGGCAAGGCCAGAGCGGTGCAGGCATTCTCCGCGAAGAACGGTGTCGACCTGGCGAAGAGCTACTTCTACGCCGACGGCGACGAGGACGTCGCGTTGATGTACCTCGTCGGCAACCCGCGGCCCACCAACCCCGCGGGCAAGCTCGCCGCGGTCGCCGCGAAACGCGGTTGGCCGGTGCTGCGGTTCTCCAGCCGCAGTGGCGCCAGCCCGGTGTCACAGTTGCGCACGGCAGCAGGCATCGCGTCGATGGTGCCGATCGCCGCAGGCGCGATCGGCATCGGGTTGCTCACCCAGAACCGGCGCACCGGCGTGAACTTCTTCACGTCGACGTTCGGCAAAACCCTGCTCACGACGATCGGCGTCGAGCTGAACGTGCTCGGCAAGGAGAACCTGACGGCGCAGCGGCCTGCGGTCTTCATCTTCAACCACCGAAACCAGGCGGACCCGCTCATCGCCGGGCGACTCGTCGAATCGAACTTCACGTCGGTCGGCAAGAAGGAACTGGAAAAGGATCCGATCGTCGGGACCATGGGCAAGATCATGGACGCGGCGTTCATCGACCGCGACGATCCGCAGAAGGCCGTCGAGGGACTCAAGAAAGTCGAGGGCCTGGCGCGCAAGGGGCTGTCCATCCTGATCGCGCCCGAGGGCACTCGACTGGACACCACCGAGGTCGGTCCGTTCAAGAAGGGGCCGTTCCGGATCGCGATGTCGGCGGGAATCCCGATCGTGCCCATCGTGATTCGCAACGCCGAGGTCATCGCCGCCCGAGACTCGAGCACCTTCAACCCGGGCGTTGTCGATGTCGTGGTGTATCCGCCCATCCCTGTGGACGACTGGACGCACGACAACCTGTCCGAACGCATTGCCGAGGTACGCGATCTCTACCTCGACACGCTGAAAGACTGGCCGCAGGACGAGCTGCCCACTCCTGCGCTGTACACCCGAAAAACCAAGAAGAAGGCCGCGCCGAAGAAGGCTCCCGCCAAGAAGACTGCGACGAAATCAACGGCCAAGAAGACAGCCGCCAAGAAGACAGCCGCCAAGAAGGCACCCGCCAGGAAGGCGGCGGCGAAAAAGGCTGCGCCGAAGGGCCGGTCGTGAAATTCACCGCCGATCAGATGCAACCGTTCACCACCACCGACGACGCGCTCGTGTTGGCGTCGGTGGCGTCGGCGGCCGAGCAGGAACTGCTCAACGACTGGCTGGAACACCAGCGCCGTGAGTACCCCGACTCCAAGGTCGACGTGTTACGCCTGCCCGACGGCGATCCGCCGCCCGCCGTGCTCGCCCAGCTCGTCGCCGAGCTCGAGGCTGACGAGGATCGGTCCGTCGTTCCGGTGCGGGTGTTCTGGGTGCCGGGCGGACTCCCGACCCGCTCCAAGGTGGTGTCGCTGATCTCTGGCCGCGATACCTATCGGCCCCCGGAGCTGCTGCAGCGTCGCATCCTGCGCAAGGATCCGTCACGTGCACGGGTGGTCGCCGGTGAGCCCGCCAAGGTTTCGGAGCTTCGCCAGCAGTGGGCCGACACGACGGTGGCCGAGAACTCCAGGGAATTCGCACGATTTGTCCTCCGCCGCGCGGCGCTGGCCATCGAACGCGTCGAACTGCGTCTGCTGGGGCCGGAGTACAAATCCCCGCGTCTGATCAAGCCCGAGATCCTCGCATCGTCGCGGTTCCGCGAAGGTCTGGAACAGATTCCGGACGCGACTGTCGAAAAAGCAGGGGAGATGCTCGACGAGCTCTCCACGGGATGGAGCCGGTTCTCGGTCGACCTCATTCCATCGTTGGGGCGCGCCATCTTCAGCCGGGGGTTCGATCCCAACGTCGACTACGACCGCGCCGAGGTCGAGGCGATGCGCGGCAACCTCGAGAACCACCCGGCGGTGTTGCTGTTCTCGCACCGGTCCTATCTCGACGGTGTGATCGTGCCGGTGGCGATGCAGGAGAACCGATTGCCGCCCGTGCACACCTTCGCGGGTATCAACCTGTCATTCGGTTTCATGGGCCCGCTGATGCGCCACTCGGGCGTGATCTTCCTGCGCCGCAAGCTCGACGACCCGCTGTACAAGTACGTGTTGCGGCAGTTCGTCGGATACATCGTCGAGAAGCGCTTCAACCTCAGCTGGTCGATCGAGGGCACCCGCTCGCGAACCGGAAAGATGTTGCCGCCCAAGCTCGGTCTACTCGCCTACGTCGCCGACGCGTATCTCGACGGCCGCAGTGACGACATTCTGTTGCAGCCGGTGTCGATCAGCTTCGACCAGTTGCACGAGACCGCCGAGTACGCCGCCTACGCTCGCGGCGGCGAGAAGACGCCGGAAGGACTGTCGTGGATGGTCAACTACATCCGCGCGCAGGGGGAGCGTAACTACGGCAAGATCTACGTCCGCTTCCCCGAGGCGGTCTCGATGCGCGAATACCTCGGCGAGCCGCACGGTCCGATGGCCACGGACGAGGCCGCCAAACGCCTTGCCATGCAGAAGATGGCGTTCGAGGTGTCGTGGCGAATCCTGCGGGCAACGCCGGTCAATGCGACCGCGTTGGTTTCGGCGTTGCTGCTGACCACGCGAGGCGTCGCACTGACGCTCGATCAGCTGCACCATACGTTGCAGGACGCGCTGGATTACCTCGAGCGCAAGAAGACTCCGATGACCAACAGCGCGCTGCGGCTGCGCACGCCCGAGGGAGTGCGTGCTGCGCTCGACGCGCTGTCCAACCGTCATCCCGTCACGTGTGTCGACGGTGGCCGGGAGCCGGTGTGGCGGATCGCCCCCGAGGACGAGCACGAGGCGGCGTTCTACCGGAACACGCTCATCGACGCGTTCCTCGAGACGTCGATCGTCGACTTGGCCCTCGCCTATTCGGAGCGCGCCGACGGCGATCGGCTGGAAGCGTTCTGGAGCCAGGCGATGCGGCTGCGGGATCTGCTGAAGTTCGACTTCTACTTCGCCGATTCCGCCGCGTTCCGCGAGCACGTCGCCGAAGAGATGTCGTGGCATCAGGATTGGGAATCCCGGGTGGCTTCCGGCGATGCCGACGCGATCCTGCGCGTCAAACGCCCGTTGATCGCCGCCGCCATGCTGCGACCGTTCTTCGAGGCCTACGAAATCGTGGCCGACGTGCTGCGCGACTCACCCGCTGAGATCGACGAGAAGGACTTGACGAAACGGGCGTTGGGGCTGGGCAACCAGTACGTCGCGCAGGAACGGGTGCACAGCAACGAGTCGGTGTCCGCGTTGTTGTTCGCGACGGCACGTCAGGTGGTCGCCGACCAGAATCTGCTGACGCCGGCGGCCGACCTGGACGATCGGCGCACCGCATTCCGCGATGAGCTGCGCGCGATCCTGCGAGATATGGACAAGGTCGAACAGTTCTCGCGCGAGCAGTTCTACAGCCGCGAGGTCGCGCGCCGCAGTCTTCGCAGCGAACCGGCATAGACCGCTCCGGCCAGCACCGTCGGGGCAGTTCGGCGCCACGCCATACGCTGACTGCATGACAACGGTCGCTACCAGCGTGCGCAGCAGCGCGGTGTGGCCGGTGCTTGTCGGAGTCGCCGTCCTTGCGGGCGCAGTCGCCGCGGGGCTGGCCGGTTTGTCGCTCGCCGACGCACTGACGGCGACCGGATTGCCCGATCCCGGCCCGGTCACCACATACGGCCTGCCGTTTGTGCGGGCGGCGGGTGAGATCGCCGCCGTCGTCGCGATCGGGTCGTTTCTCCTCGCCGCATTCCTGGTACCACCGCAAAGCAACGGAGTGCTCGACGCCGGCGGCTACCGGGCGTTGCGGCTCGGCACGGTCGCCTCCGGGGTCTGGACCGTCTGCGCTGCGCTGTTGGTACCGCTGACCGTCTCGGATGTGACCGGTCAGCCACTGACGTCGCGCCTCGACCCGTCGGCAATCTGGTCGGTGGCGAGCCTGGTCGAGATCGCAGGCGCATGGCGATGGACCGCGTTCTTGGCCGCCGCCGTGACCATCGCCAGCATTCCGGTGCTGCGTTGGTCGCCCACACCGCTGCTGTTCGCCGCATCCCTGGTCACCCTGCTGCCGCTCGCGTTGACCGGTCATTCGTCGTCGGGCGGCTCACACGATCTGGCGACCAACAGCCTGCTCATCCATCTGGTGGCGGGCGCGTTGTGGGCCGGTGGCCTGCTGGCGTTGCTCGTGCATGCGATGCGCGGCGGCGAGCATTCCTACCTGGCCGCTCGACGGTTCTCCGTCGTCGCGCTGTGGTGCTTCGTGGCGATGGCGTTCAGCGGTGTCGTCAATGCGCTGGTTCGGGTGCGGCCGGCGGAGCTGCTGGGCACCACCTACGGATGGCTGATCGTGGCGAAGGCAACGGCGTTGTGCGTGCTGGGCGCTATCGGGTGGTTGCAACGCCGCCGCGGCATCGCCGCGCTGAAGGCGGATCCGACGGCGCGTGCCGCGCTGATCAGGTTGGCGCTCGTCGAAGCGGTCGTATTCGGTCTCACATTCGGCGTCGCCGTCGCGTTGGGCCGCACGCCGCCACCCGCCCCGCCGATTTTCAATCCGTCGATCCCGGCCATCGAGATCGGGTATGACCTCGCCGGACCGCCCACCGTGGCCCGCATCCTGTTCGACTGGCGGTTCGACCTGATTTTCGGCACAGCCGCATTGGTTTTCGCACTCGTGTACCTGCTCGCCGTCATCAGGCTG
The DNA here is from genome assembly GCF_000230895.2 of Mycolicibacterium rhodesiae NBB3. The sequence goes on from NC_016604.1 coordinate 4,102,888, forward strand.
CGGCGCCGCGGCGACGCGTGGCCGCTCGGGCGGACCGGGGCATGGCTGCTGGGATGTCTGGTCCTGCTCTTCGCCACCTCGTCGGGCGTCGGCCGCTACATGCCCGCCATGTTCAGCATGCACATGGGCGCCCACATGCTGCTGTCGATGCTCGCGCCGATCCTGCTCGTGCTCGGCGCCCCGGTCACGCTCGCGCTTAGGGCACTTCCCGCCGCGGGCCGAGGTGACCCTCCCGGACCCAGGGAATGGCTGCTCGCCGCCCTGCATTCGCGGGTTTCGCGTGTGCTGACCAATCCGTTCGTCGCGACGATCCTGTTCGTCGCCGGGTTCTACGGGTTGTACTTCGGCGGGATTTTCGACGCCGCGGTCGACAGTCACCCGGCCCACCTCGCCATGAATCTGCACTTCCTGCTGACCGGCTACCTGTTCTACTGGGTGGTGATCGGCGTCGACCCGACGCCGCGGCCGATCCCGCCGTTGGGCAAGGTCGGTATGGTCTTCGCGTCGCTGCCATTCCACGCCTTTTTCGGCATCGTGTTGATGAGCACCAACACCGTTCTGGGGGAGCCGTTCTACAAGTCGCTGCAGCTGTACTGGCACAACGACCTCATGGGCGATCAGCGCTTGGGCGGTGGAATCGCCTGGGCGGCAGGGGAGATCCCGCTCGTCATTGTGATGATCGCGCTGCTGATCCAGTGGCGCCGCAGCGACGAGCGCACCGCGAAACGGCTCGATCGGGCCGCTGACCGCGACGACGAGGCCGACCTCGCCGCCTACAACGCGATGCTCGCCGAACTTGCCCGCCGAGAAGAGCGCCAGCAGTGAACGCTTGCCGAACGGCAAGTCACGGCCGTCACCGACGACGAACGCTTCATCGACGACCTTGTCGATGACCCGACGGTTGCCAACGTGTACGGCGGCCCGTATCCGACGTTCTACAGCGCTCCGCACATTCCGCACGACGGATTCCTGGCCGACTTCCTGATGCGCAACAAGGGCTTCATCCGCGGTTGAGGCGCGGGCTGTCCACAACCGCGGATTGATGCACAGCCGCAGCGCGCTCGGCAACGTCCCGCGGCTCCGATGTCGGCGTCCCGACGGTCAATGGCGTTGTCACCGACGAGCCGGATGCCGGCCGTCGCAAGTAATGAATGGAAGGAAGCCACATGTTCGAGACCCCATTTGTGATCGTCGGCAACATCGTCACCGATCCGATCCACCGCCAGGTCGGCGAGCAGGAGATGGTCCGATTCCGCGTCGCCAGCAATTCACGTCGCCGCACCGCCGAGGGAACATGGGAACCGGGTAACTCGTTGTTCGTCACGGTGACCTGCTGGGGGCGGGTGGTGGCAGGAGCCAGCGCCGCCCTCGTCAAGGGCGATCCGGTGATCGTCGTCGGGCACATCTACACCAGCGAGTACGACGACCGCGACGGTAATCGCCGCTCCTCGATAGAGGTGCGGGCCACGTCCGTCGGGCCCGATCTCGCGCGCTGCAAGGCACGCATCGATCGGGCCAGACAACCGGCTGACGAGCAGTCCACCACCTTCGGCGACGGACCGACCATCGCCGGTGATGACGAAGACGCGGACCAGTCCAGCGGGGCGCTGCCGCTGACGGCGTAGCCGCGGCCACACGGTCGGCTCGGCCGATGGGGCCACGCCTAGGATGGTCGGCGGCGATCTCAAATAGCGCGAACGACGTGAACCATCTGGGAAAGGCAACACCACGGCATGGCCGAATTCATCTACTCGATGCGGAAGGTCCGCAAGGCGCACGGCGACAAGGTCATCCTTGACGACGTCAGTCTGAACTTCCTTCCAGGCGCGAAGATCGGCGTCGTCGGTCCGAACGGGGCGGGCAAGTCGAGCGTCTTGCGGATCATGGCCGGCCTCGACACCCCCAACAACGGCGACGCGCTGCTCCAACCAGGCGCGACCGTCGGCATCCTGCAACAGGAACCTCAGCTCGACGAGACCAAGACGGTCCGGGAGAACGTCGAAGAAGGCGTGGCGGTCAAGGCGAAGCTCAACCGCTACAACGAGGTCGCCGAGCTGATGGCCACCGACTACTCCGACGAGTTGATGGAGGAGATGGGCAAGCTCCAGGAGGAGCTGGACGCCGCCGACGCATGGGATATCGATTCCCAGCTCGAACAGGCGATGGACGCGCTGCGCTGCCCGCCTGCCGACGAGCCCGTCACCCACCTGTCGGGTGGTGAGAAGCGTCGCGTCGCACTCTGCAAGCTGCTGCTGTCCAAGCCGGACCTGCTGCTGCTCGACGAGCCGACCAACCACCTCGACGCCGAGAGTGTGTTGTGGCTCGAGCAGCACCTGGCCGACTACAAGGGCGCCATCCTGGCCGTCACCCACGACCGTTACTTCCTGGACAACGTCGCCGAGTGGATCCTCGAGCTCGACCGTGGCCGCGCCTACCCGTACGAGGGCAACTACTCCACATACCTGGAGAAGAAGGCCGAGCGTGTCGCCGTTCAGGGCCGTAAGGACGCCAAGCTGCAAAAGCGGCTGCAGGAGGAACTCGCCTGGGTCCGGTCGGGTGCCAAGGCACGTCAGGCCAAGAACAAGGCTCGTCTCGGGCGCTACGAGGAGATGGCGGCCGAAGCGGAGAAAACGCGCAAGCTCGACTTCGAGGAGATCCAGATCCCGACGGGACCGCGCTTGGGCAGCGTCGTCGTCGAGGTCGAGCATCTCGACAAGGGGTTCGAGGGACGCGCCCTCATCAAGGACCTGTCCTTCACACTGCCGCGCAACGGCATCGTCGGCGTCATCGGCCCCAACGGTGTCGGTAAGACCACGCTGTTCAAGACCATCGTCGGTCTCGAGCAGCCGGACAGCGGCACCGTGAAGGTCGGCGAGACCGTCAAGCTCAGCTACGTCGACCAGAGCCGCGCGGGCATCGACCCCAAGAAGACGGTCTGGGAGGTCGTCTCCGACAAGCTGGACTACATCGAGGTCGGCCAGAACGAGATCCCGTCGCGTGCCTACGTCTCCGCGTTCGGATTCAAGGGTCCTGACCAGCAGAAACCGGCCGGTGTGCTGTCCGGTGGTGAACGCAACCGGCTCAACCTGGCGCTCACCCTCAAGGAGGGCGGCAACCTGATCCTCCTCGACGAGCCCACCAACGACCTCGACGTGGAAACCCTGTCGTCGCTGGAGAACGCTCTGGAGAACTTCCCGGGCTGTGCGGTGGTGATCTCGCACGACCGTTGGTTCCTCGACCGCACCTGCACCCACATCCTCGCGTGGGAGGGCGACGACGACAACGAAGCCAAGTGGTTCTGGTTCGAGGGCAACTTCGCGGGCTACGAGGAAAACAAGGTGGAACGACTTGGTATCGATGCAGCGCGTCCGCACAGGGTGACCCACCGCCGGCTGACGCGCGACTAGTCTCGATCAGCGGGCCACGGCGTCACTGCTGTTGGGCGGCGGCGTCAGCCAACGACGGCTGATCCGTGGGTACAGGCGAGGAGCGTGGCATGTCGGTGAATCCGGGAGCCGTCGGGAGACCTGCTGATCCCGGTTCCGGTGGCGCCGAAGCACCGCAGGCGCTCAGCCAGCACCAGATCTCTCGACTGATTCACGCATACCTGGACACGTACCGCGGACCGCACGACGCGCCCGCCACAGACTCGTCGGTGACGCTGCCCGTAGACATGTCGTCGCGCCAGATGATCGGGCCTTCTCTGGTCACCGCGCAACACCGACTTGGCTCGTTCCGGCCGTTCGGCGACACCCTTGTCGCGGTGTACGACAGCGACGATCCGGCGGGAGCCGGCCCGGCACTGCAAATCGTCACCGACTACACCCCGATGGTGATGGACTCGGTGACAGTGCTGCTGCACCGGTTCGGCGTGTCCTACACGGCGATCATGAGCCCGATCTTCCGGGTGCGCCGCGCTCCGGCCGGTGAACTGCTGGACCTGCAGCCCCTTGCCGATGTCGGGTCGTCCCGCGATGGGGTCGACGAGTCGTGGATCCATGTGCAGCTCGCGCAGGCGGCGGACAACGATGCAGTGAGGGAGGTCGCGCGGCTGCTGCCCGGTGTCCTGGCAGACGCCCGACAGGTCGCCCTTGATTCCAGCGCGATGGTCGCGGCGCTGCGCGGGTTGGCGCACGACCTCGACTCCGACCTCGAGGGTCGGTTCCCCGGGCGTGACCGCCAAGACGTTGCGGCGCTACTGCGTTGGCTCGCCGACGGACATTTCGTGCTGCTGGGCTATCAAAGGTGCCCGGTCGACGACGGACGCTCATCGGTGGACATGTCGAGCCGGCTCGGTGTGCTCCGGTTGCGGCAGGACGTGCTGCCGCAGCTGACGGACGACAACGAGCTGCTGACGCTTGCCCAGGCCACCATCCCCAGCTACCTGCGTTATGGCGCATACCCCTATATCGTCGTGGTGCGCGAGCATGCGTCGGGCCGCACCGCCATCGAGCACCGATTCGTCGGACTGTTCACCGTCGCGGCCACCAACGCCAATGTGCTTGAGATACCGCTGATTTCACGGCGCGTGCGTGAAGCCCTTGCGCTATCGCAGCGCGACCCCAGCCATCCAGGCCAGCTGCTGCTCGACATCATCCAGACGATTCCCCGTTCGGAACTGTTCGCGCTGCCTGCCCAGGAACTGCTGGACATGGTCAAGGCCGTCGTCGACCTCGGCTCGCGGCGCCGCACGCTGCTGTTCATGCGGGCCGATTCGCTCGCCCACTTCGTGTCGTGTCTCGTCTACCTGCCGCGTGACCGCTACACCACCGCGGTCCGGTTGGAGATGCAGGACATCCTGGTCCGCGAGCTCGGCGGCGTCAGCATCGAATACACCGCACGCGTCAGCGAATCACCTTGGGCAGTGGTGCATTTCACGGTGCGCATGCCTGACGACTCGCGTCGGGCGGGTATCGACACAACTGTCGAGAACGAGGACCGGATCCAAAACTTGCTCACCGAAGCGGCGAGGACGTGGGGAGACCGGCTGATCGGCGCAGTCAAGACCGGTTCCATCGACCAGTCGAAGGCCGAGCACTACGCGGCGGCGTTTCCCGCGGCGTACAAGCAGGCCGTCGCACCGCTGGATGCGATCCACGACATCGGCATCATCGAAGAGCTACAAGATGATTCGGTCAAACCCGTGCTCATCGACACCGATGAGGACGGCATCGCCCAACTGACGCTATATCTGGGCGGCCACTCTGCGTCGCTCAGCGATCTGCTGCCGATGTTGCAGTCGATGGGCGTTGTCGTGCTCGAGGAGCGCCCGTTCACGGTGACTCGCCCCGACGGGTTGCCGGTGTGGATCTACCAGTTCAAGATCTCGCCGCACAAGTCGATTCCAGAGGTTCCCGCCGGACCGGAGCGTGAGGCCACCGAGGCGCGCTTCGCCGATGCTCTGACCGCGATCTGGAACGAACGCGCCGAGATCGACCGCTTCAACGAACTCGTTTTGCGTGCCGGTCTCAGCTGGCAGCAGGTGGCCGTGCTGCGCAGTTACGCGAAGTATCTGAGGCAGGCCGGTTTCCCTTACAGCCAGTCGCACATCGAGACCGTGGTCAACGACAACGCCGTGACGGCGCGGTCACTGGTCGAACTGTTCGAGGCGCTGTTCTGCCCGACGACCCCCACGGACGGGGCGCCGCGACGACGCGACGCCCAAGCCGCCGCCGCAGCCGTCGCCGCCGATATCGACGCGCTGGTCAGCCTGGACACCGACCGCGTTTTGCGCGCATTCGCGTCGATGATTCAGGCCACGCTGCGCACCAACTACTTCATCACCCGCGAGGATTCCGCCCGCGCGCAGAATGTCCTGTCTTTCAAACTCAATCCCGGTCTGATCGACGAACTTCCCTTGCCGCGGCCGAGATTCGAGATCTTCGTCTACTCGCCGCGGGTAGAGGGCGTGCATCTGCGGTTCGGCCACGTCGCTCGCGGCGGCCTGCGCTGGTCGGACCGCAAGGAAGACTTCCGCACCGAGATCCTCGGGTTAGTCAAAGCGCAGGCGGTGAAGAACGCGGTCATCGTGCCCGTCGGCGCGAAGGGCGGGTTCGTGGTGAAGAACCCGCCGTTGCCGACCGGCGATGCCGCCGTCGACCGCGACGCGCAGCGCAACGAGGGTGTGGCCTGCTATCGGCTCTTCATCTCGGGTCTGCTCGACGTCACCGACAACGTCGACAAGGTCACCGGGGCGGTGGTGACGCCGCAGGATGTCGTCCGGCGCGACGGTGATGACGCTTATCTGGTGGTCGCGGCCGACAAGGGGACCGCGACGTTCTCCGACATCGCCAACGAGGTGGCGCTGTCCTACGGTTTCTGGCTCGGTGACGCATTCGCGTCGGGAGGTTCGGTCGGCTACGACCACAAGGCGATGGGTATCACCGCCAAAGGTGCGTGGGAATCGGTCAGACGGCACTTCCGCGAGATGGGGGTCGACACCCAGACCGAAGACTTCACTGTCGTCGGTGTCGGAGACATGAGCGGCGACGTGTTCGGCAACGGAATGTTGCTGTCCAAGCACATCCGACTGCTTGCCGCATTCGACCACCGGCACATCTTCATCGACCCCGATCCCGACGCGGCACGGTCGTGGGACGAGCGCCAACGGCTCTTCGATCTGCCGCGGTCCAGCTGGGAGGACTACGACACCTCACTGATCAGCGCGGGCGGCGGTGTCTACAGCCGCCAGCAGAAGGCCATCCCGATCAGCCAACAGGCACGAGCAGCCCTGGGTATCGAGGACGGTGTCGAGGAACTCACGCCGCCTGCCCTGATGAAGGCGATCCTGAAGGCGCCGTCGGATCTGTTGTTCAACGGTGGCATCGGTACCTACATCAAGGCCGAAAGCGAGTCCGACGCCGATGTCGGCGATCGCGCCAACGACCCCGTGCGCGTCAACGGTAACCAGGTGCGGGCCAAGGTGATCGGCGAAGGCGGCAACCTCGGCGTGACCTCGCTGGGGCGCGTCGAGTTCGACCTCGCCGGCGGACGAATCAACACCGACGCGTTGGACAACTCAGCGGGCGTCGACTGCTCCGACCACGAGGTGAACATCAAGATCCTGATCGATTCGCTCGTCACTGCGGGCAAGGTCCGTCCCGAGGACCGCACCGAACTGCTGCTGTCGATGACCGACGAAGTCGGCGATCTGGTACTCCAGGACAACAAGGACCAGAACGAACTGATGGGCACCAGCCGGGCGAATGCGGCAAGCCTGCTGTCGGTGCACGCGCGGATGATCAAGGACTTCGTTGCTGATCGTGGTCTCAACCGCGAACTGGAAGCGCTGCCTTCGGAGAAGGAGATCATCCGTCGCTCCGAAGTCGGAATCGGTTTGACCTCACCGGAACTCGCGACGCTGATGGCACACGTCAAACTCGCCCTCAAGGACGACCTGCTCGCGAGCGACCTGCCCGACCAGGAGGTGTTCGCATCCCGACTGCCGGCGTACTTCCCGGTTGAGCTTCGCGAGAAGTTCAGTGGCGACATCCGCACGCACCAGCTGCGCCGGGAGATCGTGACCACGATGCTGGTCAACGATCTCGTCGACTCCAGTGGCATCTCCTACGCATACCGGGTAGCGGAGGACGTCGGTGTCGGACCGGTGGATGCGGTCCGCAGCTACGCGGCGACCGATGCGATATTCCGGATCAGCGAGGTGCTGTGCCAGATCCGCGCTGCCAGCGAAGACGGAGTGTCAGTGGTCATTTCCGATCGGATGACGCTGGACCTGCGTCGGCTGATCGATCGCGCGGGACGCTGGCTGCTCAACTACCGGCCGCAGCCGCTCGCAGTCGGCGCCGAGATCAACCGGTTCGCAGCCAAAGTCGCCGCGCTGACACCGCGCATGTCGGAATGGCTGCGTGGCGACGACAAGGCGATCGTCACCAAGGAAGCCAACGATTTCAGCGCTCACGGAGTCTCAGATGATCTGGCGCACATGGTCGCGACAGGGCTTTACCAGTTCAGCCTGCTCGACGTCATCGATATCGGCGACATCGTCGACCGTGAGCCGGCCGAGGTCGCCGACACTTACTTCGCGTTGATGGATCACTTCAACACCGACGGCCTGCTGACCGCGGTGTCGCGGCTGGAACGTGACGACCGCTGGCATTCGCTGGCGCGCCTGGCGATTCGAGACGACATTTACGGGTCGCTGCGGGCGCTGTGCTTCGACGTTCTTGCCGTGGGCGAGCCCGAAGAAACCGGTGAGGAGAAGATCGCCGAGTGGGAGTTGACGAACAGCTCACGTGTCACCCGGGCGCGACGGACGCTGGCCGAGATCTATGAAGGCGGCGACCTCGATCTGGCTACCCTTTCGGTCGCGGCCAGGCAGATCCGCAGCATGACGCGAACGAGTGGAACGGGGTCCTAGGGGTGACTGGCGATGAGCGTCAGCGAAGTGGGGGTACTCCCCTCGCAAGCGGTGGGCCCACCCGCCCGGAGGGCAGGGGGAAATCGAATCCAGGCTTTCTGGCGCCGGTGCACGTCCGCTGGTCCGACATCGACATGTACCAGCACATCAACCACGCCACGATGGTCACTCTGCTCGAAGAGGCCCGGATCCCTTTTCTGCGTGAGCCGTTCGGCCCCGAGATACAGACCATAGGCCTGCTCATCGCCGATGTGCACATCACCTACAAGGCGCAGTTGCGACTGATCGATTCGCCGCTGCAGGTGACGATGTGGTCGAAGCGGGTGCGGTCTGTCGATTTCACCATCGGATACGAAGTGCGGTCGGTCGGTGCGGCCCCCGATTCGAAACCCGCGGTGATCGCCGAGACGCAGCTGGCCGCCGTGCACATCAAGGAGCAACGGCTGCAACGGCTTTCGGCGGGGCAGCGAGAGTATCTGCACCGTTATCTTCGATGACCTCCGCTGAGCGCGGTCTCTGGCTCGAGGACGCCACGAACCGGGAAGATCTCGCGACGTTCGTGGACCGGGCGTTGCGGCTGGACGACGCTGCGGTGATCCGGCTGCGCCAACGCGGGGGCGGCCTGGTCGTGGCTTGGGTGTCCACCGGGTTCGACGTGCTGGCCAGCCGTGTGGTGGCCGGGCGTGTCAAGCCCGCCGATCTGTCAGTCGGCGCCGATGCGCTGGCCGCCGGGCTGAGTGCGATGGACCCGAGCGGATACGTCGAGACCGGCTTCGGAATGGATTCGGCGTGGCGCGGCGGTCTGCCGCCCGACTCGGGATTCGAGCATCTCGACGATGTGCCCGCCGGCATCATGCTCGACCTGGCGCAGCGCGGTGTCGCACTGGCGAAGGAGCATTCCAGCTCGCACGGCCCTCCGGCGTCGCTGCTGGACCAGGAGGTGGTAGCTGTCAGCGCGGGGGACACCACCGTCGGCATACCCATGCGCTGTGTATTCGCTTTGACCGCAATGGGTTTCCTACCGCAGTCAGGTGAAGCCGTCGCAGCCGACGAGATCGTGCGGGTCCGTGCCCTCCCGGCGTGGCTGCGGGTCGATGCGCGCTGGGGTTCGGTCTACCGGCGGCGCGGTGACCCCGCCCTGGTGTTGCGTTGACTCGTGTTTGCGCGAGCGTGCGTGTTTGTGCACGACACGCCGGGCAGGCTCAAGTGGTCGCTGCAGCACCTGATTGGTTAGGGGTGTTGTTGCGATGGGTTTTCGAGGGCAGGGCCAGCAAGCACCGGCGTCGGCTCGGTTGGCGTTCTTTGAGGCGGTGAATGCGGGATCGTCGTGGGCTGCGGCGGCGACCGTGGCCGGGGTGGCTCGCGACACGGGCGACAGATGGGCTCGCGCCGCTGGTTATCAGGCGCAAACCAGGCACTTCGGTACGAGGTACTCCGCGCAGGCGCGGGAGGCGTTCTGGGCGGCGATGAGAGCTGGGGCGTCAGTGACGCAGGCTGCGCTCGGCGCCGGCGTGTCGGAGATCGCCGGCCGACGCTGGGTCAAACAGGCTGGTTATGTGCCCAGAACCACAGTTCCCATCGCTGCAGCCGAGGTTCTTACCGTCGTCGATGGGAGTGCTCGCTGTCGTCCTGCGTTGACATTCACCGAGCGATGCCGTCTGGAGATGCTGCTGGAGAACGGCTACACGGCTGCGCAATTGGTGGATCTACTGGGCCGGCATCAAGACACGATCAGTCGGGAGATCGCCCGGGGACAGACCGCGTCGGGGTATCGCGCCAGAGTCGGTCAAGACGTGGCCGATGCCAATCGGAAGCGACCCAAAGTGCGCAAGCTGGTCAGGAATCCGGCACTGCTGGCCGAGGTTCTGCAAGGCTTGCAACAGCGGTGCAGCCCGGAGCAGATCGCGGGTCGTCTGCGACTGGACTTTCCCGACGATTCGGAGATGTGGGTGTCCCACGAAACGATCTACCAGGGTCTCTACGTTCAACTGCGCGGCGAGTTGACCAAAGACCTCAAGTCGGCATTGCGGACCGGTCGGATCAAGCGAAAGCCACACGGACGCAATCAGATAGCTGAGCGGAGACGGTTCAAAGAGGGCATGGTCAGTATCACCGAACGCCCCGCTGAGGCCGATGACCGCGCCATCCCCGGACACTGGGAAGGCGACCTGATCATGGGCAGCGCCAACGCCAGCGCGATCGGCACCCTGGTGGAACGCACGACCGGTTTTGTCCTGCTTCTGCATCTGCCCGTCGATCACACTGCCGAGACCGTCGCTGCCGCGATGACCGCCAAGATCGTGGAGATCCCCGAAATACTGCGTCGCTCGCTGACCTGGGACCAAGGCACCGAAATGGCCCAACACAGCGCGATCACCAAAGCCACCGGTCTGCCGATCTACTTCTGCGATCCGCACAGCCCCTGGCAACGTGCCACCAACGAGAACACCAACGGCTTACTGCGTCAGTACTTCCCGAAAGGGACTGACCTGTCGTTCTGGGGACCCGGGTTCCTCGATCAAGTAGCCACCGAGCTCAACGGACGGCCCCGCAAACGCCACGGGTTCCGCACACCCGCCGAAGAACTCCACCGACTACTCTCAAACCCGTCCGCATACGCTGCAGCCACCGCCTGAATCCGCCCCGTGAGGAATACCAACTTTGCGCACGCTCGCGATGGGGACTAGACGAGCCAGGCTGCGGCGTCCGGCGGTAGTTCGCCGTCGATCAGTTCGGCGCTGGCGAGCAATACGTCGCCATCGGGCAGCGCAATCGCGCGGGTGCCCGCATTGAGCACGCACACCAACCCGCCGTCGCGCCGGAACGCGATCGTGTCGGCGGGGGAGTCGAGCCATTCGATGGTTGAGCCTTCGAATTCGCCTCGCCGACATCGCAATTCGATGGCCCGCCGGTAGAATGCAAGCGCGGACGCTGGATCGTCGTCCTGCTTCTCGACGGTCAATGCCGCCCAGTCGGCGGGCAGCGGCAACCAGGTGTCGGGGTTGTCGGAGAAGCCGAACGGCGGGGCGTCGCCGTCCCACGGCACGGGAATCCTGCTGGCGTCGCGGCCGCGGCGGGTGTGCCCCGATCGTTCCCACACCGGGTCGCGCAGCGCTTCGTCGGGCAGGTCGACATTCGGCAGCCCGAGCTCTTCGCCGTTGTAGATGAACACCGCACCGGGCAGCGCGAGCATCGCCATCGTCATCGCCTTGGCGCGATCCAGGCCCGCGTCTCCGCCGCCGTAGCGGGTCGGCGCGCGATCGACATCGTGATTGGCCAGAGTCCAGCTCGGCGTCGCATCGGCGATATGAGCTGCGGTGAGGGAGTTCTCGATCGCGCCGCGGATGTCCTCGGCATCGAACTCCGCCCGCAGCAGCCGGAAATTGAAGGCGAGATGAAGTTCGTCGGGCCGGAGGTACTGGGCGAACTGCTCGTTGTCGTAGACCCACACTTCGCCGATCGCGACGGCATTGGCGTAGTCGTCGAACACCTGGCGGATCTGTCGGTGGATGTCGTGTACGCCGTCGTTGTTGAAGCGCGGATCGTCGTCGATATCGGCCAGCAGAACCTCGGCTTTGATTGCCGCCATGTCGGGCAGCCCCGGCGGTTTGGCCATGCCGTGCGCCACGTCGATCCGGAACCCGTCGATCCCGCGCTCGAGCCAGAACCGCAGCGTCTTCTCGAGATCCTCGAACACCTCGGGGTTGTCCCAGTTCAGGTCGGGCTGCTCGGCGTCGAAGAGGTGGAGATACCACTGACCAGGATTGCCGTCCGCCTCGTCGATGCGCGACCACGCCGGCCCGCCGAAAATCGACACCCAGTTGTTCGGCGGCTGAGTGCCTCCGGGGCCGACGCCGTCGCGGAAGATGTAGCGCTCGCGCGCATCGCTGCCCGGGCCGGCCGCCAACGCGGCTTGAAACCAGGGGTGTGCCGAACTGGTGTGGTTGGGTACCAGATCCATCGTCACTTTGATGCCCGCGGCATGCGCTGCGTCTGTCAGACGGTCCAGCGCGCCGATGCCGCCGAATAGCGGATCGACATCGCGGGGATCCGCCACGTCGTAACCGTTGTCCGCCATCGGCGACACCATGACGGGGTTGAGCCAGATCGCGTCGACGCCGAGCGACGCGATGTAGCCCATTTTCGCGGTGACGCCGTCGAGGTCACCGAAACCGTCACCGTTGCTGTCGTAAAAGGACCGCGGATACACCTGGTAAAAGAGCGCACGCGACCACCAGGCTTCGATGTCGCCGCCGGAGCGGCTCCCGGCTTCGATGTCGCCGCCGGAGCGGCTCCCGGCTTCGATGTTTTCACTCATCGCCGCCAATGTACTGTCGGCGTCCCCCTGCCACCGACGAGCAAACGGTGCGTTCACCCCACGGTGGCCCGGGCGTCAGAAGGGCGAGTTCACCATCGACTGAGCGGCCATCTCCAGGTAGGCCAGCAGCTCGGCGCGATGCTCATCGTCGAGCGTCTGCGAGTCGATCTCCGCGACGGCGGTATGCATGCAGCGCAGCCACGCATCACGCTCGATATAGCCGATCACAAACGGTGCGTGCCGCATGCGCAGCCGCGGATGGCCACGCTGATCGGAGTAGGTCCGCGGCCCGCCCCAGTACTGCTCGAGGAACATGCGCAGCCGCACTTCGGCGGCATCCAACTCGTCCTCGGGATACAGCGGAAGCAGGATCTCGTCCTCGCGAACCAACTGGTAGAAGCGCGACACGAGGGCGTGGAACGTCTCGTGGCCACCGACTTCGTCGTAGAACGATCGCTGTGGCTGTGTCACGCCACCATTGTGTCTTGTCGCGGTCGGCACCCGTCCAGCCGGTCGCGTCATCCGATGTTCATTGGACTGACCAGCGAACACGTGCAGAATTGTCGTGCGATTGACAGGAATCCATGGTGGACTGTCTTCTCGGAGGACGTATGGCGCATCGCAAGAAAGGCCCGTCCAGAAGGGCTGGCCACGGGCATCACGACGCCGCGGCTGGTTTATCCGGGCCCGCCGTGACGCATGCGCAGTCGCGCGTCCTGCACAGCGTCGAAACCCATCCGCCCAGTACCAGCGAAGGCTCGATCTGGGGCCGGCGGCGGGTGCTCCTGCTGAACTCCACGTACGAACCGTTGACCGCTCTGCCCATGCGGCGGGCGGTCATCATGCTGATGTGCGGAAAAGCCGACGTCGTCCACGATGATCCGGGTGGCCCCGTCATTCATTCCGCCACCCGCTCCATCGTCGTGCCGTCTGTGATCCGGCTGCGGTCCTTCGTCCGGGTGCCCTACCGTGCGCGCGTCCCGATGACCAGGGCCGCACTGATGCATCGCGACCGGTTCCGCTGCGCCTACTGCGGGGGCAAGGCCGACACCGTCGACCACGTGGTGCCACGCAGTCGCGGCGGCGACCACTCGTGGGAGAACTGTGTCGCTGCCTGCTCGACGTGCAATCACCGCAAGGCAGACAGGTTGCTCGCCGAACTGGGCTGGGCGCTGCGCTCGGTGCCGGTCCCGCCGAAGGGACAGCACTGGCGGCTGCTGTCGAGCGTGAAGGAACTCGACCCCGCATGGGTGCGGTATCTCGGTGAGGGTGCGGCCTAGGAATGGCGTGGCTCTTCGCGCGAGCGCTCCTCGCTGACTGATACGGTTTGCGCGTGAGCACCGCACTTACTCATTCCCTCATCGGAGGGGTTCCGCTGGCCGTGCTGCTGGTGTTGATCTTCTTCATCTACGTGGTCGGCCCCAAGCGCAAGAACCCGCATCCGGCAACATACAAGTTGTCCGAGCAGTGGACGCACGACCCGATTCTGTGGGCTGCCGACGAACCCGCCGACCACGGTCATGGCGGGCATGGCGCTCACCCCGTCACGGTGGGAGGCGGCGCAAGTGGCAAGTGGTGAAGTCGCAACGACATCCTCGACCGAACTCGCGGAGCTGCCGCGCGGATGGGTCGTCACGACCAGCGGCCGGCTCTCAGGCGTCACCGAGCCCGGTGAGCTGTCGGTGCACTACCCGTTCCCGGTCAATGACCTGGTGTTCCTCGACGACGCGCTGAAGTACGGCTCGCGCGCTGCCAAGGCACGTTTCGCCGTGTTCCTCGGCGACCTCGGAGCCGATACCGCCGCGACCGCCCGTCAGATCCTGGCGAAGGTGCCGACCCCTGACAACGCGGTGCTGCTGGCCGTGTCGCCGAATCAGCGCGCGATCGAGGTGGTCTACGGCAGCGAGGTCAGTGGCCGCGGCATCGAAGAGTCCGCGCCCAAGGGTGTCGCCGCGGCCGCCGAGTTGTTCAAGGACGGCAAGCTCATCCCTGGTCTGATCAAGGCCGTCGAGGTCATGAGCGCGGGCGTCACGCCGGCGTCGCACTAACCGACGTCGGCCGTCAGCGTTCCGCGAATCTCGATGTAGCGCTCGAGGAACCGGCGCTCGTCCAGCCGTTTGCGTCGCATCCAGCCGGTGACCTCGTCATTGCACTTGCTGGTGTTGCATTTTGCGCATGCGGGCACGACGTTGTCCACCGTGTACCGACCGCCCCGCGAGATCGCCATGACACAGTCGCGTTGCAGCGCCCCGTCGTTCGCGCCGCAGTAAGCGCAGCCGTTCCACGCCGCTTTGAGCGCCGCCCACTGGTCGGCAGTCAGGTCGTGCTCGACGGCGGCCATCCGCCGTTTGCGCTTGCGCGCCGCCCGCGCGCGTCTCGTCCGACTGACTGCCATGTGAGAAGCATGAGCGCGAGCGTGCGCAAACTGCTGCAACAGTGCGGCGTGTTGCGCTCGAACACGCACATCCCCGCCTTCGCATGGGCCCACGCGCGGTTGGGGGGACCTAGGAGGCGTCGAATTGCCTTGCGCGCAGGGAGCGCTCGACACCCGCACGACCTTCGAGCACCAGACGCCGCAGTGGCGGCGGCACATCCGGGTCTGCCAGGAACCGGTCGGCGGCATCCAAGCCGTCGGCGCTGATGTCCCACGACGGGTAGAGCCCGATGACGACGGTCTGTGCGACCTCGCTGGACCGCCGTTGCCACACACCGGAGATGGCGCCGAAGTACTTGTCCCGGAACGGCTTCAGCAGTTCCTCCTGACCCGGGCGAACGAATCCGATCGTGATCGACCGCGCGGTGACGTTGGCCAGGGTGTCGTCCTCCATGACCTCCTTGAAGTCCGCCTCCTTGACCGCCGCTTGCGGGCGTGCCGCCGCCGCCTGCGCGGCATGCCGCCCACCCGCGGCAGTCGGATCCCGTTCGGCCTCCGCATCGATGAACGGTGTCTCGGGTCCGTCGGCGTCGATGACCCCTGCGGTGGCCAGTGCGGTGACGATGCGCCAGCGAAGGTCGGTGTCGATGACCAGACCGGACATGTTCACCGCTGCGGGCTCGTTGTCCAGCAGCGTCGAGAGCACGGCGATGTGGTTTGGCGACAACACCGACGCGCACAGGGCGTTGACGAATGCCAGTTGATGGTCTGAGCCCGGCACCGACTCACGTGCGAGGTCCAGCAGTGCGTCCCCGAACGCCGGCCAACCGTTCTCCGCCGCCCACGCGGGATCGCAGTAGGAGCCAAGCGCGGTCTGCGCCTGCAGCAGCAGGCGCTGCGCCACCCCCACTTCGGATTCGGCGTGCACACCGCTGATGACGAGTGCGACGAAGTCGCGCGCCTTGAGTTCGGCGTCGCGTGTCATCTCCCAGGCAGCCGACCATGCCAGCGTGCGGGGGAGCGGATCGGCGATGTCGGCGATCCGGCTGAGCGCCGTCTGCAACGATTCGGGGTCCAGCCGCAGCGAACAGTACGTCAGGTCGTCGTCGTTGACCAGGATCAGCTTTCCGCGCGAGACTCCCTGCAGCGCAGGAACTTCGGTGGTCTCGCCCTCGATATCGAGTTCTTCGCGGTGCGTCCGCACCAGCTTGCCGCTGCCGTCGTCGTCATAGATTCCGACTGCGAGGCGGTGCACCCTGGTCTCGCCGGCGCCCGGCTTTGCGCCGGACTGGGTGATGGCGAAGCGGGTGAACTTGTCGTCACCGTCGACGTCGAATTCGGGACGAAGTGTGTTGAGTCCGGTGGTCTTGAGCCACTGCCTGCCCCATCCGGACAGATCGCGTCCGGACGCCTTCTCCAGCGCGCCGAGCAGATCGCCGAACGTCGCGTTCCCGAAAGCGTGATCTCGGAAGTAATCCCGCAATCCGGACAGGAACTCCTCGAGACCCACATAAGCCACCAGCTGCTTGAGCACGCTGGCGCCCTTGGCGTAGGTGATGCCGTCGAAGTTCACCTCGACGGCGGCCAGATCCGGGATGTCGGCGGCCACCGGATGCGTCGACGGCAGCTGATCCTGCCGATAGGCCCACGACTTCTCCACATTGGCGAACGTCGTCCAAGCCTGCGTGTATTCGGTCGCCTCGGCCTGGCACAGCACCGACGCGAACGTCGCGAAGGACTCGTTGAGCCACAGGTCGTCCCACCACTGCATCGTGACGAGGTCGCCGAACCACATGTGCGCCATCTCGTGCAGTACGGTCTCCGCGCGCCGCTCATAGGATGCGCGCGTCACCTTGCTGCGAAAGACGTAGTCCTCCAGGAATGTCACTGCGCCGGCGTTCTCCATGGCGCCGGCGTTGAACTCGGGCACGAACAGCTGGTCGTACTTGCCGAAGGCATACGGGACGCCGAAGTTCTTGTGGTAGAAGCCGAATCCCTGCTTCGTCTCCGTGAACAGTCGGTCGGCGTCCATGAACTCGGCCAGCGAGTTGCGGCAGAACAGGCCAAGCGGGATGTCTCCGTGCTCGTCGCTGTAGGTGTCATCCCAACGCGCGTACGGTCCCGCGATCAGCGCGACGAGGTAGGTGCTCATCTTCGGCGTGACGACGAAGGCGTGATGCCTGGCGCCGTCGTAATCCTCGGCCTTGGTGGTCGCCCCGTTGGAGATGACCTCCCAGTGCGACGGCGCTGTCACGGTCACCGCGAAGGTCGCCTTGAGGTCGGGTTGGTCGAAGCAGGCGAACATCCGCTTCGCGTCGGCGGTCTCGAATTGCGAGTACAGATAGACCTCGTCGTCGACCGGATCGACGAACCGGTGCAGGCCCTCACCGGTATTGGAGAAGAGGCAGTCGGCGTCGACGACCAGAACGTTGTGATCGGCCAGGCCCGTCAGCGGGATGCCCGTCGATTCGTCGTATCCCGAGACATCGATGTCGCGGCCGTTGAGCACGGCGGTGCGGACGCGGTCGGCGGCGATGTCGATGTAGGTGTCGGCTCCGGCGAGCGCATCGAATTCGACGGTCGTCACCGACCGGAATGTGCGTTCGCCGGGCTTGCCGTTACCGTCCGTCAGGTCGAGATCGATGCGGTAGTTGTCGACGGTGACCAATGCGGCGCGTTCGACGGCCTGGTCGCGATTGAGGTTGGGGAGTGCCACGCGTCCAACCTAGTGGCCGGACTCGCAATAGGGCGCGCTAGAACCCCGGTATACCCAACCCGGTCAGTCCGTTGAGGCCGTTGAGTCCGCCAAGACCGCTGAGCCCTTCGAGGATCGTGCCGTTGCCGATCTGCGTCGTCATCGACGGGCAGTACGCCGAGATCGCGATGCCGGTGAAGAACGCCGCCACATCAGGGTTGATGCCGTTGTTGGACACCGTGGAGTACACCGAGGCGAGGTTCTTGCCCGGGTCGACCAGCATCGGGCAGACCGACTGGCCGAGCTTCTCGGTGCTGACCGGATCGCCGTAGCCGATGCCTGCGTCGTTTAACGCGTTGAGAAAAGTCGTGTCGACGGGTTCCGCGGACGCCGGTACCGCGAGGCTCAATGCCGCCGCGACGCCGACCAGTGTCGCCGTGAGTGTGCGTTTCGGTTTAATCACAGGTGAAACACTGATTGACAACAGTCACATCGACAACACGCTTTGATAACTGTTTGCACACTATGCGTGTCGGAGCGTGTCCTGCGAAGCCGACTATTCGAGTTCCGTGGGATTGGGAACACGCTGTGGTGCGGCACGGTTGTTGCCATCAGAAGTCTGACCACACCCGCTCGAGAGGATGCCATGCCCGAGAAATCTGTCGCCGGTTTCTGGTTCGACCCGCTGTGCCCGTGGTGCTGGATCACCTCACGCTGGATCCTCGAAGTCGAGAAGGTGCGCGACATCGAGGTGCAGTGGCACGTGATGAGCCTGGCCGTTCTCAACGAGAACAAGGAAGACCTGCCCGAGCAGTATCGGGAAGGCCTCAAGCAGGCGTGGAAGCCCGTCCGCGTGGCGATCGCCGCCGAGCAGGAGAAGGGCAAGGAGGTCCTGGCGCCGCTGTACACCGCGATGGGTACGCGCATCCACAACCAGGAGAACAAAGACTTCGATGTCGTCATCAAGGAGTCACTCGAAGAGGTCGGACTGCCCGCCGAGCTCGCCGAGGCTGCGAACACCGACAAGTACGACCAGGCGCTGCGTAAGAGCCACCACGCCGGCATGGACGCCGTCGGCGACGACGTCGGCACCCCGACGATCCATGTCAACGGTGTCGCCTTCTTCGGTCCGGTGCTGTCGAAGATCCCGCGCGGCGAAGAGGCGGGCAAGCTCTGGGACGCGTCGGTGACGTTTGCGTCGTATCCGCACTTCTGGGAACTCAAGCGCAGCCGTACGGAGCCTCCGGTATTTGATTGACCGCTCGCGGTCGTCTTCGACTGAGTAATAGGGCTCTGCCAGAATGACGGCCATGCGCGTTTACCTGGGAGCCGACCACGCGGGCTTCGAGTTCAAGCAGCGAATCATCGAGCATCTTCAGGCGAACGGGCACGAACCCGTCGACTGCGGGGCGTACACCTACGACGCCGACGACGACTACCCGGCGTTCTGCATCGCCGCGGCCGAGAAGACGGTGGCCGACCCTGGCAGCCTCGGCATCGTGCTCGGCGGATCGGGTAACGGCGAACAGATCGCCGCCAACAAGGTGCCTGGCGTGCGCTGCGCGCTCGGATGGAGCGTCGAAACGGCGAAACTCGCGCGTGAACACAACAATGCGCAGGTGATCGGCATCGGTGGGCGCATGCACACCGAAGAGGAGATGCTCGCGATCGTCGACGCGTTCCTCACCACGCCGTGGTCGGAAGCCGAACGGCACCAACGTCGTATCGACATCCTGTCCGAGTACGAGCGGACGCACGTCGCGCCGCCCGTGCCCGGCGCGCCGGGTTAGGGATGCCGGAAGGGCACACCCTGCACCGGCTGGCCCGGCTGCATCAGCGTCGCTTCGGTCGCGCACCCGTTCTGGTGTCCAGCCCGCAGGGCAGGTTCGCCGATGGGTCAGCGGCGGTCAGCGGACGCGTCTTCAAAAAGGCCAGTGCGTGGGGTAAGCATCTGTTCCACCACTACGAAGGTGGCCGCGTCGTACATGTGCACCTCGGCTTGTACGGCAGCTTTTCCGAAGCCCCGGTCCCAATGCCTCTCCCGGTCGGTCAGGTGCGCATGCGGATGGTCGGTGCCGAATACGGAACCGATCTGCGTGGGCCGACGGTGTGTGAGGTGATCGAAGAGCCCGAGATCGCCGACATCGTGGCCCGTCTCGGCCCTGACCCGTTGCGCCGCGACGCCGACGGTTCGTCGGCATGGGTCCGAATTCGTAAGTCGCGCAGGCCTATCGGTGCTCTGTTGATGGATCAGACGGTCATCGCGGGGGTGGGCAACGTGTACCGCAGCGAGCTGCTGTACCGACACCGCATCGACCCGTACCGGCCGGGCACCCAGATCGATGAGGCTGAGTTCGACGCGATGTGGACCGATCTCGTCGCGTTGATGAAGGTCGGCGTTCGCCGAGGCAAAATCATCGCGATTCGGCCCGAGGACGACCATGGACTGCCGTCATACGGACCCGGCCGACCGCGGACCTACGTCTACCGACGTGCCGGGGAGCCGTGCCGGGTGTGCGGCACGGAGGTTCGCACCGCAGTCCTCGAAGCTCGAAACCTGTTCTGGTGCCCCACCTGTCAGAAGTAGGTCCACCGCGGCTCAGAAGCCGCCGAAGTCGCCACCGAAGTCGCCACCGAAGTCGCCGCCACCCCAGCCGCCATCGCCGCCGCCCCAGTCACCGCCGCCGTCGCCTCCGTAGTCGCCGCCACCGTCTTGGCCCTGGTCGACGCCTTGGTCATACCCCTGCGCAAAGCCCTGGTCGTATCCGCTGCCGTGCATGCCTGAGAACAGGGCATCGAACAGCAACACCGACCCGAGACCCCATGCACCGGCGACCAGCGCCGGCTTCCACCACGGCTCGGAATACCAGCCCGCGGGCACAGGGCGACCGGCCACGCGGCCGCCGGGGTAGTAGTTCGGCGTGCGCTCCGACGGAGACGGCGACGCTTCGATCTCGCGGCCTTCGAAGTTGACGCGCCGATCCTCGGTGACCGTGCCCGCCGAGCGTTGACCGTTCAGCGTCTCCAGCTCCGGACCCGGATCCATTCCCATTGCGGTGCGCGCGGCGCGCACGTAGTACAGGCCTTCGAGCGCACTCTCCTTGGCGAGCAGCGCCTGCTTGGCGGTCGTGGCCTGATCGATCTGCGAACCGGCGGCCGTGTACCGCTCGGAGGCGTCGGCGAGGGCCTGCTTGGAGGCGTCGTCGCTGCCGGTCAAGTTGATCACCTGCCCGCCGAGACGCTCGATGACCCGGCGTGCGTCAGCTTTCGCGTCTTCCAGCGAGGCGCTGTTGCGACGATCCGAGGCCTTCATCGCGCCGTACACGACCACGCCGAGAGCAACGACGACCAGGACGACCAGGACGAGCAACACGCCGTTCATGGCGTCCAGCGTACCGACAGGAAACCCCGAGATCGGGGCGCGAACGCGTCGCTGGTTACGCCCAGAGCAGAGCTTTACAGCGCGAGAGTCCTGCGGAGGTGCCAGGCGAAGTCACCTTCGGCGTCCTTGTCGGGATGGCTGAAGTACTCGGTGTGCGCCGATCCGCGCTTGAACCGTTCCGGCGCATTGCCGGTCACGGCGACATCGTGGATGCCCGCGCCGAACAACCGGCCCAACTCGCCGCCGAACCAGTCACCGCTTCGACTGCCCCTGGCGACCGGAAACCACAGGTTCGTCCACCGAGTGGCGGTGAACGGAGAGCGTCCGATGTCCGGTTCGGTCTCGGGCGGGCACCCGACGAGCACGCCGCGCCGCAGCAGCCCCTCGAACAGCTCCCGCCGCACCGCGCCGTCGGACGGCTTGAGGCCGCTGAGCAACGACGGCCGCGTCAACACGAGGTCCGCGAGGCTCAGTGGCGCGCCGACGGTGATGAAATCGGTTATGCACCAAGGTTTCTTCTGTCCGTCGCGATCCTGGGCCTGAGCCCAGAACAGGGTCAACGCGTCGTACGCGAAGTACGCACCGACGCCGTGTGCCGCGACGACGATTCGCGTGTAACCGTCGTCGTGCAGGGTGCGCAAAAGGTCGACCAGGCCGCCACGAATGGCTCGGCGCGCGGCATACGAGAATGGCGTGGGGTCCAGGTAGCGGACCGAGTCGACCAGGGGCGCCGTCTTGGTGTTCACCAACGCTCTGGCCAGCAGGCGATAGAGGCCGAACCAGAAGATCAACACGACCGCGCTGACGGTGAGCCCGATGATCCATCCCGGAACATCGGAATTGAGCGCGTACCCGGAGACGAACAGCACCGGGATCACCAGCAGCGCGGCCAGCACCACCGTCCACGCCAGACGCCAGATCCCCAGGAGGGAGTCGGGCACATTGCTCGGCCGACGAAGGAACAGCCGCAACGCAGTTGGTGCCACGCCGGCGTACCGGTCGGTGGTCATCAGGTACTGCCAGTGGTATTCGTAAAATTCGGTGCCTTGCCGCGGGGCGGCGTAACGGCGTGCTTCGTAGGTGTCGGTGACCTCGGCGGGCCGCGGGTGGTGATCCCAGGTCCCGTCGGCCGGATTCAGCGCCGTCCGCACGAAGCCGTCGAACGTCTCCATCGGGCGTTTCTCGCCCATGCCGTGCACGACGAGTACCGCCGTTCGGACATCGTGCTCCGCTGCCATGTCACCTTCTCGAGTGTTGGGCCGCGAGGACAGTGGGCGATCCCGATGAATTCTCAACCACATCTAATGCGCGCGCCTCGGAACTGAGCAGACCGGGCGGTTCGCAGTCCCTTTTATGGGAATTGCATAGACCCCGTCCGTGTGGGCCAAATATCTTTCTGTCTGGGAGCGAAACCGTATACCGGTGGGGCGGGGAGAAAGGGCGGTCCGATGGAGCGTGGCGCCATGACAGCCGAAGGTGTCGTGGGTGACGGCTTCGTGCTCGCCCCCGAGGTCGAAGACGCCCGGATGCACTCGGTTCACCAGCTACACGTGCTGGGCTCGGAGCCCGAGGAGCGGTTTGCCCGCATCACCCGGATGGCGCGACAGGTGTTCGGTGTTCCGATGGCCGCGGTCTCACTGGTCGACCGCGATTGCCAGTGGTTCAAACAGAACGATGGTCTCGACCTGGCAGGCACGGTGCCCCGGGAGCAAACTATCTGTCGGGCGACGATCGCACGCACATATATGAACGTCGATGAACCGGCGCTGATCATCGAGGATGCGCGCGAAGAGCCTGATTTCCGGGATTTGCCCGCCATCAGGGCGGAGGGCGGCGTCCGCTTCTACGCCGGCTACCCGTTGTTCGGTCCCGGTGGTCACGCGGTCGGCACTTTCTGCATCTACGACACCAAACCGCGCTCCCTCGACAGTCGGCAGCTCGAGACGTTTCGCGAGCTGGCCGGTTGGGTCCAGCGGGAGCTGGAGCAGCTCGACGAGATGAGTCGCGCCACGGAGGTGCAAAGCCATCTGCTGCCGCGACCCCTCGGCGAGCTGCCGGGATACACGGTGTGCGCGATGTGCATACCCGCGTTCGCGGTGGGCGGTGACTTCTACGACCACTACGGCTCGGAGCGTGGCGTGATTTTCACGGTCGCCGACGTGATGGGTAAGGGGCTGGGCGCCGCAATCTTGACCGCCAGTGTTCGATCAGCTCTTCGCGCGGCGTCACAAGCGATTGACGAACTGGGTCACGGTGCTGACCTCGCTGACGCGGTCAATGCGGTATCGGCGCAGCTGTCCGATGATCTGGCCAGCACCGAAACCTTCGTCACGCTGTTTCACGCCCGCCTCGATACCGCTACGGGCGCAGTGCGCTACGTTGACGCCGGCCATGGTTTCGCCGTGATCGTGCGGAAAAACGGTGTCGTCGAACCGTTATCGAGCGAGGGTCTACCGCTTGGCGTACTTCCCGAGGAGAAGTGGGTATCGCACGACGTGATGCTCGAGGATGGAGACACGCTCGCCATCGCGTCCGACGGGGTGCTTGATCTGGTCGGTGACGGCATGGACGTGCGCCCGGTGCTGAAGTTCGTGGCTGAACATCCCGACCCTGTGGACCTCTGCCAACAAGCGCGCCTTCTCGCCGAGGCGGGCGCGGCGCTCGACGACGTCACTGTGGTCGCGATCCAGCGGAAGCCCCTCAACTGACCGTCAGTTCGTGGGGTTGCCCTGCGCGTCGCACGGGGTGAGGTGGCCCTCCTCGATGGTCGCGAGTGAACGCGCCATCTCGGTCGGTTTGATGCTGCCGCTCCAGTTGGCATAGGGGTGGTCGAGCGCGAAGACGACCAACAGGCCCGCCGTGACGAGCGCCGCCACCAACCCGATCGGTATCGCCTGGATGACTTTCGGCTCGCGCCGGTCCGCCTGTGCGCACATGTAGGCGAGGATCGCCGTCGCGCCGATGCCCAACACCACCCACATCGGCAGCGGTACCGACGGGGTGGCTTCGGCCAGGCGCGCGCGACGTCCTTCGCGCCGCTGCACCTGCTCGTCGAACCACTGCGCGTAGGCGACTTCCTGTTTCGCGCCGACGGGGTTTGCGGCCGCGAAGTCGTTGGCCATCCTGGTCACCCAGGACTGCGTCACCTGCGACGGGCCGCCCTCCCTCATCGCGGGCCACTCTTGCTGGACGACGGACCGCGCATAGCAATCCAGATCTCCGTGCAGGGGCTCGCCCGAGTCGCCGCCGAGCACCTCGGCGATGACGTGAAGTTCGGCGACCGCGATGGCCTCGCGGCTTGCGCCCTGGCGTGCGTCCTGGTACGTCTGCAGCGAGAACAGGATCACGAACGCGAGCATCACAGCGAACATCGTGCCGAGTACGGCCATATAGGTGTCGGACCGCGACGAGTCGACGAACCAGCCCTTCTCGGGCACGCGGCTTCGTACGAACAACCGGGCCGCGATGGCGACCACGACGGCGACCACAACGATGAGCGGCGTGATCCAGACCAGCACGCCGCACCTTAACCAGCGCGTATGTCGGCCGTCTACAGGTCAAGCCCGAAAGTCGATGACGCGAACCGAATCTGTCGATCTCCGCACGTGCGGAGGCAATACGCGGATGATCTGCTGATAACAGCCGTCTCGGTGAAGGGCACCGCCATGACCATTCGCACTCTCGGAGCCGTCCTCGGTGTGGCCGCGGCGGCCGCGATACCGGTCCCCGTCGCGCAGGCGGATGACGTCGTCGCCTACGAGTTCGGCGACCCGTCGAAGAACATCGCCTGTTCCCTGAAGTACTGGCCGATCGGCACCCGCGGATCCGACCGCGTCCTCAACACCGTGCAGTGCGATATCGCCACGACAACATGGGTGGGCCCGCAGGTGAGCGGAGGTACGTTGCCCTGTGCTGACCCGGCTGGTTACTCGTTCATGCTTCGCGAGACCGGGGTGCCGACGGTTCAGTGCTTCACCGACGGACAGGTGATTCCGACCGTCTACACCGTGCTCGAGTTCGGTCAGTCGAGGACGGCGGGGTCGATCACCTGCACCAGCGCGCCCGCCCCAGCCGGCATAACGTGCATCAATGCCGACAGCGGGAACATGTTCAGTGTCTCGTCGGACGCCTACAGCGCGGCGTGACGCATGAACGGCCCCACCAGGCTGTGGAGCGGGCGACGGGAATCGAACCCGCGTAGCTAGTTTGGAAGACTAGGGCTCTACCATTGAGCTACGCCCGCGTGCGTTTGCACCAGCAGACTGTACCGGTGCCGACGAAATCAACCAATTTAAGGCAGCGCGTGTCCAGGCCGTAGTATCTCGCGTGGTCGTCCTGTGTTTTGGAGCGACCAACGGCGCGGGGTGTAGCGCAGCTTGGTAGCGCATCCGCTTTGGGAGCGGAAGGCCGCAGGTTCAAATCCTGTCACCCCGACTGCACCCGTATCAGAACAAGTCGCAAGGAGCACGAGAGTGAAGAGCACCGTCGAGAAGTTGAGCCCGACCAGGGTTCGCATCAACGTGGAGGTGCCCTTCACTGAACTCGAGCCCGAGTTCGACAAGGCTTTCAAGGCGTTGGCCAGCCAGGTGCGGCTGCCCGGCTTCCGGCCCGGCAAGGCGCCGCGCAAGCTGCTCGAAGCCCGCTTCGGCCGCGAGGCCATGCTGGACCAGGTCGTCAACGAAGCCGTGCCGGGCCGCTACAGCGAGGCGGTCACCACGTCGGATCTGCGTCCGATCGGTCAGCCTGAGATCGAGGTCACCAAGAAGGAGTACGGCGAGGATCTCGAGTTCACCGCCGAGGTCGACGTCCGGCCCGAGCTCGACCTCCCTGAGCTGGACGGGCTGAAGATCACCGTCGACGCCATCGAGGTCGGCGACGAGGAGGTCGACGCCGAGCTGCAGAACCTGCGCGCCCGCTTCGGCACGCTGACCGGTGTGGACCGCCCCGCAGCGGACGGCGACTTCGTCTCCATCGATCTGTCCGCGACCGTCAACGGCGAGGACCTTCCGGAGGCCAAGGCCGAAGGGCTTTCGCACGAGGTCGGTTCGGGGCAGCTGATCGAGGGCCTCGATGAGGCGATCATCGGACTGAAGGAGGGGGAGACCCGCGTCTTCACCACCAAGCTGCTCGCGGGCGGACACGCAGGGGAGGACGCTCAGGTCACCGTCACGGTGAAATCGATCAAGGAGCGCGAACTTCCTGAGCCCGACGACGAATTCGCCCAACTGGCAAGCGAATTCGACACGATCGACGAGCTCAAGAACAGCCTCATCGAGCAGGTGAGCCAAACCAAGCGGGTACAGCAGGCCGAGCTGATCCGGGACAAGGTGCTCGAGACGCTGCTCGAGCAGGTCGACGTGCCGCTGCCCGAGAACATCGTGCAGGCGCAGGTGGACGAGGCGCTGCACAACGCGGTCCACAGCCTGGACCACGACGAGGACAAACTCGCGGAGGCGCTCGAAGCACAGGGCAGCAGCCGGGAGAAGTTCGACGCCGACAACCGCGCCAACGCGGAGAAGGCGGTGCGGACCCAGCTGCTCGTCGACTCGATCGCAGACAAGCTCGACATCCAGGTCGGCCAGAACGACATCACCCAGCGGCTGATCCTGATGTCGCAGCAGTACGGCATGGAGCCGCAGCAGCTGCTGGGCGCCCTGCAGGAGAACAACCAGCTGGCCGCGTTGTTCGCCGATGTGCGCCGTGGACTGGCCGTGGCGCAGGTCGTCGAGAGCGCCACTGTCACCGACTCGAACGGTGAGACGGTGAACACCTCGGAGTTCTTCTCGCGGACGGGTGTAGAAGCCGAGAGCCCCGAAGCGGATGAGGCCTCCGCGGAAGCCTCGGCCGATGAGGAAACCGCCGACGCCAAGTGACGCTGTGAGCGAAAGCGGCCTGTCTAGGGAGTGCACGCTCGCACAGGTTGGTTAGTGTCGGTGGGTGTTAGGACTTGAAAGAAAGCAGGTATCCAGTCGTGACTGACATGCGTGGTGCATCGCCCGGTCTCAACCTCGTCGACTCTGTCTATGAGCGGTTGCTGTCCGAGCGCATCATCTTCCTGGGCTCACAGGTGGACGACGACATCGCCAACAGGCTGTGCGCGCAGATTCTGCTGCTGTCCGCAGAAGACCCCACCAAAGACATTCACCTCTACATCAACTCGCCCGGCGGATCGATCAGCGCGGGCATGGCGATCTACGACACCATGGTGCTGGCACCGTGCGACGTCGCCACCTACGCGATGGGTATGGCGGCATCCATGGGCGAGTTCCTCCTCGCTGCGGGCACCAAGGGCAAGCGCTACGCGCTCCCGCACGCCCGAATTCTCATGCATCAGCCGCTTGGCGGCATCACCGGCGGCGCGGCGGACATCGCGATCCAGGCCGAGCAGTTCGCGGTCATCAAGAAGGAGATGTTCCGGTTGAACGCCGAGTTCACCGGGCAGAGCCTCGAGCGGATCGAGGCAGACTCCGATCGCGACCGCTGGTTCACCGCGCAGGAAGCCCTCGAGTACGGCTTCGTCGACCACATCATCACCAGCGCCAGCGTCAACGGCTCTGGCCCGAGCGCAGGACTAGACAAATGACCGACCAATTGCATCCTCAGGCTGACCCGCGGCTGGCGCCGCAGGCCCGCTACATCCTGCCGTCGTTCATCGAGCATTCGAGCTTCGGCGTCAAGGAGTCCAACCCGTACAACAAGCTGTTCGAGGAGCGCATCATCTTCCTCGGCGTGCAGGTGGACGACGCGTCGGCGAACGACATCATGGCCCAGCTGCTGGTGCTCGAGTCGCTCGATCCCGACCGCGACATCACGATGTACATCAACTCACCGGGCGGTTCGTTCACGTCGCTGATGGCGATCTACGACACCATGCAATACGTGCGGGCCGACATCCAGACGGTCTGCCTCGGCCAGGCCGCCTCCGCCGCTGCTGTGCTGCTCGCCGCGGGAAGTCCCGGTAAGCGCCTTGCGCTGCCCAACGCCCGCATCCTGATTCATCAACCGGCGCTGTCCGGCGTCATCCAGGGCCAGTTCTCCGATCTGGAGATCCAGGCCAAGGAGATAGAGCGCATGCGCACGTTGATGGAGACCACGCTGGCCCATCACACCGGCAAGGATGCCGCACAGATCCGTAAGGACACCGACCGCGACAAGATCCTGACGGCCGAGGAGGCCAAGGAGTACGGCGTGATCGACACCGTCCTGGAGTACCGCAAGCTCTCCGCTCAGACCGCCTGACCCCAGCCGATTGTCGGCAGTAGGCAATGCCGCAGAAACCGCGTCACCAGGACCGTTGCTCGTGGCAAGCTGTCGACACGGTCGGGTACCGCGATTGGGGAGGGCCATGATGGTTCGGCTCGGCGCAGCGGCGCTGGCAGTGGTGGGCTCGGTAACGGCGGGGCTGTTGGGGTCGTGGGCGATCAGCAGCGCCCAGCCACCGCCTCCGCCGCCACCACCGTGCCCCTACGGCATGTACTGGGACGTGTACACGCTGACGTGCGTGCCCGTCGACGCGACCGTGTACGTCAACCCGCCCAACCCGGTCGTCGGGCCGGCGGGCCCCGTCGGGGTCGGAGGGGTGGTCGGCCCGGTGGGCCCAGGTCCGGTGGGACCGGGTCCGGTGGGCCCGGGGCCGGCTGGACCCGGGCGTCGATAGGACCGCTTGGGTCTCGCGTCGTGAACGTAGCGGTTGCGGGTACTCCGCCAGCAACGGGTAGTTTGGTTGCGGACGGCTCCCGAACCGGTAACGGCGGCGACACGCCAGGGCGCGGCAGCGCGTTCCAGGGGGTCAAGGGGGTTGTTAGGCGATATGTTCTGCGCACAGATGAATACCAACAACGCGATTCGGCTTCATCGGTCGCCTCGCGCCGGAATAAGCGGGTAGCGTCGGGTCTAGGCCCCAATTGGATCCCGAGCGAACCGACCAAGATCTTATGCGAACAGGAAAGTAGGACCTCACCACATGGCGCGCATTGGAGACGGCGGTGACCTGCTGAAGTGCTCGTTCTGCGGAAAGAGTCAGAAGCAGGTCAAGAAAC
The DNA here is from genome assembly GCF_000230895.2 of Mycolicibacterium rhodesiae NBB3. Next base: position 4,132,073 of record NC_016604.1, read on the forward strand.
TAATTGCGGGCCCCGGCGTCTATATCTGTGATGAATGCATAGACCTCTGCAACGAGATCATCGAAGAGGAACTCGCCGACGCCGACGACGTAAAACTCGACGAGCTGCCGAAGCCGGCCGAGATTCGTGAGTTCCTCGAGGGCTATGTCATCGGTCAGGACACCGCCAAGCGCACGCTCGCCGTGGCCGTCTACAACCACTACAAGCGCATCCAGGCCGGCGAGAAGATGCGCGATTCGCGCGCCGAACCGGTCGAGCTGGCCAAGTCGAACATCCTGATGCTGGGCCCCACCGGCTGCGGCAAGACCTACCTCGCGCAGACGCTGGCCAAAATGCTCAACGTTCCGTTCGCCATCGCGGACGCCACGGCTCTGACCGAAGCCGGCTACGTCGGCGAGGACGTCGAGAACATTCTGCTCAAGCTGATCCAGGCCGCCGACTACGACGTCAAGCGCGCCGAGACAGGCATCATCTACATCGACGAGGTCGACAAGATCGCGCGCAAGAGCGAGAACCCGTCGATCACCCGCGACGTCTCCGGTGAGGGTGTGCAGCAGGCGCTGCTGAAGATCCTCGAAGGGACGCAAGCGTCGGTTCCTCCGCAGGGCGGCCGCAAGCATCCGCACCAGGAGTTCATCCAGATCGACACCACCAATGTGTTGTTCATCGTCGCTGGTGCCTTCGCCGGGCTGGAGAAGATCGTCTCCGATCGCGTGGGCAAGCGCGGTCTTGGCTTCGGCGCCGAGGTGCACTCCAAGGCCGAGATCGACACGCAGGACCACTTCGCCGAGGTCATGCCGGAGGACCTGATCAAGTTCGGACTGATCCCAGAGTTCATCGGCCGGTTGCCGGTCGTCGCCTCGGTGACGAACCTCGACAAGGACTCGCTCGTCACGATCCTGTCCGAGCCCAAGAACGCCTTGGTGAAGCAGTACACCCGGCTCTTCGAGATGGACGGCGTCGAGCTGGAGTTCGACGAGGCCGCGCTCGAGGCGATCGCGGATCAGGCCATCCACCGCGGCACCGGTGCCCGCGGCCTGCGCGCCATCATGGAGGAGGTCCTGCTGCCGGTGATGTATGACATCCCCAGCCGCGACGACGTCGCCAAGGTGGTCGTGACCAAGGAGACGGTCGAGGACAACGTCCTGCCGACGATCGTTCCGCGCAAGCCCTCGCGCACCGAGCGTCGCGACAAGACTGCCTGACGACGAACAAGCGGCGTCGAACCCTCAGGGGCGCAGCGTCCCGGCCAGCGAGCTGACCAAGCCCCAGGCCAGATAACCGACTATCGCGACGTATTGCAGCGTGTCAACCATGGCTCAACCGTGGTCCGAACGCTTGCCAGAGGCACGCGTAGCCGACTACGCCACCGGACGCGTTCGGGCGGCGGCGCGGGTATCGGCGGCCTGCCGAACGGGTCGGCACAGGAGCTCATCGGTTCACCACCCGACGCTCGGCGATGACCTCGTCGACGAGGGCCGCGATCTCGGCCACCCCATTGCGCCGCGCGAACGCGGCCTCGAGGTCCCGTGCGGAACGCAGATAGCGACCGTCGCTCAGCACCTTGCGCACCGCGTTGCGGATGGTCCCTGGGCTCGGCGTGCCGGTCTTGAGGTTGACGCCCGCGCCTGCCCACGCGACTCGCGCGGCGACTTCGGGCTTGTCTTCGGTGTTGCCCGCCACGACCAGCGGCACGCCCATCGACAACGCTCGCTGCACCGCACCGTAGCCGCCGTTGGTGACCATGACGTCGACCTTGGGCAGCAGCAGGTCATGCGGGATGTACTCGGCGACATAGGTGTTCATCGGCAGCGGAACCCTCAGCTGCGACACGTCGCGCCCGCCCGTGGTGGCCACGACGATGACGTCCTCACCGCCGAGCGCATCGATCGTTGGTTCGAGCAACCGGCTGAGGTCGGCGTTGTCGATGGTGCCCTGCGTGACGTGCACGACGGGCCGATCGCCGTCGAGTTCCGACCACCACGGCGGGCGGCGGAATCGCCGAGTCGGACTGGGATGTACGGCGCCGACGTAGCGCACATTATGCGGGAGATCGCTTCGGGGGTAATCGAATTCGGGCACCGTCGGCGCGATGTAGCGGTCTGCCAGTACCCCGGAGTCGAGGATGAACGCGGGCAGCGGCCTGCTGTTGAGGCGATCGAGGAGGCGATCGGCAGCGACCTGGCACTCGCGCAACAGCACCTTCTGCGTCAAGGTCGTCAGCGTCCGGTTGCGCAACCGCCCGAGTGTCGTCGACGACGGCGCCATCCCCAAACCGAAGGGAGCGGTGTCGCGGCTGCTCAGCATCAACGGCATGGTGCTGTAACTCAGCACGGGCGGACGGGCAGCGGCATCGCCGAGCAGAAACGGCAGGATTCCGAAATAGGCGGAATCGGTGAGGATCACGTCGAACCGCGTCTGCGCGATCAATTCCGACACCGCACGTGTCAACAGCGGCATCGGCTGCAGAAAGATCCGCTGGATGTCGAAGTTGACGCGCTTGATGCCCGACGTTTCAGCCCGCCCAGGCAGGTCGAGGTCGAGCCGGGTCGAGTCGAAGTCGGCCTCGGCGGGGATGGCGGCGGGAATGGCTCCGACCGCGCGAATCTTGTCGGCATGCGCGGCCGCGGTCAGGACGGTGACGTGGTCGCCTCGGTCGACGAGACCTTGCGCGACATTGAGCAGCGGTCCGATGTGGCCGGCGGGGGACAGCGAGGGAATGAGGATTTCTGGCATGCACCGATGCTCGCGATCCGCGGCTTCGAGAGCTTGGAGGTTACGTGGAGATCGGGTGGAGATCGCAGGTAGAAGCGGTACGGTCGGGCGATGGCACAGCTGAACGAGCGCGAACAAGAGGCGTTGGAGTCGTATCGGCGCTATGTCGCGCAGCGGGAACGATGCGTCGCCGGTGAGGCGCCGTGGTCGACCATCGGTGAGTGGTTCACCGAGGATGCGGTCTTCATCGATCCGGCCTTCGGCCGGGTGGAGGGTCGCGACGAGATCGCGGCGTTCATGGACCGTTCGATGGTCGGCTTTGAAGGATGGAGTTTCCCGGAGGAATGGACGATGGTCGACGGCGATCGCCTCGTCACGTTCTGGTGGAATCGTCTGGCGGGCATGCGCGCTGACGGCACGGCGTATCAGGCGCCGGCGTTCTCGGTGCTGCATTACGCGGGCGACGGCTTGTTCGATTACGAACTCGATCTGATGAACATCGCCGAGGTGGGCGAACTGCTGGCCGAGTCCGGCTGGCAGCCAAGTGCGGGCATGTCGGTCCCGGAGCCACGGCCGGACCGAAACGTCACCCCGCCGCGTCTCGACGTCCCGTGAGCTGGCGTCAGTGCTTGACGCGGTCAGGTCTGGTGTAGACGTTCATCGACTCGCCGCGTAGGAACGCCACCAGCGTGAGCCCGGACTGGCTGGCGAGGTCGACGGCCAGTGACGACGGCGCGGACACCGCGGCGAGCACGGGAATGCCGGCCATCACGGCCTTCTGGGTGAGTTCGAACGATGCCCGTCCGCTCACCAACAGGACGGTGCCGGTCAGCGGAATACGGTCGTTCTCCAGCGCCCAACCGATGACCTTGTCGACGGCGTTGTGGCGGCCGATGTCCTCGCGCACAGCCAGCGTGGTGCCGTCGGCGCCGAACAGCGCCGCTCCGTGCAAGCCTCCGGTACTGGCGAAAACCTTCTGCTCGGCACGAAGCCGGTCCGGAAGGCCGGACAGCGTTTGGGCGGCGACGGTCGACGGATCGTCGCCGGGGCAGTGCTTGCTGATCGTGCGCACCGCGTCCAGCGACGCCTTACCGCACACCCCGCACGACGAGGTGGCGTAGAAGTTCCGGGTGAGGTCGACATCAGGCGGCGGCACGTGCGGTGCAAGGGCGACGTCGAGCACGTTGTACGTGTTCACCTGATCGGGGCCCGCGCCCTTGCAGTAACGCACGGTGAGCACGTCGTCGCGGTGGGCGATGACCCCCTCGGTGAGCAGGAAACCTTGCGCGAGTTCGACGTCCGAACCCGGCGTACGCATCGTGACGGTCAACGGCTTTCCGTTGATACGGATCTCCAGCGGCTCCTCGACGACCAGCGTCTCCGGGCGTGCGACGGCATCCTCTGCGGTGACGTGCTGCACTCGGCGCCGCGCCGTGACGCGACCCACTAGCTGACCACCCGATCTTCGGCGCGCACACCCGCGGAGCGCTCGAGCCGGATCACCACAGCCTTGGACACCGGCGTGTTCGATTTCTCGGCGACGTGGTCGAGCGGAACCAGCGCGTTGGTTTCGGGGTAGTAGGCGGCGGCGTTGCCGACCGGGGTCTCGTACGCGACCACCATGAAGTCCTTCGCACGGCGCTCCTGGAGTTCGCCGTCGCGTCCTGGGAATTCAGATACGAGGTCGACGCGGTCGCCCGCGCTGAGGCCGTAGCGCTCGATGTCTTTCTTGTTGACGAACACCACTCGGCGCCCACCTTTGACACCGCGGTAGCGGTCGTCGAGACCGTAGATGGTGGTGTTGTACTGATCGTGGCTTCGCAGCGTCTGCAGGATCAGCTTGCCCTCGGGGATGGGCACCCATTGCAGCGGGTTCACGGCGAAATTGGCTTTGCCTGTGCTGGTGGGGAATATGCGCGAATCACGCGGACCGTGGGGGAGCTGGAATCCATCGGGTCCGCGCACCTTGTGGTTGTAGTTGTCGCAGCCGGGCACCACGGCCGCGATCGCACCACGGATGGTGTCGTAGTCGGCGTTGAACGTCCCCCATGGGACGGGGTGCTCCGGTCCGAACAGAGTGCGTGCGAGCTGGCAGATGATCGCGACCTCGCTGCGCACCTCGTCGCTGGGCGGATGCAGACTACCGCGTGAGAGGTGCACCATCGACATCGAATCCTCGACGGACACTTGCTGTTTGACGCCCGCCTGAATGTCGCGGTCGGTGCGGCCGAGCGAGGGCAGGATCAATGCCGTGCGGCCGTGCACCACATGGCTGCGGTTGAGCTTCGTCGATACCTGCACCGTCAGGGAGCAGTTTCGCAACGCGCCCTCGGTGACCGCGGTGTCCGGGGTCGCCGTCGCGAAGTTGCCGCCCATGCCCATGAACACCTTGGCGCGGCCATCGCGCATGGCGCGTATCGCGTCGACAGTGTCCACGCCATGCTTGCGCGGGCTGATGATGCCGAAGTGTGCGTCGAGGGCGTCGAGGAACGTGTCGGGCATCTTCTCCCAGATGCCCATCGTGCGGTCGCCCTGGACGTTGGAATGTCCACGCACCGGGCATAATCCGGCGCCCGGCTTGCCGATCATGCCGCGCATCAACAACACGTTGGTGATCTCCGAGATCATCGGAACGGCATGCCGATGCTGGGTCAGCCCCATCGCCCAGCATGCGATCGTGCGCTCGGAGTCGATCATCATCTGCGCGACTCTGTGTAACTGTGCGCGATCGATCCCGGTTGCCTCCAGGACCGTGTCGAGGTCGACGGTTCGCGCCTGCGCTTCGTACTCCGCGAAGTTCGCGCAGTGCTCGGCGATGAAGGCGCGATCGACAATTTGGGCGCGCGGACCGGCCTTGTCCTGGGCCTCCAGCAGCAGTCGTCCCAACCCGGCGAACAGCGCCATATCCCCGCCGAGGCGGATCTGGACGAACTCGTCGGCGATCGGCACGCCGTGTCCGATCACGCCGTGCACCTTCTGCGGATCCTTGAATCGGATCAGCCCGGCTTCGGGCAACGGGTTGATCGCGATGATCTTGGCTCCGTTGGCCTTCGCCTTTTCCAGCACCGACAGCATGCGGGGATGGTTGGTGCCGGGATTCTGGCCGGCGATGATGATCAGGTCCGCGTTGGAGACGTCCTCGACGGTGACCGAACCCTTGCCGACACCGATCGCCTCGATCAACGCCGCACCCGAGGACTCGTGACACATGTTGGAACAGTCGGGCAGGTTGTTGGTGCCGAAGCTGCGGACCATCAACTGATACAGAAACGCCGCCTCGTTGCTCGTGCGACCAGACGTGTAGAAGACGGCTTCGTCGGGGTCGTCCAGAGCGCGTAGTTCGTCGGCGATCAGCTGGTAGGCCTCGTCCCAGTCGATCGCGCGGTAGTGGTCGTCGCCAGGACGCAGCACCATCGGGTGGGTGAGCCGGCCCTGCTGCGACAGCCAATACTCGGGCCGGCCGTCGAGATCGGCGATCGAATGCCGCGCGAAGAAATCCGGGGTGACGACGCGCTTGGTCGCTTCCTCGGCCACCGCCTTGGCGCCGTTCTCGCAGAACTCGGCGAACTTGCGGCCGCCATGTTCCTCGGGCCATGCACAGCCCGGGCAGTCGAAACCGTGGCGCTGATTGAGCCGCACCAGTGACGCGCCGGTCCGCCACGTGCCCATCGATTTCAGAGCGCGCTGCAGCGACACCATGACGGCCTTCACTCCGGCCGCCTCGTGCTCCGGCCCGGTCGCGACGACAGCCTGCTCGTCATACTCCGCGTCGAAATCGTGAGTGACGTCGCGTTGTCTGCCTAACCGCATATGCCCAGCCTAGGTCGTCGTGTGGTGCCTACCGGCTACCCATGTGACAACGGCTGTATGCGAGCTTTCATGGTCCGCGTTCGCTGTTGCCGTCTGGTTGTTCTGGTGGTCGGAGGAGTCGTTCGGGGCGGTGGTAGTGGTTGATGCGGGTTTGGCCGGTGTCGAGGTGTTCGGGTGGGATCCATTCGACGTCGTTGTCGGTGTTGATTCGGGTGGTCCAGCCGTTGGGTCCGACCATGCGGTTGTCGGGTCCGCACGCCAGGGCGAGGTCGTCGATGTTGGTCTGTCCGTCATCGGCCCAATCGCAGGCCGCGTGATGGACCTGACTGCCGTAGGCGGGCACGGTGCAGCCGGGTTTGGTGCAGCCCCCGTCACGGGCAATGAGCATGATCCGCTGGGCGGGGGAGGCGACGCGTCGGGCGCGAAACAGGTCCAGCGCTGATCCGGTGGCTTCGTCGAACACCGCGAGGTAGTGGTGGGCGTGGGCGGCCATGCGGATCACATCCTTGATGGGGATGATCGTGCCGCCGCCGCTGACGCCGACCCCGGCGCGACTCTCGAGATCCTGCAGGGTGGTGCGGATGATGATCGAGGTCGGCAGTCCGTTGTGCTGGCCCAGCTCGCCGCTTTCCAACACGCTGCGTCCCACGGCGATGAGTGCATCGTGTTGGCGTTGGGCCAGGGTGCGGTGGTCGTTGTCGATCTGGGCCTGTGTCGGTGTGCCGGACACGCAGGGGCTGTCGTCGTCGGGGTTGCACATGCCCGGTGCGGCCCATTTGGCGAAGATCGCCTCATAGATTGCCCATGCCTCCGGGGTGAGGTGGCCGGTGATCGGCGTCATCTTGTCCCGCCCCTGGGGTCCCTTCGACACACCGCGGCGTCGTGCGCGTTCGGTGTCGTCGGGTTCGGGGCCGTCCTGATCGAGCAGGAATACTGCGCGGGCGGCATAGTCTTTGAGTTCCTTGGGGCCCACACCGATTGCGATGCGCGCCCAGTCGGCTTCGATGCACGCGCGGGTCGTGGTATCCACCCAGCCCGGAATCCTGGCCGTCACCTCGCGAATCGCTTCGACGTGCTCGCCGTTGATCAGCCCGCGCGCCTGGGCGGCCGCCGTGCACGGCAGCACCGGTTCCAGCGGTTCACCGGTCAATGAGCGCCGCGGCCCTAACTGAGCAGCTTCATCGAGGCGGCGGCCGGCCTCGGAGGCCGAGATGCGCCACCGGATCGCCAGCACCTGCCGCCACGACTTGGCGCCCAACTCTTTGGGCGTCGTCTCCGCAGTCAACCGGGCCAGGGCGCGATGCCACTGCGCCGGCAGCTGGCACGACAGGGTTTCCAGCTCATCGAGCACGCCGAGCAGTTCCCGGTGGGTCAGGGTCTCCAGGTCGCAGGCGGCCAGCGACTCATGCGCGGCGCGCAGTGCGGCCATCGCCACCTGCACCGGAGTCGCCAACATGATTCGAACATACATTCGACCACCGACAAGCCGACCCGGAAATGTGACATGTGATGTCTCGAGACATCGGTGACAGTTCTGCATCAGGACATCGGTGACAGTTGGTGTATCAGGACTTCGGTAACGGTGGTGGGTTGGTGGGGCGGGTTCCTGGGCGCTGGCCGTTGCCGACGTAGCGGATGCCCGGTGCGGGTCGGCTGTGCTCGGCGAGGATCTCGCCGAGCAGGTCGGTGATGATGATGGCGTCGCCGGTGTTGTCGCCGGTGCTGATGACGAGGACCTGCTGGAATGCGAGGTCCACGTCGACTTTGTAGTGCACGCCGTCCAGGCTGATGGTGCCCGATGTATTCACGGTCCTGATGCACGTGCCGGCGGGTAGATCCGCGGGCGCCTGTGCTCGGGGGCGTTGGTATCGGCGCGTGACGCGCTGGTAGATGGGCCTGTCAAGTTTGGGGCGGGGTGGATCGGCTTTGGGGGTGGCTTCCCATGCGGCCAGTGGCGTGATGCGCCCGGGCAGGCCTTGGTGAGGACGCTGGGTGTTGTAGACGTGGTCGAACTCGTCGACCTGGGTTTGCAGATCTTCGAGTGTTTCGGCCAGTGGTTGTTTGTCCAGATAGCGGAACAGGGTCTGGTGGAAGCGTTCGTTTTTGCCCTGGGTGGTCGGCTTGTAGGGCTTGCCGGTGATCGCCTGCACGCCGAGGGCACCAACGTGGGCGACGAGTTGGCCGAGATGCCCACGCCGCGACGGGTTCAGCGCAATCCCGTTGTCGGACAGGAGCCGTTGGGGCACACCGTGAGCTGCCACTGCCTTGTCGAAGACGACGATCGCCGCCGCAGCGGTCTCACCCCACGCCACGTGCGAGGCCAGGGCGTAGCGGGAGTGGTCGTCGATGAGCTGGAAGATCACACATGTGCGTCCGCGGCTGAGCACGTACTCAGTGGCGTCGAGTTGCCAGCACGCGTTCGGCGCCGGATAGACGAAACGCCTCCACGCCGAGCGGGGCTTCTTCTTCGGTTCCAGTCGAGCCACCCCGGCCTCACGGAAGATGCGTGCCAGCGACGCCGTGGACGGGACCTGGTCCAGGCCCATCGCGTGCATCTTCTCGTGCACACTGATCGGCCCGTGATCCAGGCCGGAGGCCTCCAGAGCGGCACGCACCGCCACCGCCTGCTCCTTGACCGCGTCGCTCAATGTCGACGGGCTCGATTTCGGGCGTCGGGTCCTGGGTTCGAGCACTGCGGCCGAACCGTCGGTCTTCGCGCGGTTGCGCAACGCGTAGAACGACTTCCGAGAAATGCCGTGCTCGGCGCAGAACGTCGAGACCGCCCCGCGGGGCGCGTCATCGGGCCATTGGGAGATCGCGAGCCGGACACGAGGATCGATGGGTTCATTGGCAGCCACCACGTGAGCCTCGGGGCAGAACTGTCACCACCAAGACCACCGGAACTGTCACCGATGTCCTGATGCAGAACTGTCACCGATGTCCTGGGAGATAACACCCGGAAATGTGACAGTAGAAACCAAAGTGGCGCAACGGATTTAAGTGAAAGTAGGTCCCAGCGCCGGGTTGCGCGGATAACGGTCCGTGACGACGACTTATGGCGTTGACGCAGGCGTAACAGGATTGCCACGCGACCTTCCTAGTGTTGGCCGGTCTGGTCCGCAAAGGGTGCGGACACGCAGTGTTAGGAAGTCCATTGAGCGGAAACGCGGTACGCCTGCAGGCGATCAACAGCGTCGAGGCGTACGTGCCTCCAGCCATCAGCTTCGACCCTGGCGAGGAGCCCGGCGCGATCTTCGGATCGAACGTCTTCACGAAAGCCGACATGCAGGCTCGGCTGCCCAAGTCCGTCTTCAAGTCGGTTGTGGCGACCATTGAGAAGGGCGCCAAACTCGATCCGGCCGTCGCCGACGCCGTCGCGACTGCGATGAAGGACTGGGCGCTGGAGAAGGGCGCCACCCACTATGCGCACGTCTTCTATCCGATGACCGGCTTGACCGCCGAGAAGCACGACAGCTTCCTCGAGCCCGTCTCCGACGGACAGACTCTCGCCGAGTTCGCCGGCAAGACACTGATCCAGGGTGAGCCCGACGCGTCCAGCTTCCCGTCGGGCGGCCTGCGCAGCACATTCGAGGCGCGCGGTTACACCGGTTGGGACGTGACCAGTCCCGCCTACATCCTGGAGAACCCGAACGGGAACACGCTCTGCATCCCAACGGTGTTCGTCTCGATGACCGGCGATGCGCTCGACTTCAAGACTCCTCTGCTGCGCAGCCAGCAGGCGATGGGCGTGCACGCCGAGCGCATCTTGGCGTTGTTCGGCCACGACAACCTGGAGAAGGTGGTCTCGTTTTGCGGACCCGAGCAGGAGTACTTCCTGGTCGACCGCCACTTCTTCCTGGCCCGCCCCGACCTGGTCAACTCGGGCCGCACGTTGTTCGGCGCGAAGCCGCCGAAGGGCCAGGAATTCGACGACCACTACTTTGGGGCGGTGCCCGACCGGGTGTTGGCGTTCATGATGGACACCGAGCGCGAGCTGTTCAAGCTGGGCATTCCGGCCAAGACCCGGCACAACGAGGTCGCGCCCGGCCAGTTCGAGGTCGCGCCGATGTTCGAGCGAGCCAACCTGGCGTCCGATCACCAGCAGCTGCTGATGACGACGTTCAAGACGATCGCCAAGAAGCACGGCATGGAATGCCTGTTCCACGAGAAGCCGTTCGCCGGCGTCAACGGTTCGGGCAAGCACGTCAACTTCTCGGTCGGCAACGCCGAACTGGGCAGCCTGCTGGTGCCCGGCGATACCCCGCATGAGAACGCGCAGTTCCTCGTATTCTGCGCGGCGGTGATCCGCGCGGTCCACAAGTACGCACCGCTGCTGCGTATTTCGGTCGCATCGGCCACCAACGATCATCGACTCGGCGCGAACGAGGCTCCGCCCGCGATCATCTCGATCTTCCTAGGTGATCAGCTCGCCGACGTGTTCGAGCAGATCGCCAAGGGCGCCGCGACGTCGTCGAAGGGCAAGGGCACGATGATCATCGGGGTCGACACTCTGCCCCCGCTGCCCACCGATCCGGGCGACCGCAACCGCACCAGCCCATTCGCGTTCACGGGCAACCGATTCGAGTTCCGTGCACCTGGCTCGGGTCAGACTGTCGCGGTGCCGATGACGATCCTGAACACGATCATGGCGGACTCGTTCGACTACATCGCCACGGTGCTGGAGAAGGCCGTCGCTGACGGCGAGAACTTCGACGAGGCAGTCCAGAAACTGCTGACCGACATCATCACCGAGCACGGCGCAGTGGTGTTCAACGGTGACGGGTACTCGGAGAACTGGCAGATCGAGGCCGCCGACCGTGGGCTGCCGAACCTGAAGACGACGCTGGATGCGTTGCCCGAATTGATCACGCCCGAGTCCATCGAGTTGTTCGAGAAGTACTCGGTGTTCAACGCGCGCGAACTGCACAGCCGCTACGAGGTCCGCCTCGAGACGTATGCGCTGACAATCGGTGTCGAGGCCAAGCTCGCGCTGGAGATCGGATCGACTGTGATCCTGCCTGCGGCGGTCCGCTACCAGACCGAGTTGGCGCAGAACGTCGCCGCGCTGAAAGCAGCGGGGATCGATCCGGACATGACTCTGCTCGAGGGTGTCAGCACGCCGATCTCGGAGCTGACGACGGCGCTGGCGTCACTCAGGGCGGGGCTCGCCGAACACGGCGGAGACTCTGCCGCCGGGGAAGCCGCTCACGCGCAGAGCCTCTTGCCGAAGATGGACGCGGTGCGCGCTGCCGCCGACGCGCTGGAAGGCATTGTTGCCGATGACCTCTGGCCGCTACCGACCTACCAGGAGATGCTCTACATCCTGTGAGACCCGGAGCCGCTCCGGTGGTGACATCAGGCCTCGCCGGGTGTGGGGAAGTGCCCGTCCCGTACGGGTTCTGGTTACCCGCATCCCCACACTCGGCGATCCACTCTCAGGCGAGCGCGAGAAACAGCTTCTCGAGCTCCGCTTCGCTCATCGGCGCGCCTCCGTCGGCGGCGGATCCGGTCACGCATTCCCTGAGGCCGGTGGCGACGATCTTGAATCCGGCGCGATCGAGTGCTTTTGACACCGCAGCCAACTGTGTGACGACGTCCTTGCACTCGCGGCCTTCTTCGATCATCGAGATGACGCCGGCCAGTTGTCCTTGTGCGCGCCGCAGCCGGTTCAGCACCGCGGCGATGCTGTCCTGGTCACCAACCATTGCAGTGTCCTCCTTTCGATGAGACTCGGTTGTCTACATAGTACCCTCCGGGGTATATGAGGCCGTTCATGCTGCTGCGGTTCTCATCGAGGTACCGGTGAGTCGCCGCAGCGGACAGAAGCCGCGCCGGCTGCACGCCAGGTACATAGCCCGCCAGTCGCCGTCAGCGCCGCGGCGCCCAGCCCCACCGCGGGGTGGATCTCCTGGGCCAGGATGACCGAGGACATCGCCAGGACGAACCAGCCGAAGGCTTTTCGGAGGGCATCGGGATTGACCATCGCCGTCAGCCGGGCCCCTAGCAGCGCTCCGATGACTGCGGCGCCGGCAACCATCAGCCCAACCGTCCAGTCGATCTGCACGTTGGACAGGTAGCCCCCCAGGCCCGCAAAGGATTTCATTGCGATCACGATCAACGATGTGCCGACGGCGACGGGCATCGGCAATCCGCCGAGGAGGGCAAGCGCCGGCACCACGAGGAATCCACCCCCCGCACCGACGAGGCCGGTAACCAGCCCGACCACGAGACCCTCACCAACGACCTTCGCGATGGGAATGCGTTGGACCTCAGCGGATTCGACGTGACTCCTACGTCCGCGCAGCATCGCGAGCGCCGTGGCGATCATCATCACTGCGAAGCCGATGAGCAGAATCGTGCCGGGTATGAACCGAGCCAACACACCGCCGACGTAGGCGCCGGCCATACCCGCCGCTCCGAAGATCAAGCCGGTTCGCCACTGGACTCTGCCGGCCCGTGCGTGTGAGACGGCGCCGACCGCACTGGTGACGCCGACCACCAGTAGAGAAGTAGCAATCGCTTGTTTCGCGTCCATACCTGCGACGTAAGCAAGCAGCGGGACCGTCAGGATCGATCCGCCGCCACCGAGCAGGCCCAATGCGACCCCGACGAACACCGCAAGAACAACGGTTAGGGCGATCACGGCAGTCACCGCGCTTTCCGGTCGCCTGCGGGTCCGACAAGCTGCGACACGACCGTCTGTGCGTCGCATGTGGCGCCGCGGTTGTATGGCAACTTCGACAGCGCCATCCCCATGGCGCATGTGTTCGTCAGCGACGCGAACGTCAACCCGCCCCCGATCGCCGCGGCCACCCACTTGAGTTTCGGTGCGGCGATGCTCGCCAGGATGCTCGTGAGCACGATGGAACCGGCGACGAGGCGTACCTGACGCTCGAGATCCCAACGCTGGGCACCGCGGTTGACGGCGAAGCCCTTGGCCTCCCAGGCGACGATCCCGCCGTCGAGGATGTGCACGTTCCCCAGCCCGGCCGCCCGGAGCGTCTCCTCAGCTTGTGCTGCCCGTTGTCCGGAACGGCAGACCAGCACCACCTCTTCATCAAGGTGTTTGGTGATCTCGTCCCGGTGCTCACGCAAGAGGTCCAGCGGAACGTTGTAGGCGCCGGCGATGTGGGCCGTCTCGAACTCACCGGGAGTTCTGACGTCGAGAACTCGTGGCGGCGCAGCCGAACTGAGGCGCTCGCTGAGGTCCTGCGAATCGATCGTGGTGGGAGCGGTCATGGTGATCGGGTCCTTTCGGAAGGCTCGGCGGTGACGAAAGCCCCTAGGTTTGGTAATACCACGGGGGGTATGTTGATAGTTGTAGGAAAGCATACCCCCATGGGTATTGTCAATGTGGGAATAACATACCCCGGAGGGTACTTGACATACCCGTAGGGGTATATGCCAGGATGGCGATGTCGAGGAAAGGACTCACGCCATGAAATTCATCCAGTACTACTTGGACTGCTTGTCGCACGCTTCGTACCTGGTGGCCGACGAAACCACCGGGCGCGCCGTCGTCGTCGACCCGCAGCGCGATATCGCCGAGTATCTGGCGGACGCTGAACGGTTCGGCTTGACGATCGAACTGGTCATCGAAACTCACTTCCACGCCGACTTCCTTTCGGGCCATCTCGAACTGGCGAAGGCGACCGGCGCCAAGATCGTCTACTCGTCGGTCGCCGAGACCGAGTTCGAGTCGATGGGGGTTGCCGACGGCGAACGGTATTCGCTCGGTGACGTGACGCTCGAGTTCCGCCACACCCCAGGGCACACCCCGGAGTCGATGAGCATCGTGGTTTACGAACATGCCGACGACCAGGTTCCCTACGGTGTTCTGACCGGCGATGCGCTCTTCATCGGCGATGTGGGCCGTCCCGACCTGCTTGCGTCGATCGGTTTCACCCGAGAGGAACTGGCGGACAAGCTATATGACTCTCTGCACGACAAGCTGATGACGCTTCCCGACGCGACCAGGGTGTATCCGGCGCACGGCGCGGGGTCGGCGTGCGGCAAGAACCTGTCGACCGATCTGTGGTCGACGATGGGTGACCAGAAGGCGACGAACTACGCGCTGCGGGCACCCGACAAGGTGGCGTTCATGAACCTCGTCACGGAGGGACAGCCGCCCGCTCCCGGGTACTTCGTCTACGACGCGATCCTCAACCGCAAAGATCGCGAATTGCTCGATGAGACCAAGATGCCCACGGCGATGACCTATGAACAGGTCCGTGCGGCGATCGACGGCGGTGCTGTCCTGGTCGACGGGCGTACGCCCGAAGAGTTCGCTCAGGGCCACCTTCGCGGCGCCATCAACATTGGACTCGAAGGCCGCTACGCCGAATTCGCCGGCTCGGTGCTGCCGTCCGACGTCGACGTGGTCCTGTTCACCGAGCCGGGTCAGGAGCTCGAGGGCAAGAACCGGCTCGCTCGCATCGGATTCGACCGGGTGATCGGCTTTCTGGCCGAGCCCTATGAGGTGATGTTCTCCCACCAGGGCGACGTGCAGGTGGCCTCTCGGTTGACCGCGAAGGCGTTCGACGAGCGGGCATCTGAGCTGACCGATCTGCAGATCGTCGACGTCCGCAACCCGGGCGAGGTCGAGGCCGGAACCATCCCGGACGCGATCCCGATCCCGGTGGGCCAGTTGCCGACCCGGCTGGGAGAGCTCGACGCAGCCAAGCCGACCGTCGTGTACTGCGCAGGCGGCTACCGGTCGTCGGTGGCGGCAAGCCTGTTGCGGCAGCGCGGTTTCGCCGACGTGAGTGACATCCTGGGCGGTTTCGGTGCCTGGGACGAATCCCGCCAGAACGCTTGAGCAATCGGAGGAGACAACACCATGAGCACCACCGCCAAGCACCAGGTCCTGATCGTCGGCGGCGGAACGGCGGGCATCACCGTCGCGGCGCGCCTGTTACGCAAAGGCTATTCCGACGTTGCGGTGATCGAGCCGTCGACCACGCACTACTACCAGCCGCTGTGGACGCTGGTGGGCGCCGGGCAAGCGAAGGCCTCGATCACCGAGAGGCCCGAGTCTTCCGTCATGCCAACGGGTGCGGTATGGATCAACAAGGCCGCCAACGCCTTTGATCCAGAGAACAACACGGTCACGTGCACGGACGGCGCCACCTACGGCTACGACGTGCTCGTGGTCTGTCCCGGCATCCAGCTCGACTGGGAGGCCACCGAAGGGCTGGAAGACGCCCTGGGCCGCGACGGCGTGTCGTCGAACTACCGGTTCGACCTCGCACCACGCACCTGGGACTTCATCCGCAGCCTGCGGTCGGGCACTGCGGTGTTCACCGTTCCGTCCGGCGCGATCAAGTGCGCCGGGGCTCCGCAGAAGATCGCGTACCTGGCGTCGGACTACTGGCGAAAGAAGGGCGTGCTCAACGACATCGACGTTCACCTGGTCATGCCGGGACCACGGCCTTTCGGCATCCCCGCGATTGCCGACAGCCTCGACAAAGTCATCGTCGACTACGGAATCACTCTGCACAGCAGCTCCGAGGTGACCTCTGTCGACGCGGCGTCACACAAGGTCGGCATCAGCAGCGTCGGCTCCGGCGGCACCGACACGATGCTGCCCTACGACGTGTTGCACGCGGTGCCGCGGCAGTCGGCGCCGGACTGGGTGAAGTCGAGCCCGCTATCGACCGGCGATGCGGTCGGGTACGTCGAGATCGACAAGCACACCATGCAGCACGTGCGGTACCCCAACGTATTCAGCCTCGGCGACGCCGGATCGTCACCGAACTCGAAGACCGGCGCCGCAATCCGCAAACAGGCCCCAGTCGTTGTCGAGAACGTCGATGCGTTCTTGAAGCGGCAACCGCTGCGCGCGTCGTACGACGGATACTCGTCGTGCCCGATCGTCACCTCGTCGCACGCGATGCTGTTGGCGGAGTTCGACTACGACTTGAACTTGGAGCCGTCGTTCCCGTTGCTCGACCCGACGAAGCCGCACCGCGCGTACTGGTACCTGAAGAAGTACGGGCTCCCGTTCATGTACTGGAACCTGATGCTCAAGGGCCTTGCTTAGCAATTCGACTGCATCACTTGTAAAGACGAAGAGAGAGAACACTGCAATGGCAATCAAGAACCTGTCCTCCACCGACTTCGAGTCCACGATCACCGACAACCCGATCGTGTTGATCGACTACTGGGCCTCCTGGTGCGGACCGTGTCGATCGTTCGCCCCGGTATTCGACCGCTCGGCACAATCACACCCCGACGTGGTGCACGCCAAGGTCGACACTGAAGCAGAAGGGCAACTGGCTGCGGCATTGGAGATCCAGTCGATCCCGACCGTGATGGCCTTCCGTGACGGCGTGCTCGTCTACCGCCAGCCCGGTGCCCTGCCCGCCGCTGCGCTCGAGGACCTGATCATCCGGGTCAAGGGGCTCGACATGGCCGCGGTTCACGCCAAGATTGCCGCGGCCAGGTCCTGATCGCATTCACAAGGAAGGACAGTCAAATGTGCTACCCCGAGAAGTGCCCCCGCTGCGGGAAGACCGGCTGGGCCGGCTGCGGTCAACACGTCGACGACGTGATGAGCTCGGTTCCTTCGGCTCAACGATGCACCTGTGGAGAAAGCCCCGCGCGCGAGCCGGGGTCCGGCGGGGCCGAACCGCCGGTTGTCCTCCCGTTTACCCGGCGACCGGGTCGGGAATACCAGTAGGGGTATGGGAAAACGGACGTCCGGGGCTCAACGTGACAGTGACCCCGCAATTATGAAGGGAGATGATCATGACACTTGCCATATCGACAACACTTCGCTCCTCGTTCGAAGACGCCGTGGAAATGACTCGAAAGGCACTGTCTGAGCAGGGTTTTGGAGTTCTTACCGAGATCGATGTCAAGGCCACGCTGA
This sequence comes from Mycolicibacterium rhodesiae NBB3, assembly GCF_000230895.2. Next base: position 4,149,471 of record NC_016604.1, read on the forward strand.
AGGCGAAGCTGGGTGAAGACATGGAGAATTATCTGATCCTGGGGGCGTGCAATCCGCCGCTGGCACACCGTGCGGTCAACGTGGATCGAACGATCGGGCTGTTGCTGCCGTGTAACGTGGTGGTCCGCTCGGATCCGGCCCGTGAGGGCACTGTGATCATCGACGCCATGGACCCCCAGATCATGGTTCAGGTGGCTGACCATCCAGGCCTGCGAGAGGTCGCGGACGACGCGGCCGCAAAGCTGCACGCCGCGATCGACGCGCTGTCCCAGACCGCGCCGGCGACATAGCCGGGGACCCGCGATGAGCGGGCGAAGGTCGAAAAAGTGAGCATCGGGATTGCCCTCGCGCTCGGCGCCGTGATCGGTGTGCTGCTGGGGTTGCTCGGCGGTGGCGGATCCATCCTTGCGGTACCTGCACTGGTTTACGTACTGGGCCTTGGTGTCGAGAAGGCGATTCCGATGTCCCTCATAGTGATCGGCATCGCCTCCGCGGTGGGTGCACTGCCCAAGATCCGCGCGCAGCAGGTGCAATGGCGACTGGCAGGAATCTTCGCGGCTGCCGGTATCCCGGCCACGTTCATCGGTACCGCGATCGGCAAGCACCTGCCGCAAGCGGTTCTACTGATCGGCTTCGCGACGGTGATGGTGGTGGCCGGAATTCGGATGTTGCAGGAAACAGGGGACACCGGAACCGCCTGCCGGGTGGGGGACTCGGGAATCAACTGGCGTCGTTGTGCCCCACGGTCAATCCCGGCCGGATTGGTCGTCGGTCTGTTGACAGGACTGTTCGGTGTCGGGGGCGGCTTTTTGATCATCCCGGCGTTGGTGCTGATGCTCGGCGTGGAGATGCCGATCGCCATCGGCACCTCACTCCTCATCATCGTCGCCAATTCCACCGCCGGCGTGGTTTCCCATCTGGGCGGGGCTGCAGTCGACTGGTCGATCACCGCCGCGTTCGTCGGTACCGCGGTTGTCGGCTCGCTCGTCGCCGGTCACTACGGCACCAAGCTCGAAACGGCCCGACTCCAGCGCTGGTTCGCCTACCTGGTCTTCGCCGTGGCGGCCTACGTGCTGCTGGACACCATCGTTCTTCGCTGAGACCTCTGAAGGAGATCCCATGGAAGTATCCATCATCGAAACCTCTGGGCTGGGCGACCGCAGCTATCTGGTCGACCATGGTGACACCGCCGTCGTCATCGACCCGCAGCGGGACATCGACCGGGTCCTGACGCTGGCTCGGGACCGCGGGGTGACGATCACTCACGTGTTGGAGACCCATATCCACAATGATTACGTCACAGGCGGATTGGAGTTGGCCCGCACTGTCGGGGCGGAGTACGTGGTTCCCGCCGGCGACGACGTCGCCTACGACCGCCGACCGGTCGGCGACGGCGATGTCATCGATGCCGGGCCAATTCAGTTGCACGGCATGCATACTCCGGGCCACACACACCACCACGTCAGTTACGTTTTGCGCGACACGACCGGCAACACACACGGTGTGTTCACCGGCGGGTCGATGCTGCACGGCACCACTGGTCGCACCGACCTGCTTGGCGCCGAACACACCGAAGCGCTGACCCACGCGCAGTACCACTCGGCACGGCGCCTCGCAGAGGAGCTCCCGGCCGACACGAGGTTGTTCCCGACTCATGGCTTCGGCAGCTTCTGTTCCGCCACTCCGGCGAGTGGTGACAACTCCACCATCGCCGACGAACTCGTCACCAACCCGGCGCTGACCCAGGACGAGCAGACCTACGTAACCGAACTCCTCGCCGGATTTTCCGACTACCCCGCCTACTACGCACACATGGGTGTCATCAACGAGGCCGGTCCGCCGCCGGTCGACCTGTCGCTTCCCGAACCTGTGAATCCCGACGAACTGCTCGCCCGCATCGAGGCTGGAGAGTGGGTTGTCGACCTTCGGAACCGCACGGCGTTCGCGGCCGGCCATCTCGCAGGCACCCGCGGCTTCGAACTGTCGGGATCCTTCGTCACCTACCTGGGCTGGCTGTACGACTGGGGTGAACCGCTCACCTTGATCGCGGAGAACACCGATCAGATCGCACAGGCGAGAAGGGAGCTGGTGCGCATAGGCATCGACGAGCTTGCCGGTGCAGCGGTCGGGGACGTGGACAACCTCAGTGCTGGGACCGAGCTGCGCTCCTACCGCGTCGGGTCGTTCGCCGAGCTCGCCGACGCGATGGACTCAGAGGACCTCACGATCCTCGACGTCCGTCAGCACAAGGAATACGAGACCAGCCATATCAGGGGCGCGCTGAACATCCCCTTGCACGAGCTCATCGGACGGATGTCGGATGTCCCCGAAGGCGAGGTCTGGGTGCACTGCGCGTCAGGCTACCGGTCGTCAATCGCGGCGTCCCTGATCGATCGGCCGGGGCGAACGGTCGTGCTTGTCGACGACGAGTACGAGAGCGCCGAAAAGCTCCAGATCACCGGTTGACATCACAGCGGGCGGTCAGGTGGTGTGGCTGTCCGCGACGGTCAGCGCCGCATCGAGCATGCGCAGCCCGTCCGCCACCTCGGAGTCGCTGACGTTGCACGGCGGCACCGCGTGGATTCGGTTGAAGTTCGCGAAGGGGAGCAGGCCGTTGGCCTTGCACGCCGCGAGCGTTTCGCCCATCGCGGGGCTGGTTCCGCCGTAGGGTGCCAGCGGTTCGCGGGTCTGCTGATTGCTCACCAGCTCGATCGCCCAGAACACGCCGAGGCCGCGCACCTCACCGACGGACGGGTGCTTCGCGGCCAGCTCACGTAGGCCGGGGCCGAGCACATCGCTGCCGATGCGTGCCGCGTTGCTGACCATCCCCTCGCCCTCCATCGCGTTGATGGTGGCGACCGCGCAGCCGGTCGCCAGCGGGTGTCCGGAGTAGGTGAGTCCGCCCGGGTATGGCCGGTCGGCGAACGTCTTGGCGATCGACTCGTTGATCGCCACACCACCCAGGGGCACGTAGCCGGAGGTCACGCCCTTGGCGAACGTGATGAGATCGGGCACGACGTCGAAATGCTGTATGGCGAACCACTTTCCGGTGCGTCCGAAGCCCGCCATCACTTCGTCTGCGATGAACACGATGCCGTATCGGTCGCAGATTTCGCGGACACCCTTCATGTAGCCCGGTGGCGGCACCATGATGCCTGCGGTGCCCGGCACCGACTCGAGGATCAGCGCCGCGAACGACAGCGGGTTCTCCATCTGGATGAGTCGTTCGAGGTGCTCGAGGGCCCGCTGGGTTTCCTGCTCCTCGTTATCCGAGTGGAACGAGGAGCGGTACAGGAATGGCCCGTTGAAGTGCACGACGCCGCTGGTGCCGTAGTCGTTGGGCCAGCGGCGCGGGTCGCCGGTCAGGTTCACCGCCGTGTCGGTGCCGCCGTGGTAAGACCGGTAGCGCGCCAGCACCTTGTAGCGGCCGGTGTGCAGGCGGGCCATGCGGACGGCATGCTCGACCGCGTCGGCGCCGCCATTGGTGAAGAACACTCGATTGAGATCGCCCGGTGTGCGTTCGGCGATCAACCGGGCCGCCTCCGACCGTGCAGCGTTGACGTGTGCAGGCGCGACGGTGCACAGCTTTGCAGCCTGTTCGGCAATGGCGGCAACGACTTTCGGGTGCTGATGACCGATGTTGGTGTTGACCATCTGCGACGAGAAGTCCAGCAGTCTGTTGCCGTCGCCGTCCCACACGTAGGAGCCCTGCGCGGCGAGGACGGTCATCGGCTTCAACGCTGCCTGCGCCGACCACGAGTGGAAGACGTGGGCGCGGTCGAGGTCGTGCGCGCGCACGCCCTCGGCCATCGCCTCTGCGAGATCCTGCCCGTTGGGTAGCCGTTCGGAACCGCTGGCCTCAGTCATGGCAGGGAGCCTACTGATTCTGGGGGAAGCCCAACTCGATTCCGCCGTGGCTGGGGTCCAGCCAGCGACTGGTGATCGCCTTCTGCCTGGTGAAGAACTGCACACCGTCCATACCGTGGGCGTGGCTGTCCCCGAACAGCGACGCCTTCCATCCACCGAAGCTGTAGTAGGCCATGGGCACCGGAATGGGCACGTTGATGCCGACCATTCCGACCTGGACCTCGTTCTGGAAGCGCCGCGCGGCGCCGCCGTCGTTGGTGAAGATCGCCGTGCCGTTGCCGTACGGATTCGAGTTCACCAAGTCCATTGCCTCGTCGTAGCTTTCGACGCGCAGAACCGACAGCACCGGGCCGAAGATCTCGTCGGTGTAGATGCTCATCTCGGGTGTGACGTTGTCGATCAGTGTCGGACCGAGCCAGAATCCCTCTTGCCCACCGTCAGCCTTCACGTTGCGGCCGTCGACTACGATCTTCGCGCCGTCGGCCTCGCCCGCGTCGATGTAGGACGCGACCTTGTCGCGGTGCGCCTTGGTGACCAACGGACCCATGTCGGAATCCCGGGTTCCGTCGCCGGTCTTGATGTCCGCCGCTCGCTCGGCGATCTTGGCGACGAGGTCGTCGGCGATCGGGCCGACAGCCACACATGCGGAGATCGCCATGCAGCGTTCCCCGGCGGAACCGAAGCCGGCGTTGACCATCGCATCGGCGGCGAGGTCGAGGTCGGCGTCGGGAAGGATCACTGCGTGGTTCTTCGCGCCGCCAAGGGCCTGCACACGCTTGTCGTGGGCGGTGCCGGTGGCGTAGACGTACTGCGCGATCGGTGTGGATCCGACGAAGGACACCGACTTGACCTTCGAGTCGGTCAACAATTCGTCGACGGCGGTCTTGTCGCCCTGCAGTACGTTGAATACACCTGGCGGCAGGCCGGCTTCCTTCCAGAGTTCGGCGATCCACAACGACGCGCTCGGATCCTTCTCCGACGGCTTGAGGACGACGGTGTTGCCGGTCGCGATCGCGATGGGGAAGAACCACATCGGCACCATCGCGGGGAAGTTGAACGGACTGATGACCCCCACCACGCCGAGGGGCTGACGAATCGAGTAGACATCTACCTTCGTCGAGGCGTTCTCGGTGAAGCCGCCCTTGAGTAGATGCGGTATCCCGCAGGCAAATTCGACGACCTCCTGTCCGCGGCTGACTTCGCCGAGCGCGTCGGAGACGACCTTGCCGTGCTCGCTGGTGATGATCTCGGCGAGCTTGTCCTTGCGCGCGTTCAGCAGTTCGCGGAAGTTGAACAGGATCTGCGTGCGCTTGGCCAGCGATGTGTCGCGCCAGGCGGGGAACGCAGCGGCCGCGGCGTCGATCACCGCGCGGGCGTCCCCGACGCTGGCCAGAGCCACCTCGCCGGTGACGGCGCCGGTGGCCGGGTTGGTCACCGGGGCGGTGTTGGTGCCCGCCCCCGCAAAGACCTCGTTGTTGATCCAGTGGCTGATGGTCTTGCTCATATCTATCTTTCCGTGAATCTCGAGACAAATTCGGTCATGGTCTTCAGTTGGTAGCGCGAAACCTCTCGGGCGGTCTCGTCTTCGGCGAACACCGACGACACCATGACGGTGTCGTCGCGGTCGTAGAAGCCGATGTCGGCCAGGCCGCCGAAGAACTCGTCCCAGTCGATGTCGCCGTCACCGATCTTGAGGTGCTGGTGCACCCGGACCGGATTGCCCGGCGGGTTGGTGATGTAGCGCAGGCCGTGGCTGCGGTGATGATCCATCGTGTCGGCGACGTGCACGAGTCGCAGACGGTCACCCGCGGCGCGGATGATCTTGGTCATCGTGCCGCCCATGTGGAAAGCATGGCACGCAACGAAAACAAACCCGATGTTCGGCGAGTTCACACCGCGGATGATGCGCAGCGCCTCCATCCCGTCCTCGACGAAATCGTCGGGGTGCGGGTCGATCCGGACGTCGATGCCCTCACGCTCGAAGACCGGCACGAGTTCCTCCATCGACCGGAAGAACGCGCGCTCCGATTCCTCGGCCTTCTCGGGCCGACCGGAGAACTCGGTGTTGATGACGTTGACCCCGAGGTCGACGGTGATCTGGACGACCCGCTTCCAGTTGCGCACCGCGGCCTCGCGGGCGTCCTCGTCGGGTCCCGACCACCGCAGCACCGGAAGCACCGAGGCGATACCCACGCCGGTGTCGCTACATGCCTTGCGGAACTTCGCGACGAGGTCGTCGTCGGCCCTCGGGTGGTTGAAGAACGGGATGAAGTCGCGGTGCGGTGTCAGCTGAAGGTACTCATAGCCCAACCCCGCCACCAGCTTCGGGAACTCGAGCAGCTCGTAGTCGTGGTGGAACGGTGTCGGATCGAGTGCGATCTTCATCTCAGGCTCCGTCGATCGAGGCGCGGTCGACCATTGCGACCTCGACGGGCAGACCGCTGTTCAGTGACGCGACGCCTGCCTCGCACACCGCGGCCGCGGCATAGCCGTCCCACGCGCCCGGGCCGTCTGTGTAATCCTGGGTTGTACCCCCGACTCGCACAGCGTCGACCCAGCGCTGGAACTCAGTGTCGTACGCCTGGCCGAAGCGCTCCCGGAACCCCGGGGCGATCTGGCCGCCCCAGATACCCGGTGCCGTCTTGCGGACGAGCCCGACGTCGAGTCCGATCATCGCGCTGCCCTTCTCGGCCACGACCTCGGTCCGAACCTCGTAGGCGACCCCGGTGGTCACGAACAGTTCGACGTCGACGTGCTTACCCGACGCGGTGCGCATGATGGCGATCTGCGGATCGGCGAGACCATGCGGCGCACCGGGATTGGCTGCCGGCTTGACGATCTGGATCGAGACGATCTCCTCGTCGAACAGGAACCGAGTGACGTCCACCTCGTGCACCAGCGAGTCGCGGACGATCATCGCGCTGTCGAACGACGTCGGGACGGCCGGATTGCGGTGTGCGCAGTGCATCACCAGCGGACGTCCGAGTTCGCCGCCGTCGAGCAGTGCCTTCAACCTCGCGTACTCGTGGTCGAACCTGCGCATGAACCCGACCTGGATCAACCGCTTGCCGAGTTCGGCCTCGCGCTTGACGACGGCCAACGACGTCTCGATATCCGTGGTCAGCGGTTTTTCGCACAACACCGACTTGTCGTGCTCGAGGCAGGCAAGCAATTGCTTCTCATGGGTGGGACCCGGCGTGGCGAGCACCACCGCGTCGACGTCAGGGTCGGCGATGGCGTCGAGCGGGTCGACGACGGCGCGGCACCCGTCGATACCGGCGGCGATCTGTTCGGCCTTCTCGGTGACGTAGTCGTTGACGACAACCACCTGGGCGCCGGAGATCCTGCTGCTCAGTCGGGCGACGTGGTCGGCGCCCATCACACCGACACCCAACACGGCCACACGTAAGTCGCCCGTAGTTGTTTTGGACATGGGACTTCTCCTAGTTGAAACGAACGGACGGGACGCCGCACGAACCCAGATAGGACCGGGTGCGCTTGGCGATGGGCAGCGGTGCGTCGACCTCGCAGGGGTACATGTCCTGCTCGACGATCGCGAACACATCGATACCGAGCCGCTCGATCTCGGCGAGCAGCGGCGGCATCTCCGGAATGCCCAGCGGCGGTTCGATCATCGCGCCGAGCTTGACCGCCTCACCGAACGGCAGATCCTCGGCCTCGACCTTCGCCCGAACCTCCGGATCGACCTGCTTGAGGTGCAGGTAGCCGATGCGCTCCGGGGCGCGGCGGATGATCGCGATGTTGTCACCGCCGCAGTAGCTGATGTGCCCGGTGTCCAGGCAGAGATTGACGAACTCACTGTCGGTGCCATCGAGGAATCGGTAGACGTTCTCCTCGGTGTCGACATGGCTGTCCGCGTGCGGATGGTATTGCGCACGGACACCGTACTTCTCGAACATCGCCTTGCCGAGCTCGTTCATGCCGTCGGTCTTCTTGCGCCACTGTTCGGTCGTGAGGTTGCGGTCCTCGAGGACGGTGCCGGTCGACGGATCGCGCCACATCTCGGGAATGACGACCACGTGCTTGCCCCCGACCGCTGCGGTCAGCCGTGCGACGTCCTCGATCTGCATCCACACCGCGTCCCAAGAATCATCCTTGTGCAGATGCTCGAAGACCGTGCCCGCCGACAGCTTGAGACTGCGCGTGGCGAGTTCGTCGGAGAGCTTCTGCGGGTCCGTCGGCAGATAGCCGAACGGTCCGAGCTCGATCCACTCGTAACCCGACGCGGCGACCTCGTCGAGGAAGCGGGTGTACGGCGTCTGACCGGGGTCATTGGGGAACCACACGCCCCACGAGTCCGGTGCGGACCCTACGAGAATCTTGCTTGAGCTGGTGCTCAACGTCATTCGTCCTATCAGTCAGTCGGTTTGATCAAGGGGCGTTGGATCTTCTTCCATTCGGCGTACGTCTCGTATGCCTGCTGGGTGGAAGTCAGGGTGGATACCTCCGACACCGGCACGTCCCACCAGGACTCGCTGTCCGGAGCGGGAATCAGCGGATCGGTTTCGACGTGGATCACCGTGGTGCGTTCGCCGGCCTTGGCCACCTTCACGGCGTCGGCGAACTCCGCGGCCGTGCCGACCTTGATGACGTCGGCCCCGAGGCTGGCTGCGTTCGCAGCGAGATCCACCGGCAGCTTGTCGCCGTCGAGACGGCCGTCGTCGGTGCGGTAGCGGTACGCGGTGCCGAAGCGCTGGGATCCCAGGGCTTCCGACAGCGATCCGATCGAGGCGAACCCGTGGTTCTGCACCAGCACCACGATGACCTTGATGCCCTCCTGTACGGCGGTGACCAACTCGGTGGCCATCATGAGGTAAGAGCCGTCGCCGACCATGACGAACACGTCGCGCGTCTCGTCGGCCATCCGCACGCCGAGGCCTCCCGCGACCTCGTAACCCATGCAGGAGTAGCCGTACTCGACGTGGTACCCCTTGGGATCCCTTGTCCGCCATAGCTTGTGCAGGTCACCGGGCATTGATCCGGCGGCACAGACGACGACGTCGCGGGAATCGCTGAGGGTGTTCGTCAGGCCGATGACCTGGTTCTGGTTGAGCACCGCCCCGTCCTCGACCGCGTACGCGGCCGAGACCGTGTCGTCCCACTCCTTGGCGAGTGCCGCGGTACGGGTCCGGTAGTCGTCGGGTACCCGGTAGTCGCCCAATGCTGCGTCCAGCGCTTCGATCGTCTCGCGGGCATCGGACACCACACTGATACCGCCCTGCTTCACCGAGTCCAGCGACGCCACGTTGACGTTGACGAACTTGACGCCCGGGTTGTTGAACGCGGTCCGCGACGCGGACGTGAAATCGCTGTAGCGAGTGCCGATTCCGATCACCACATCCGCCTCGGTGGCCAACGCATTCGCGGCGGTGGTACCGGTCGACCCGATGGCGCCGACACACTGCGGATGGTCATACGACAGCGCGCCCTTGCCGGCCTGACTCATCCCCACCGGAATGCCGGTGTTCTCGCAGAACGCCGCGAGCGCTTCGGTGGCACCGGAGTAGACGACACCGCCTCCTGCGACGATCAGTGGCTTGCGTGCCGAACGGATGACCTCGGCGGCCTTTGCGATGACCGACTTCTCGGGCAGCGGCCGCGCGACATGCCAGGTGCGTTCGGTGAACAGCGATTCCGGCCAGTCATGGGCCTCGGCCTGCACGTCCTGAGGAATGGACACGGTCGCCGCGCCGGTCTCGACGGGATCGGTCAGCACCCGCATCGCACCGAGCAGAGCGGCGGGCAACTGCTCAGGTCGCCACACCCGGTCGAAGTACCGCGACAGCGGTTTGAACGCGTCGTTGACTGTCACGTCGCCCGACGACGGCAGCTCCAACTCCTGGAGTACCGGTGCACTCACGCGGGTGGCGAAGGTGTCCGCGGGCAGCAGCAGTACTGGAAGGCGGTTGATTGTCGCCAAGGCTGCACCGGTGAGCATGTTCGTCGAGCCGGGTCCGACACTCGCGGTGACGGCCCACGTCTGCAACCGATCCTTCTGCCGCGCATAGGCGACGGCGCTGTGCACCATGGCTTGCTCGTTGCGACCAAGGACGTACTTCAAGCCTGGTTCGCGGCCGGCTTCTGCGGCTTCGACCTCGTCCTGAAGCAGCGCCTGGCCGAGTCCCGCGACGTTGCCGTGCCCGAAGATGCCGAAGGCGCCCGCGAAGAACTTGTTGCGCTCGCCGTCACGTTCGACGTACTGGTTGGCCAGGAACCGAATCGTCGCCTGTGCCACGGTCAGTCGGACGGTGCCCTCGGTGTCGGGTGTCTTTTCGGCCCGTTTGGGTGCGGTGGAAACCACGGATCACGCTCCTGTCTCGTGAAGTGGGAGGCGGGGGTCGACGGCCTGGTCGTCCCAGGTGCCGCGGAGCCAGGCATGCTCCGGGTCGTCGACGATCTTCCATGCGCGCTCGGCGCCCGGTCCGGCCATGACGTTGAGGTAGTACATGTGATAGCCGGGTGCGGCGACCGACGGTCCGTGATAGCCGTGCGGCACGAGCACCACATCTCCCGTGCGCACCTCTTCGAGGACCTCGATCGGCCGGTCCGGTGTTCCGTACACCCGGTGGTACCCGAAGCCGCGGGATCCGTCCGGCCCGCCCTTGATCTCGAAGTAGTAGATCTCTTCGAGTTCCGTTTCGGTCGGGGTGCTCTCGTCGTGTTTGTGCGCGGGATAGCTCGACCAGTTGCCGCCGGGGGTGATGACCTCACATGCGATCAGCGAGTCCGCCTCGAAAACTCCTGCGGTACCGAAGTTGTGCACCTGACGGCTGCAGTTGCCGGTGCCGCGCAACTCGACGGCGACGTCGGCTGCCGCAACCCGGCGATTCGGGAAAGAGGTCTTGGCCCGCGCACCGCAGATCGCGAACCGGCCTTCGCCCGCGAGGACGTACGTCTGATCGACACCGATGTAGACCATGTCGGACGGTCCGTCGAACACCGACGCCCGCGGTGTGAGTTCGAAGACCTCGCCGTTGCATTCGACGGCCCCGCCGCCGGCCAGCGGCAGAATCATCACCTCGGTGTCACCCGTGGTGAGTTTCGCGCGTTCCGTGTCGTCGAGTTCGACCACCTGCAAGGAGGATTCGGTCCATCCGGCGGACTCCGGCGTGATGTCGACCGTGAACGGCGGCGTGGCGCTGCGGGCCGGGATATAGAGCTTGCTGTGCATGGTCACCTCACCATCGATACGGCGGTCGCGACGGCGGAGGCCACGTCGTCATCCGGGGGATAGAGCAGCGTTCGTCCGACGATGAGCCCGCGCACCGACGGCAGCGCCAGTGCCTTCTCCCAACTCGCGAATGCTTCGTCGGGATCGGCGGGGTCGCCGCCGAGCAGCAGGGTGGGCAGTGTGGTTGAGTCCATCACTCGGTCCATCTCGTCGACCACCGGCAGCTTCATCCAGGTGTATGCGGAGGTCGAACCGATGCCCTGGCTGATGTGAATCGACTTGATCACCGCGTCGGGTGACAGGTCGTTGCGGACTTTTCCCTCGACCCGCGTGGACATGAACGGTTCGAGCATCGCGATCAGACCGTGGGCAGCCAGTTCGTCGACCGCTTTCGCGCAGGCCGCCATCGTCGCGACGGTCCCGGCATCATCGAGGTCGATGCGGCACAACATCTTTCCGCCGTTCATCTTCGCCGCAGCAGTGGATGCCGCAGTGGCGGCCGTCATCCTGTCGTCGAGTTCGAACGAGGAGCCGGCCAGGCCGCCGCGGTTGAGCGACGAGAACACGACCTTGTCTTCGAGCGCTCCGAGCACCACCAGGTCATCGAGGATGTCAGAGGTGGCCAGTACGCCGTCGACTCCTGGATCGGCGAGGGCCGCGCGCAGCCGGTCGAGCAGATCGGTACGGCTGTTCATCGCGGTCGGGCGGGAACCGACAGCGAGTGCGCCGCGCGCGGGGTGGTCGGCGGCGACGATCATCAGGCGCCCGTTGCCCCGGATGGTCGGCCGTGTCACCCGGTGCTGCCATGCCCGGGCGATCGCGGCGGGATCGCTGGCCCGCAGTTCGGTGAGTTCGGCGTAGTCGGTGCAGAGTGCTCTGGAGAGTGAACTAGACATTGACGGCCTCCACCGCGGTCCGCTCAGCGAGTTCGGTCACCTCGGCGGCGGTCGGCATCGCGGTCGAGCACTCGAGCCGGGACGCGACGATGGCGCCTGCGGCGTTGGCGTAACGCAGTGTCTTCTCCAGCGACCAACCGTGCAGAAGGCCGTGACACAGGCTGCCGCCGAAGGCATCTCCGGCGCCGAGGCCGTTCACCACGTCGACCTCGTTGGGGGCAACGCTCACCGAGCTGCTCCTGGTCCTGCCGAGGACACCGCGTGGACCCTGCTTGACGATCGCCAACTCGACCCCGAGGTCCAGTAGCGCCTCGGCGGCCTTGTGCGGGTTGGACTCTCCGACAGCGATCTCACACTCCTCGCGGTTACCCACCGCGACCGTGACGTGGGTCAGCGCGCGTCGCACCTGCTCGGTGGCTGCGGCGGGGGAGTCCCAGAACATCGGGCGGTAGTCGAGGTCCAGCACGGTCAACGGGGCGCCACCGCGGGCCTCCCATGCAGCGAAATGCGCGCTGCGGCTCGGCTCTTCGGACAGACCGGTGACGGTCGACCAGTACAGCCTGGCCGATCGTACGGCGTCGGCGTCGATGTCGTCGACACTGATCTGGAGGTCGGGAGCCTTCGGACGCCGGTAGAAGTACAGCGGAAAGTCGTCGGGCGGGAAGATCTCGCAGAAGGTGACCGGGGTCGGGTACTGGTCGTCGGTCACCACAAAGCGGTTGTCGACGCCCAGCCGTGCCAGTTCGGCGCGGACGAACTTTCCGAACGGGTCGGCTCCCACTCCCGAAATGAGAGCCGAGCTGTTTCCGAGTCGCGCTGCGGCGACCGCGACGTTGGCGGCGCTACCGCCGAGGAACTTGCCGAAGGTGTCGACGTCCTCGAGTCCCACCCCGACTTGAAGGGGGTAAACGTCGACGCCGCATCGCCCGATGGCGAGTACGTCATGTGGCTGTGTGGTCGTCAAGGTTTCGGCTCTTTCCGAGTAGGAACGGCTGACTAAGACTGTGCCTGTCGTCTCTCGACCGTGTCAATAGTTTGTCCTGACATTCTATCTTTCGATCATATGGTGCTACGATTCGGCTACTCTTTGGCTGGTCCATCAGGAGATCGGAGACGACGTGCCCTTGGCAGTGGAGCTCGACAGGTCAAGTCCTGTTCCCCTCTACTATCAGCTCGCCCAGGCGATCGAGGCGGCGATACGCGACGGCGAACTGTCGCCCGGTGACCGCTTCGAGAACGAGCTGGCGCTGGCGAAGCGACTGACGTTGTCGCGGCCGACGACTCGGCGTGCCATACAGGAGCTCGTTGACAAAGGTCTGCTTGTCCGCAAGCGCGGCGTCGGAACACAGGTCGTGCAGAACCCGGTGCACAGGCGCGTCGAGCTGACAAGCCTTTTCGACGATCTGTCCCGTGCCGGCCAGGAACCCACCACCCAGTTGCTGGATTACCGCATCGGGCTTCCCGACGAGGAGGTCGCTCGCGAACTGAGCATCGCCGAGGACCGCGAGGTCGTGTCCATTCAGAGGCTGCGTTGCGCCAACGGCGAGCCGCTGGCGGTGATGATCAACCATCTGCCCGTTGAGATCGCGCCGGCCGCCGAGGAACTGGAAAGCATCGGGCTCTACCAGTCGTTGCGATCGCGCGGTGTGCACATCCGCCTCGCGCGTCAGCGGATCGGGGCAAAGGGGGCGACCCGGAACGAAGCCCGATTGCTGGGCGAAAAGGTGAATGCTCCGCTGCTGACAATGACCCGAACGGCCTTCGACGACTCGGGAAGTGCGGTGGAATTCGGAACACACTGCTACCGGGCATCGCGCTACTACTTCGACACCACTCTGGTCGACCGCTAGCTTTCTCCGGCGAGCGTGCGCGAACTCGCTGAATTCACGGCGTGGCGGGCCGCGGACACGCACGTTCCCAGCTTGCGCGTGGGCCCAGCGCGGCCTAGGTGAACGCGGCGCGGAAGGCTCCCAACGCGGCTTCACTGTCTTGCGAAGCCCAGGCTTCCATGCCGACGGTTCCGGTGAAGCCGATGTCGCGCAACGCCTTTGCGATGGCGGGGTAGTGGATCTCGCCGGTTCCGGGCTCGCATCGTCCTGGTACATCGGCAACCTGGATCTCGCCGATCGCATCACCGCAGCGACGGACCAGCTCGATGAGATTCCCCTCGCCGATCTGCGCGTGGTACAGGTCGAGCATCATCTTCACGTTGGGATGCGCGACGCCCTCGATGAGCGCCAACGTGTCCTTGGCGCCGGCCAGCGGTACGCCGGGATGGTCGACGATCGTGTTCAGATTCTCGACGCAGAATTGCACGCCCGCCTCGGCCCCGAGGTCGCCGAGGCGTTCCAGGGTGCGCATGGCAGTCAGCCACATCTCGCCGGTCGTTCGGTGCCGCGGTCGCGCCGCCTGGCCGCCGACAAGCTCGGCGGTGTGCAGGTTGAGGCGCGAGACACCCAGCGTGTCAGCGGCTTTGATGGACAGTTCGGCGGTACGGACGACCTCGTCGGCAGAGGTCGGATCGATCAGGTCACCGTGCAGGTATCCCGTCATCGACGTGAACTTGGCACCGGTTGCCGCGAGCGCCTCGAGGTCCTTGTCGTGCCAGCTCCAGATCTCGACGGCGAAGCCCAGGTCGTCGATCCGGCGCACCCGTTCGAGCAGCGGTAGCTCGGTGAACACCATCTCCGAACAGACCGCAAGCTCGAAGTCCGTCATGACATCACCGCCTTGTTCGCTGGGAAGGTCACGACCGAGACCATAACATTTGATGTGCAGTCCTAATGTCAGGACAAAGTATTGACTTTCTGCTGTGAGCCGTATTACATCAGGATGAAGCGTGCTGCGGCGCACGCGAACGACGAGCGTGATGTTGCGAAGAGCGCGCGCGCGAAGAGCGGAGGGAAGATGAGCGGCAGTCGGCTCGCAGCGATCACCGGGGTGGTCGTGCTCGTACTGGGAATCGCGTCCTGTTCGTCCACCGGCGGAAAGCCTCGGGAGACCGGCGGTGGCATGGGCGGCGGGGCCGTCGACACACCGCGCGCGACGATCGCGATGATCACCCACGAAGTGCCGGGCGACTCGTTCTGGGATCTGATCCGCAAGGGCGCCGAGACGGCGGCGAAGAAGGACAACATCGAGCTGCGCTATTCAAACGATCCGGAGGCGCCCAACCAGGCCAACCTGGTGCAGACCGCGATCGACAGCGGTGTCGACGGCATCGCACTCACGCTGGCCAAGCCCGACGCGATGCGTGCTGCCGTCGCGGCGGCGGAGGCGAAGGGCATTCCCGTCGTCGCCTTCAACGCCGGAGGTGATGCCTGGAAGGCGATGGGTGTCAAGGAGTTCTTCGGCCAGGACGAGTTCATCGCCGGCCAGGCCGCAGGGGACCGGCTGAAGCAGGACGGCGCGAAGAAGGCGCTGTGCGTCATCCAGGAACAGGGACACGTCGGACTCGAGTCCCGCTGCGCCGGCGTGAAGGACACGTTCCCCGCGACCGAGAACCTCAACGTCAACGGCAAGGACATGCCGTCGGTCGAATCGACGATCACAGCCAAACTGCAACAGGACCGCAGCATCGACTACGTGGTGACGTTGGGCGCCCCGTTCGCGTTGACCGCCGTGCAATCGGCGAAGAATGCGGGCAGCAACGCCAGGATCGGCACCTTCGACACCAACGCCGCGCTCGTCGGCGCGATCCAGGACGGCAGCGTGCAATGGGCCGTGGATCAGCAGCCGTTCCTGCAGGGATACCTGTCGATCGACTCGCTGTGGCTGTACCTCAACAACGGCAACGTGATCGGCGGTGGCAAGGAGACGCTCACCGGCCCGGCGTTCATCGACAAGTCCAACGTGGAGGCCGTGGCCGAGTACGCGAAGGGCGGTACCCGCTAGTGACTACGAGTACCGAAGTGAATCTCGGCGAACGCAAGGTTGTCCGCGACGAACGCGTGAAGGAACGAAACCGCGTCCAGCGGATGCTGATTCGCCCCGAGATGGGCGCCCTGATCGGTGCCGTGGTCATCTTCATCTTCTTCTTCGTCATGGCACCGCCCTTCCGGTCGGCCGAGTCGCTGGCGACCGTGCTGTACGGCAGCTCGACGATCGGGATCATGGCGTGCGCGGTCGCCCTGCTGATGATCGGCGGCGAGTTCGACCTATCGGCGGGTGTCGCGGTCACGACAGGCTCACTCGCCGCGTCGATGCTGGCCTGGAACTTCCACCTGAACCTTTGGGCGGGTGCGGGATTGGCGTTGATCCTGTCGCTGGCGGTCGGATTCTTCAACGGCTACATGGTGATGAGGACCAAGATCCCCAGCTTCCTGATCACGTTGGGCACCCTGCTGATGCTGACCGGCGCCAATATCGCGGTCACCAAATGGGTTTCGGGCGCCGTCGCCACACCGAGTGTCAACGACATGGAAGGCTGGGAGTCCGCCCGCGCCGTGTTCGCCTCGACGCTCACGATCTTCGGCGTGCCGGTGCGTGTCACCGTGCTGTGGTGGTTGCTGTTCACTCTGGTCGCGACCTACGTGTTGTTCAAGACGCGGATCGGCAACTGGATCTTCGCCGTCGGGGGAGACGCCGAAAGCGCCCGTGCGGTGGGTGTTCCGGTCACCGCCGTGAAGATCGGCCTGTTCATGTTCGTCGGATTCGCTGCGTGGTTCTCCGGCATGCATCTACTGTTCTCGTACAACACGGTTCAGTCCGGTCAGGGCGTGGGCCAGGAGTTCATCTACATCATCGCCGCGGTCATCGGCGGGTGTCTACTGACCGGCGGATACGGCACGGCCATCGGCGCCGCGATCGGCGCGTTCATCTTCGGCATGGTGCAGCAGGGCATCGTCTACGCCGGCTGGGAACCGGACTGGTTCAAGTTCTTCATGGGTGTGATGCTGCTGTTCGCGGTGATCGCCAACAACGCATTCCGCAACTACGCAGCGAAGAGGTGACCCGTGACCGCAACTGTTGATCAAGACGTCGAAGAAGTACCGTCGGGCGGCAAGGTGCCGCTGGTCGAGCTGAAGAACGTCGGCAAGATGTACGGCAATATCACCGCGCTCAAAGACATCTCGCTGCGCGTCCACGCCGGTGAGGTGACCGGCATTCTCGGCGACAACGGCGCGGGAAAGTCGACGTTGATCAAGATCATCGCCGGCTACCACCCACCGAGCGAGGGTGAACTGCTCGTCGACGGTCAACCTGCCCGGCTCGCCTCGCCCAAAGATGCTCTGGCCAAGGGCATCGCGACCGTGTATCAGAACCTCGCCGTCGTTCCGTTGATGCCGGTATGGCGCAACTTCTTTCTCGGTCAGGAGATCCGGAAAAAGTCGTTTCCGTTCTCGTTGGACTCCAACGCGATGCGGGCCACCACGTTGACCGAGCTGTCGAAGATGGGAATCGACCTGCCCGACGTCGACGTGCCGATCGGCTCGCTGTCCGGCGGGCAGCGCCAGTGCGTGGCGATCGCTCGCGCGGTGTTCTTCGGTGCACGCGTGCTGATCCTCGATGAGCCGACGGCAGCACTCGGCGTCAAGCAGTCGGGGGTGGTGCTGAAGTACATCAGCGCGGCCAAGGAGGCCGGTTTCGGCGTGGTGTTCATCACACATAATCCGCATCACGCCCATCTGGTTGGCGACCACTTTGTACTGCTCAACCGCGGTCGGCAGAAGCTGGACTGCAAGTATGACGACATCACGCTCGAGCACCTGACACAGGAGATGGCGGGTGGTGACGAGCTCGAGGCGTTGTCGCACGAATTGCGCGGTAAGGGCGCCTGACGAACGCGGATGAGGCCCCGCGGACCCACGGTTGGACGGGGCTTTCCGGATTACAGTTCGGTCGCTGTTCATCTGCGGGCCAGTGCGGCGCGAATGACGGCAGCCGGCGGAGACGGCACAATGGTCCTGTGTCCATCGAACCGGATCCGAAGCGTCATGCGGCGGTATGGCGTGACCCGCTGTCCGCGGGCTGGCGTGCGCACCGGGGCCTGCTGATGCTTCGGCTGCGCTGGCACGAACGCCGTGACGTGCCCGAGGGACGACCGCAGTCTTCGGGCTAGGTTTCCAACCCCAATAGCCGTACGGTCTCGGTCCGCATGTCGACCTTGCGCACCTTGCCCGTCACCGTCATCGGAAACTCGTCGACGATGTGTACGTACCGGGGAATCTTGTAGTGCGCGAGTCTGCCTGATGCGAACGCGCGCACCCCGTCGGCATCCAGCGGAGTGCAACCGGCACGCATCCTGATCCACGCGCAGATCTCTTCGCCGTACTTCGTATCAGGCACTCCGATCACCTGTACATCGTCGATGTCTGGGTGAGTGTGCAGGAACTCTTCGACCTCACGCGGATAGACGTTCTCGCCGCCACGGATCACCATGTCCTTGATGCGCCCGATGATCATGCAGTAACCGTCGTCCCGCATCACCGCAAGATCGCCGGTGCGCATCCAGCCGTCGCTGTCGACGGCCTCGCGCGTGCGGTCGTCGTCATCCCAGTAGCCCAGCATCACCGAATATCCGCGCGTGCAGAACTCGCCTGGCTCACCACGTTTGGTGATCCGGCCGGTCTCAGGGTCGACGATCCTGATCTCCACGTGTGGATGCGCCCGTCCCACCGTCGCAGTGCGACGGTCCAGGTCGTCGTCGATGAGTGTCTGGCAGGACACCGGCGAGGTTTCGGTCATGCCGTACGCGATCGCCAACTCAGACATGTTCAGTTCGCTGACACACCGCTTCATCAGTTCCATCGGGCAGGTGGCGCCGGCCATGATCCCGGTGCGCAGCGACGACAGATCGTGCTCACCGAGGTCTGGGTGCCCGAGCATCGCGATGAACATGGTCGGCACTCCGTAAAGGGCTGTGCAGCGTTCCTTTTCGACGGCCGCGAGCGCCGCTGCGGGGTCGAAGCCGGCGGCCGGGATCACCATTGTGGCGCCATGGGTGGTGCATCCCAGATTGGCCATCACCATGCCGAAGCAGTGGTAGAAGGGCACGGGAATGCACAGTCGTTCTCCGGGGCCGAGCTTGATGAGTTCGGTGACGAAGAAGCCGTTGTTGAGGATGTTTCGGTGAGACAGGGTGGCGCCCTTGGGTGAACCTGTTGTGCCCGAGGTGTATTGGATGTTGACCGGGTCGCCGGGTTGCAGCTCGCCCATC
This sequence comes from Mycolicibacterium rhodesiae NBB3, assembly GCF_000230895.2. Next base: position 4,168,585 of record NC_016604.1, read on the forward strand.
CGTGATCGCAACGCTGCCATCGACACCCGGCGGGAGCGAGCCCGCAACTGCTCCCAGTCGGCAGTGCCGAGGAAGACGATGTCGGTGACGTCGGGAATCTCGGAACGGACCTCGCCGATCATGCTGCGGTAGTCGGAGGTCTTGAAGGACGTCGCCGACACCAGCATCCGGGTGCCGGATTGACGCAGTACGTAACCCAGCTCGTGGGTGCGATAGGCGGGGTTGATCGCCACCAGGATCGCACCGATCTTGGCCGTCGCGTATTGGAGAATGGTCCATTCCGGGCAGTTGGGAGCCCAGATACCGACGCGGTCACCACGTGCGATATTGCTTGCCATCAGGGCACGTGCCACGCAGTCGATCTCGGCGTTCAGTTCGGCGTAGGTCCAGCGGCGGTCACCGGAGACGTCGACGAGTGCCTCCGCGTCGGGGTAGGTCGATGCGGTGCGTTCGAAGTTCCCGCCGATCGTCTCGTCGAGCAGGGGTGTGTCGGTGGGGCCTGCCGCATGCGACTCGGCCGCGGTCGGCGTGGTCATCGTTGTCTCCTTTGCGAATGAAGGATCAAAGACCGGCGCGATCGGCGAGCAGTGCACGGTGGTGCGTGCTGCTGCCGAGGAGTGCCTTGGTGGTGGTGGCCCGCCTGAAGTAGAGGTGCAGGTTGTGCTCCCACGTGAAGGCGATACCGCCGTGGACCTGAATGGCGGAACCGGCGCACAGGGCGAACGTGTCAGCGGCCTGTGCCTTCGCCAGCGGACCGGTGATCCGCAGTTCGTGGTCGTTCGCCGCGGTCATCGCGGCGTACATCACCGCGGCGCGGGTCGCGTCGATCTCGATCATCATGTCGGCACACGCGTGCTTCACCGCCTGAAACGAGCCGATGGGACGACCGAATTGCCTTCGAGTGCAGGCATATTCGACCGCCATATCGAGGCATGCCTCGGCGCCGCCGAGCATCTCGGCGGCCAATAGCATTCGCGCGACGTCGAGCACACGATCGATCTGAGCGGGTGAGCACTCGGCAAGTGGTTCGGCGGGCGCCTGTGCCAGCTCCAGCCTGGCGACCGGACGCGTGAGGTCGAACGACGGCAGTCTCACAACTGTGACCCCGGGATCGCCGGCGGCCACGACGTGGAAGGTGACCACACCGTCGGCCACGGCCGGCACGATGAACAGGTCGGCAACGTGGCCGTGCAGGACGGGACCGCTCGCACCGGTGAGTAGCGTGTCTCCGCGGCGACGGTGCGCCCGGACCGTCGCCGAGGACGGATCGCAGTCGGCTGGGGCTGCGACCGCGAGCGCGCCGATCTGTTCTCCGCGCAGCAGTCCCTTCAGCAGCCTCGTCCGCTGCTCTTCGTCGCCGGTGCGCAGCACTGCCTCGATGGCGAATGCATTGGCCGCCAGCGGAACCGGTGTGAGGGAACGGCCGAGTTCAGAGAAGACGATGGCCGCCTCGAGCAACGTCGCGCCCGCTCCGCCGTACTCGAGCGGGATGTGCAGGCTCGGCAACTCCAGCTCGGTGCACAGGCGTTTCCACAGCTGCTGGTCATGACCGTCGGCTTGGCGCACCGCAGCGAGCGGGGCGGCGTCGCAGAGAAAGCCGCTCAGCGACGCGCGAAATGCGTCTTGTTCTGTGCTGTAACGAAAATCCATGTCAACAGTCCAATTCACCGAGGCCCGGCGTCGATCGGTTCTTTGGGAAGACCGAGTAGCCGTTCGCCGATCACGTTGCGCTGGATCTGCGAACTGCCCGCATAGATCGTTGCCGCGCGCGCATAGAGCAGTTCGTCCAGCCAGCACGCGGCGGAGTTCGGCGTCCCCGCCTCAGGCACGATCAGCGCCTCGCCGTTACCAGGCCCCTCCGGACCGAGCGTTTCGAGGCCGAGGATCTCGACCGCGAGTTCGGTGTGCCGCCTGAAGTACTCGCTCCAGACGACCTTGCTGATCGCCGCGTCAGGCCCGGGTCTACCCCCGTCGAGCAGCGTCGTCAGGCCGCGGTAACCCTGGTACCGCATGATCTGGACCCGCGAATAGCACCACGCCAACTCGTCACGGAGTTGCGGATCGGTGTGCAGGCCCCGGTCTGCGGCGAGTTCCCCTAGCCGGGCCAGATCCCGGCCGAAGTCGATGGCTGCCGTGGTGACCTGCGATCCGCGTTCGAAGCCGAGCAGGGTCATGGCGGTAGACCACCCGCCACCGACACCGCCGAGCACATTGTCGGCCGGCGTCCGCGCATCGGTCAGGAATACCTCGCTGAACGAGGCGTGCCCCGCCGCATTGATGATCGGCCGGACCTCGACGCCCGGCTGGTCCATCGGCACCAGGATCAGCGAGAGGCCTTTGTGTTTGGGGGCGCGCGGGTCCGTCCGGGCGAGGACGAATATCCAGTTGGCGGTGGGGCCCGCGGATGTCCAGATCTTCTGACCGTCGATTACCCACTCGTCGCCGTCCAGCACGGCCCTTGTCCGCACCGAGGCCAGGTCCGAACCGGCCTCAGGCTCGGAAAAGCCTTGGCACCAGCGATCTTCACCGGACAGGATGCGGGGCAGAAAATGTCTCTTCTGGTCCTCGGAGCCGACCGCGATGAGCGTGTTGCCCATCAGCTCGATGCCGAACCGGTCGTTCTCCGGCGGCTCGGGTGCGCATGCGCGGGCGAATTCCTCTGCGAGCACCACCTGCTCGATGACGGACAGACCGGCCCCGCCGTACTCCTTGGGCCACGACACGGCGATCAGTCCGTGTTCGGCCAGGACCGCTCGCCACTCGTGCGCGAACGCGCTTCGCTCGGCAGGTGGAAGCGCTCCGCCTCCGGACCAGCCCGCCGGGAGGTGTGCTGCCAGAAACGCGCGGATGCGGGTCCGGAACGCTTCGGCTTCGGTTGGATACTCGACGTCCATCGGGTCAGGGCCGCCGTTTGTCCGCAGGCAGGATCTCCGGTGCGACGCGCCAGTCTTCGAGTCCGTAGTCGACTGTTCCGTAGGACAACTCTCCGCCGGTCACTTCGGCCCAGTGCGCGTGGTTGAGCTGATGGATCTTGAAGCAGGCGTCGAGCGCCGTCGAGAAACCCATCGCATCGACGGTCTGGTTCACCGATTCCTTGATGAGCAGCGCCGCCATCGTGGGCAGCTTGGCGATGCGGCGGGTGAACTCGAGGGTGCGATCGGCCAGTTCGTCGTTGGGGAACACCTTGCTCACCATGCCGATGGAGTGGGCTTCGTCGGCGTCGAGCGAGTCGCCGGTGAGCAGTAGTTCCTTGGCCTTGCGCGGTCCGAACTCCCACGGATGGCCGAAGTACTCCACCCCGCACATGCCGAGCCGGGTTCCCACGACATCGGCGAAGACGGTGTCCTCGCCCGCGACGATGAGGTCGCAGCACCACGCCAGCATCAAACCCGCGGAGAGAACCATTCCGTGGACCTCCGCGACGGTGATCTTTCGGAGATTGCGCCATCGCTTGGTGTTCTCGAAGAAGTAGTGCCACTCCTGTCGGTTGCGTGACTCCACTCCGCCGTAGGTCCCGCCGTTGCACTGATAGGTGGGGTGCTGGTCCGGGCCGGGTGAGCGTTCACGGACGTCGGTGGTGGATCCGAGGTCATGGCCCGCCGAGAACGACGGGCCGGCGGCCCGCAGCAACACCACCCGTACTCGGTCGTCCATCTCGGCCCGTTCGAAGGCCGAGCCCAACTCCACGAGCATTCCGCGGTTTTGAGCGTTGTGTTGTTTCGGGCGATCGAGCGTGACGACGGCGATGCGGCCTTCGTCGATGACCTCGTAGCCGATGTAGTCGAAATCCGGCACGGATGGCTCCCTTCCAGGAGTGAACTAGGCCGCACGGTGCTGGAGCGCGGCGTGCGAGGTCGCGGGTGGATGACGTTGGCTGAGATTACGCGCCACCAGACCGATATGTCCATAAGCAATACGCGGGATCTGAAACTCTGATCAGGTAAATAACGTAGAAAACTGCATCTTGCGCTCAATGATGTATCTTGCTAGTACTGTGTTGTGCATCGCAGTCGGTGTGCGCGCCTCGATCTGAGAAGGGTTGAAATGGAGATCGGAATTTTCCTCATGCCGGCACACCCGCCGGAGCGGAGCCTGTACGACGCGACCCAGTGGGATCTCGACATCATCGAGCTCGCCGACCAGCTGGGTTACGTCGAGGCGTGGGTGGGAGAGCACTTCACCGTTCCGTGGGAGCCGATATGTGCACCCGACCTGTTGTTGGCGCAGGCGCTGCTCCGTACGAAGTCGATCAAGGTCGCTCCTGGCGCACACCTGCTGCCGTACCACCACCCGGTGGAACTGGCGCACCGCGTCGCCTACTTCGACCACCTCGCCCAGGGCCGCTTCATGCTCGGTGTCGGCGCCAGCGGTATCCCCGGCGACTGGGCTCTGTTCGATGTGGACGGCCACAACGGTGAACACCGCGAGATGACCCGCGAAGCGCTGGAGATCATGTTGCGCGTCTGGACCGAGGACGGCCCATGGGAGCATCGCGGAAAATACTGGAACGCCAACGGAATCGCGCCGATGTACGACGGCCTGATGCGCCGCCACATCAAGCCCTTTCAAGCTCCGCACCCACCCATTGGTGTGACCGGCTTCAGCGCGGGTTCTGAGACTCTGAAGTTGGCGGGCGAACGGGGCTATATACCTATGAGCCTCGACCTCAACACCGACTACGTCGCGACGCACTGGGATGCGGTGCTCGAAGGCGCCGAACGCAGCGGCCGCACCCCGGATCGCCGCGAGTGGCGACTCGTCCGCGAAGTCGTCGTGGCGGAAACGGACGAAAAGGCGTTCCGCTACGCCGTCGACGGCATGCTCGGGCGAAATATGCGTGAGTACGTGCTGCCGACGTTCAAGACAATGGGCATGACGAAGTTCTACAAGCACGACGCGTCGGTACCCGATTCGGACGTGACGCCGGAATACCTCGCCGAGAACACGTTCGTGGTCGGATCGGTGGAGACGGTCGTGGACAAACTGGAGGCCACCTACGACCAGGTCGGCGGATTCGGCCATCTGCTGATCCTCGGATTCGATTACAGCGAGAACCCTGGTCCATGGAAGGAATCGATGCGGTTGCTCGCCGAGGAGGTCATGCCACGGCTCAACGCTCGAATCGCGAAAAAGCCGGCAATCGCGGTCGTCTAGGGCACTGGTAGGAAAGGGCAGCTGGCATGGACGCTCATCAGATCACCGTCCGATATTCGGATGGCACGCAGAAGAACATGCCGGTGCAGCCGGATCAGTCGATCCTGGATGCGGCGGAGGAGCACGGCGTCGCCATCGTCAACGAATGCCAAAGCGGCATCTGCGGCACGTGTGTGGCGACGTGCACCTCGGGCGACTACGAGATGGGGCGTACCGAAGGGCTGTCCGACGTGGAGCGGGCAGCTCGGAAGATATTGACGTGCCAGACCTTTGCCGAGTCCGACTGCGAAATCGACCTGCAGTATCCGGTCGATGACAACGCGGCGCGTCTGGTCACCGGCTGCGGTGTGGTGACCGCCGTGAGCCAACTGTCATCGACGACGGCCATTCTGCGCGTGGATGTTTCGGGTATGGCCGACTCGATCGTCTACAAAGCCGGCCAGTTCGCCCAGCTACAGATTCCCGGCACCGAAGCCTGGCGCAATTACTCATATGCGCATCCATGTGATGGTCGCGACGAACTGGAATTCATCATCCGGCTGCTCCCCGACGGTGTGATGTCGAACTACCTGCGTGACCGGGCGAAGCCGGGAGACCGCATCGCCCTGCGGTGCAGCAAGGGTGGCTTCTACCTGCGGCCCGTCGTGCGGCCGGTCATCCTGGTCGCCGGTGGCACCGGGCTGTCCGCGGTCCTGGCGATGGCCCAGAGCCTCGACGCCGACATCGGCCAACCGGTTCACCTGCTCTACGGTGTGACCACCTCCGAGGACCTGTGCAAGCTCGACGAACTCGAGGCGCTCACGAAGCGCATCCCGGGCTTGACGGTGCAGACCATCGTGTCGCAGGCGGGCGTGGACTGGGATGGGCCGGTCGGGCTCGTCACCGATCTCCTGGACGCGGACATGCTCGAAGACGATGACGCCGACATCTACCTGTGCGGCCCGTCGGCGATGGTCGAGGCAACCCGGAACTGGCTGGACAGCAACGGTATCCACCGCATCGGGCTGTATTACGAGAAGTTCGTTCCCAGTGGCGCGACGCGCAGGAGGACCCCGGCCCGGCTGGACTACTCACAGCTCGATCTGGCGGATGTGCGGAGACGCGGTCAACGCACCGCTGTCGTGATCGGCGGCAGCATCGCGGGGATCGCGGCGGCCAAGGTGCTCAGCGAGTCGTTCGAACGGGTGATCGTCCTCGAGAAGGACGGTCGGCACTCTCGCCGGGAGGGCAGGCCCGGTGCGGCGCAGGGCTGGCATCTGCACCATCTGCTCACCGCTGGGCAGATCGAGCTGGAGCGGATCTTTCCCGGCATCGTCGACGACATGGTGCGCGAGGGCGCGTTCAAGGTCGACATGGCCGACCAATACCGCATTCGACTGGGCGGTACCTGGAAGAAGCCGGGCACCAGCGATATTCAGATCGTCTGTGCCGGACGTCCGTTGCTGGAATGGTGTGTGCGGCGCCGACTGGACGGCGAAAATCGTATCGAGTTCCGCTATGAGGCGGAGGTGGGCGATCTCGTCTACGACCGCGGCAGCAACACCGTCATCGGCGTCGCCATAGACCGCGACGGCGAATTGGACGTGGTGCCCGCCGAGTTCGTGGTGGACGCCTCGGGTAAGAACACCCGCATCCCGGAGTTCCTGGACCGTATCGGGATCGGAGCTCCCGAAGTCGAGCAGGACATCATCAACTGCTTCTACTCCACGATGCAGCACCATGTGCCACCGGAGCGCCAGTGGCAGGACAAGGTGATGGTGATCTGCTACGCGTACCGCCCCTACGAGGACACCTACGCCGCGCAGTACTACACGGACAGCTCGCGCACCATCCTGTCCACGTCACTTGTCGCCTACAACTGCTACTCACCCCCGCGCACCGCCCAGGAGTTCCGCGAGTTCGCCAACCTCATGCCGTCACCGGTCGTTGGCGAGAACATCGACGGACTCGAGCCGGCCTCGCCCATCTACAACTTCCGCTACCCCAACATGCTTCGGCTCCGATACGAGAAGAAGAACAACCTTCCGCGCGCGTTGCTGGTGGTCGGCGATGCGTACACCAGCGCCGATCCCGTGTCCGGCCTCGGTATGAGCCTGGCGCTGAAGGAAGTACGGGAAATGCAGCTGCTGCTGGCCAGGTACGGTGCGGGACACGCGGAGCTGCCGCGTCGCTACTACCGCAAGATCAGCAAGATGGCCGATACGGCCTGGTTCGTGATTCGGGAGCAGAACCTGCGCTTCGACTGGATCAAGGGCGTTCGCGACAAGCGGCCGTTCTATTTCGGTGCGCTCACCTGGTACATGGATCGCGTCCTGGAGTTGGTCCACGACGACCTGGACACCTATCGCGAATTCCTCGCGGTCGTTCACCTCGTGAAGCCGCCCGCGGCCCTGATGATGCCGAAGGTCGCAGGCCGTGTGCTCGGCAAATGGGCGCGAACCAGATTGTCGGGTCAGAAGACATTGATCGAACGCAACTACTCCGACCGCACCGTGCCCGGGGTCGACCACCTGATCCAAACCGACCAAATGGCAGTCGGTTTGGCTGGTACTCCCACACACTGAACGCCAAGTAGAGAGGCGACCGCAATGGGTCAGATTCATCGGATGCTCGACTGCCGGGGCACCCGGATCCACGCTGTGGAGGAGGGCGAGGGGCCGCTGGTGGTGTTGATCCACGGCTTTCCGGAGTCCTGGTACTCGTGGCGGCACCAGCTCCCCGCCCTCGCTGAGGCCGGTTACCGGGTGGTCGCGATCGACCAGCGGGGCTATGGGCAGTCGTCCAAGTACCGCGTGCAGACGGCATACCGCATCAAGGAGTTGGCCGGCGACATCGTCGGGGTCATCGACGCCTACGGCGAGAAGCAGGCCATCGTGGTCGGGCACGACTGGGGCGCACCCGTTGCCTGGACCTTCGCCTGGCTGCACCCCGACCGGTGCGCTGGCGTGGCCGGACTCAGCTGCCCCTTCGCCGGGCGCGGCGTGATCGCGCTGCCAGGCAGCCCTTTCGGGGAACGTCGTCCGAACGACTATCACGTGGAGATCGCCGGGCCGGGCAAGGTCTGGTACCAGGACTACTTCTCGGCGCAGGACGGCATCATCGCCGAGATCGAGGAGGATCTGCGTGGCTGGCTGGTAGGGCTGACCTACACGGTGTCCGGCGACGGCGTGATCGCCGCGACCCGAGCGGCCGAGGCCGCGGGGGTCGACATGTCGGCGATGGATCCGCTCGACGTGATCCGCGCAGGACCGTTGTGCATGCCGGAGGGAGCGCGGATGAAGGACGCGTTCGCCTATCCGGAGAAGCTGCCGGACTGGTTCACCGAGGAGGATGTCGACTTCTATACAGGAGAATTCGAGCGATCCGGCTTCGGCGGACCGCTGAGCTTCTATCACAACATCGACAACGACTGGCACGACCTGGCCGAACAGGCCGGCACGCCGCTGACCCCGCCTGCGGTGTTCATCGGTGGGCAGTACGACGTCGGCACCACGTGGGGCCTGGAAGCCATCGAACGCGCCGATGAGGTGATGCCGAACTACACCGGCACTCACATGATCGACGGTGTCGGACACTGGATTCAGCAGGAAGAGCCGAAGGAGATCAACCGGCTGCTGCTCGAATTCCTGCACGGGCTGCGTTAGCGGCCCCGGGTCATGAGACGACAATGAGAACCACCGATGTGCGCGTGCGGCGCGCGATCACGGCGATCGCAGCGGGTCGCCCGGTCGTGGTCACTGCCGACACGATGCGCGGCGAACAGGGATACCTGGCACTCGCGGCCGACGCGGCGACCCCCGGCCTGCTCGCCTTCACCGTGCGGCATACCTCTGGATACGTCCGTATCGCCCTGCCGGTTTCGGAATGTGACCGGTTGAACCTGCCGCCGATGTGGAACCGCGATGGCGGCGGTTCGAGCGCTGCTGACCGGGTTGCGGTGGACTGGTACGGCACCGGCACCGGAATCTCGGCGACCGATCGCGCCAAAACCATTGCGGCGCTGGCCGCGCCGACGTCTGAGGCTTCCGACTTCCGGCGCCCGGGTCATGTTGTACCGGTGCGGGCAGGCGATCACGGCGTGCTGGGGCAACCGGGACCGCCCGAGGCGGCTGTGGACCTCGCTCGGCTCGCCGGTCGGCGACCGGCGGCAGCCTTGTGCGAGATCGTCTCCCGCGAACACCCCGACGCGATGGCCCACGGCGACGAATTGGTCGAATTCGCAAAGGCGCACGGTCTGAGCATGGTCTCGATCGACGATCTCGTGACATATCGACGGCGTACCGAGCCGCAGGCCGTTCGATCGGTGGAGACGACGATTCCCACCAAAGTGGGTGCCTCGCGCGTCATCGGCTTCCACGATGTCTACCCAGCTGTATCTGGCGGCGAGCACCTGGTCATGATCATCGGTGAGGCCGGAGCCAACGCACCCATGCTCTTGCATGTCCACGTCGAGTGCCTCACGGGTGACGTGTTCGGTTCGACGGCGTGCCGGTGCGGCGGCGAGTTGGACCGGGCGTTGACGACGATGCGGGCGAGAGGCAGCGGCATGATCGTGTACCTGCGGCCATCAGGGCCGGCACGCGCCTGCGGCCTGTCCGGGCACGAATCGCCTGCGGCGGAATCGTTCTCCCAGACGGTGGCATGGATTCTGCGCGACCTCGGCGTGCATACGGTCAAGCTCTCCGACGACGCGCCGGGTTTCGGCCTTGTCATGTTCGGGGCCATCCGCGAACACGGTCTGCTTGCGGTTGCGGGATGAGAAAAGTTGCGGTGCACAGGTATCGGCAAGGGGATTCATGACGCATCCAGACCTCGCGGGTAAGGCCGCCATTGTGACGGGCGCCGGTGCCGGAATCGGCCTTGCGATCGCAATGCGACTCGCAGACGAAGGGTGTCGCGTGCTGTGCGCCGACATCGACGGTGCTGCCGCCGACGCGGCCGCGGAGAAGGTCGGCCGCGGCGCGGTCGGCCAGCAGGTCGACGTCGGCGAGGAAGACCAGGTGATCGGTATGGTCGAGGCCTGCGTAGCCGAGTTCGGCGGCGTGGACAAGCTCGTGGCCAACGCAGGCATCGTTCATTTCGCTCCGATCACCGACACCAGCGTCGATGACTTCGACCGCATCATCAGGGTCAACCTGCGCGGAGCATGGCTCTGCACCAAACATGCGGCACCCAAGATGATCGATCGGGGCGGCGGCGCCATCGTCAACATGTCATCGCTGGCGGGCCAGATCGCGGCGTCCGGTTCGGGGGCCTACGGCATGTCAAAGGCGGGCATCATCCATCTCAGCCGCGTCACCGCCGCCGAATTGCGTTCGGGCAACGTGCGTTCCAACGCGGTGCTGCCCGCATTCGTCGACACACCGATGCAGCAGACCGCGATGACGATGTTCGACCAGGCCCTCGGCGTTGGGGGAGCGACCACGATGATCGACCGCCTGCAGGGCCGCATGGCAGGGCCGGAGGAGATCGCGGGCGTGGTGGCCTTCCTGCTGTCCGACGACGCGGCGATGGTGAACGGGACCGCTCAGCTCGCCGACGGCGGAACCCTTTGCGCGCTCTGGTGACTCCGACTGGTCATGATCGACAGTGCGAGGGCGGTGATCTCGTCCTCCACGCCGGCGTAACGCCGCAGGTGCCACGTACGGACGGCGTCGTCGATGAAGCTGATCGCGGCTGCGACGAGCAGTCGTGCCTGGGGCACGGTGGTCTCCGGAATCTGCTGGCGGATGAGGTCGATCCATATCCCGTCGCGGTCGGCCTGGTTTCGCGTGTAGTCGTCGTTCACCTCAGCGGATGCGTGCGACAGCTCGGTGATCGACACGGAAACGAGATCGGGGTCGTCCAGGCTGATGCCGACGCGGCCCTCGACGAGGGTGCGCAGGCACTCGGCAGGATCCAGATCGGCCCGCAGTGCGCGAATGCTCTCGAGGTTCCACCACTCGTCGAGACGTCGGATGAGCGCGTCGAGGATCGCCTGTTTGGACGAGAACGTGCGGTACAGGCCCGGTCCCGCGATCCCCGCTCCCTTCCCGATCTCACTCGTGCTGACGGCCGGATAGCCCCGCGCACGGAACAGGCGTGCGCCGGTGGCCAACAACGTCTCGTGCCGGGAGAACAGCGCGCGTTGATCATTCGGCGCCGCAGCGAGCGGCTGCAAGTCACGCACAGGCGGGGTCAGCGCCGCCGCCATGCACGCCCGCGACAGGAGCTCGGCCAGCTCGTCTCCCGGCAGGGTCAGGTTGTGCCGGCCGAGGCTGGTCAGTGTGCTGGCCACCGCCCAGGCGCGTAGCTCCGTGTGCGCGGGGCTCAGGTCACCGGTCTCGAGTCGCACACCTTCGTACATGCCGGCGACGATCGCGTTGATGCGCCTGCGCACCTCGCCCCGCTCGGCGTCATCGAGGTAGCGGGCTTCGCGCTGCCACAGCACCGACAGCGATCTGGACGCGACGGCCGCGGCGATCAGGTCGGGTAGTTCGACGCTCAGCGGCCGAGGTGTCGACGGTGTGTCGCCCTGGGATACCAGGCGCGCGCTCTGGTACTGCTCCTGGCCCGTTTGGATGGCTGCCGCGAGCAGGGCCTGCTTGTTGTCGTAGTGGCGATACAGCGCGCGTGCGGTGACACCGGCCGCCTCCGCGATGTCCTCCAGCTTGACCGAGTGGAAGCCGCGATCGATGAACAGGCGGACGGCCTGCTCCAGGATCTGTTGCTTCCGGTCCTTCGGCCTGCGCTTGACGGTTGAGACCGCAGGCTCCACCGCGCGTCGCCCCCCTTCTCGCTTGCTTGAACCACCAAATCCTGCCAGACGCCCCCGCTTCCGTGCGGACGCGACGTGCGGCGGTACAGCAGACGAATCACGGGTCATGTCGTCGCCGGATGCGCTCGATGGCCTAAAGCTTGAATCCGCTTTGACGTTCGAAGTCCGCGAGATCGAAATAGTCGGAGAAGCGTGTGATTTTGTCATTCTCGACGACGAATACCCCGGTCACCGGCAACACGACGCTGGTGCCGTCGTTCATCGTGAAGTAGTCCACCCGCTCGGCCAGCACCAGGCCGGGTTCGGCGGCAAGGGTGACGATGTCGAGCTTGGCCTCGGAGAACGCGTTGAGGAACGCCTGAAATATCGCGCGGATACCGGCGATGCCCTCGATCGGCTTGACCGGCACGTTGTGGTAGACGGCGTCGTCGGCGAACGCGCCGCAAATGGTGTCGAGATCGCGACCCTCCCACGAACCGAGAAAGTCACGGACAAGCTTCTCGCTGGTCTGTTTGGTGACGGTCATTGGGGGCCTCCTCGTATCAATGCACGAGGCGGCTCGCCGTTCACCACCTCAACTGTGACGTACAGAACAGTACTATCAAGATACATCACTGTGCACAAGTCATGGTTGTAATCGTTGTTTGCCGCTCGGCTATGCATGATCAAGCGTATTAACTATGGACATAAGTAACCGTGGCCGCGTACCCTCTCGGTTGTCACCGACCAACTTCGACCTGCCCGGATGGCCAACATGAGCTGCTCTGATCGTCGCCGCGGCGTCGAACCCGTGTGGTTCGCGCAGGTGCGGCGAGCTGTCGCCGCAGCGCACCCGCGACGTCCGCAGCAAACGTTGAGAAAGCGCATCGGTGGTGGCCCATGCCTCGTACGGGGGAGACTTATACCTCTTTCTGGAAGCAGCAACCGGGTCACAGTGATCGATAGCGTTCCGGCTATGCCCTCCGGCGATGACGACATCCCGCAAATGCGGTTGGCGCCGACATGGTGATCTCAGCGCAAACGGCAACCAAGCCCGTCAGAGCGGTCGGCGGCTTCTTCGCGATGTCGTTGGACACCTTCGTGTCCATGTTCAAGCCGCCGTTCGCGTGGCGTGAGTATCTGTCTCAATGCTGGTTCGTCGCGCGGGTGTCGACGCTGCCGGCGATATTGATGACGATCCCATGGGCGGTGATTTCGGGATTTCTCTTCAACGTCTTGTTGGCCGACATCGGTGCCGCGGACTTTTCCGGCACTGGTGCGGCGATCTTCACGGTTTCTCAGAGCGGTCCGATCGTGACGGTATTGGTGGTGGCGGGCGCGGGTGCCACGGCGATGTGTGCCGACCTGGGTGCGCGAACGATCCGCGAGGAACTCGACGCGCTGCGGGTGATGGGTATCAATCCGATTCAGGCTCTGGTGGTTCCACGCGTGCTCGCGGCCACCACGGTGTCGCTGGCACTGAGCTCGGTGGTGATCATGACGGGTCTGGTCGGCGCGTTCGTCTGCTCGGTGTTTCTCATGGACGTGTCCGCGGGCGCGTGGGTGGCGGGTCTCACCACGCTGACTCACATGACCGATGTCATCATCTCGATGATCAAGGCGACCCTGTTCGGATTGATGGCGGGATTGATCGCCTGCTACCAAGGCATTTCGGTGGGTGGCGGGTCTGCCGGCGTGGGCAGGGCGGTGAACGAAACCGTGGTGTTCGCCTTCCTCGTGTTGTTCTTGATCAACATCATCGTCACCGCGGTCGGCGTCCCCTTCATGGTGTCCTGAGGTGAAGCCATGACGCTGAGTGTCCCGAGCTCCCTTCGTCCGCGGCTGCAGCGAACGAGGAATGCCGTGGTGGGCGGGTGGGATCAGATTGGTTCGCAGACAAGGTTTTACGCCACCACACTGGCCGGAATCCCCGATGCCGTCGTCAACTACCGCAGCGAGTTGTTGCGGGTGATCGCGCAGATGGGGTTGGGCAGTGGGGCACTTGCGGTGATTGGCGGAACGGTCGTCATCGTCGCGTTCTTGACGATGACGACCGGCGCAATTGTGGCGGTGCAGGGCTACAACCAGTTGGCGTCGGTGGGTGTGGAGGCGCTGACGGGCTTCGCATCGGCGTTCTTCAATACCCGCGAAATCCAGCCGGGAACCGTGATGGTGGCACTGGCGGCCACCGTGGGCGCCGGTAGTACCGCCCAGCTGGGTGCGATGCGGATCAATGAAGAGATCGATGCGCTGGAAGCCATCGGCATTCGGAGTGTGAGCTACCTGGCGTCCACCAGGGTGGTGGCCGGCGTGATTGTGGCGATCCCCTTGTTCTGCATCGGGCTGATGACCGCATATTGGGCCGCTCGTATCGGCACCACCGCTGTTTATGGCCAGGGGTCAGGTGTCTACGACCACTACTTCTACACGTATCTGAGTCCATCCGACGTCTTGTGGTCGTTGGCCGAGGTGGCTGCGGTCGCGTTGATGATCATGTTGCTGTGCACCTATTACGGCTACACCGCCCGTGGCGGGCCTGCGGGGGTCGGTGAGGCCGTGGGCCGGGCCGTGCGTGCCTCGATGGTCATTGCGTCGGTCCTGATCGTAATCATGACGCTGGCCATCTATGGCCAGTCCGGCGACTTCCATTTGGCGGGCTAGCGGCATGAAGCGCAGGGCAGGGACATACCGCATCGCCACGGGGTGGTGGACGCTGATCCTGTTGACGGCCATCGTCCTGTTCCTGTCCGTGACCGCGGCGTCGTTCGGTGAAACATTCAGGTCGTATGTGCCCGTGACGCTTTCATCGGATCGAGCAGGGTTGGTGATGGAGACCAACGCCGATGTCATGATGCGTGGTGTCCAAGTCGGCCGGGTCAGCCAAATAGGCGGCGGGACCGACAAAGCCAGCTTGCGACTCGAGATCGACCCGGAGCAGATCCGCTACATCCCGGCCAACGTGGAAGCGCAGATCAGTGCCACGACCGCATTCGGCACGAAGTTCGTGGAGCTGATGTATCCGCCGAATCCGAGCCCAAAGAGGCTGTCCGCCGGTGCTGTGCTGCATTCGAAGAACGTCAGCACAGAGATCAACACGGTGTTCGAAAACGTCGTCGAGCTGCTCAAGATGATCGACCCGCTGAAGCTGAACGCCGTGCTCACCGCGGTCGCCGACGGCGTGCGCGGACAGGGTCAGCGGATGGGCCAGGCCACCACAGACCTCAACGAGGTCCTGCTGGCGCTGAACGAACGTGCCGACACCATCACAGAGAATTGGCGCTCGCTCAAGGACTTCGCCGATACCTATGACGCCGCCGCCGACGACATCGTGTCCGTGCTGGATGCCGTCAGTACCACCAGCACGACGATCACCGACCAATCCGCCGCACTGGATGGGCTGCTGCTCAACGTGATTGGTTTGTCGACCTCCGGCACAGACCTCCTCGCCACGAGTAAGGACGACTTCGTCGAGGCGGTCAACACCCTCGAGCCGACGACGAACCTGCTGCTGCAACACAGTCCCGTGTACGAATGCTTCCTGAAGGGCACCACGTGGTATCTCGACAACGGCGGTTACGCGGCGTGGGGCGGCGACGGCCGCACTCTTCAACTCGACGTCGCCCTGCTGTTGGGTAACGATCCCTACGCCTACCCGAACAATCTGCCGATAGTTGCCGCCAAGGGTGGCCCAGGCGGTGCGCCGGGGTGTGGGTCACTACCCGACGCGACCAAGAACTTCCCGGTGCGCCAGCTGATCACCAACACCGGGTGGGGAACCGGCCTGGACATCCGGCCCAATCCCGGTCTCGGGCATCCCTGTTGGGCGAACTACTTCCCGGCGACCCGCGCTGTGCCGGAGCCACCCAGCATTCGTCAGTGCCTACCTGGCCCCGCGATCGGGCCGGTTCCGTACCCCGGAGCGCCGCCATATGGCGCGCCGCTCTACGGGCCGGGCGGGGTGCCGTTGTGGCCGGGAGTGGCCCCGGCGCCCCCGGGGCCGGAGCCGGCGCCACTCGACCACCACGGGCAGGGCCCACCGTGATCGACAAAGTCATCGTGACCGCCGACGGTCTTCACGTTGAGGGGACAAGCCGTGGCTGACTTCAAGGGCGTCGTCTGGCGCCTTGGCATCTTCCTGACCGTGTGTGCGTTCGTCGCGTTCCTGACGCTGACGATCTTCGGGCAATTCCGCTTCGGCGCGGGCAACAGCTACTACGCCGAGTTCAGAAATGTCTCCAACCTGAGGGAGGGCACGGTGGTGCGGATCGCCGGGGTGGAGGTCGGCAAGGTGGAAGGCATCTCGATCAACCCCGATGCGACTGTGCGCGTTCAGTTTTTCACCGACAAATCGGTCGTGCTCACGCAGGGCAGCAGGGCGGTGATCCGGTATGACAATCTGTTCGGTGACCGGTATCTGGCGCTCGAGGAAGGCACCGGCGGGGTCAAGACGCTGAGTCCCGGGCAGACCATCGGTCTGACGAACACTGAGCCCGCGCTGGACCTGGACGCGGTGATCGGTGGTTTCAAACCGCTGTTTCGGGCGCTGAATCCGGAGCAGGTCAACGATCTGACGCAGCAACTGGTCGAGGCCTTCGAGGGGCAGGGCCCCGAGATCGGGTCTTTCCTGCAACAGGCCGCGGTGGTGACCAACACGCTGGCCGACCGCGATCTGCTGGTCGGGCAGGTCATCGACAACCTCAACGTGGTGTTGGGAACGCTGGGCGGGCAGAGCGAGCGGCTGGACAAAGCCGTGACGTCGCTCTCCGAGCTGATCGGCGGGCTCGCTGAACGCCGGACCGACATCTCCAACGCGGTGGCTTATACAAATGCCGCCGCCGGGTCGCTCACCGATTTATTGGCTCAGGCCCGCGAACCGTTCAAAGGAGTTGTCGCACAGACCGACCGGGTGGCGGGGATCGCCGTCGCTGACCACGAATACCTCGACAACCTGCTCAACACGCTGCCCGACAGATACCGGGCGCTGGTGCGGCAGGGGATGTACGGCGACTACTTCAGTTTCTACCTGTGCGATGTGGTGCTCAAGCTGAACGGAAAGGGCGGACAGCCGGTGTACGTCAAGGTGGCCGGCCAGAGCACAGGGCGGTGCGCGCCCAGGTGAAGTCATTCTCCGAACGCAGCCCCTTGGCCATCGGCACCGTCGGCGTCGTGACCGTCGTCGTGATGGTGGTGGCCGCGCTGCAATATCAGAACCTGCCCTTCCTCAACTCGGGCCGCGAGTACTCGGCATATTTCGCTGACGCCGGCGGGCTCAATACGGGTGCCGGCGTTGAAGTCTCGGGCTTCGTGGTTGGCAATGTCTCGGCGATCGAACTCCACGAGACAGGTGTGCTCGTCACATTCACGATCGGCAACGATGTGCGTCTGGGCGACCGCACCGAGGCTGCGATCAAGACCAAGAGCCTGTTGGGCGCGAAGATCGTCGACGTGACACCGCGCGGGAGCGGGCAGCTCGATGGCGCCATACCGCTGGACCGCACGGTTTCGCCGTACCAGCTGCCCGACGCACTCGGTGACTTGGCGACCACCATCAGCGGGCTGAACACCGACCAGCTGTCGAACTCGCTGGCCACGTTGGCACAGACTTTTTCGGGCACCCCAGCTGATCTCAAGGATGCGGTGGCGGGCGTGGCGCGGTTCGCGCAAGTACTCGACAGTCGCGATGAACAACTGCGCAAATTGCTGGACAACGCGGCCCAAGCGACGGGGGTGTTGGCCAAACGCACCGACCGCATCGTGAGTCTGGTGAAAGACACCAATGCGCTACTGGCAGCCCTGCAGACGCAAAGCGCAGCACTGAATCAGATCTGGGCGAACATCTCTGCGGTTTCGCGACAGCTGCAGGCGTTCATCGCCGAGAACCGTCAACAGCTTCAGCCGGCGCTGGACAAGCTCAACGGCGTACTGGCGATCGTCGATGATCGCAAGGAGCGGGTGCAGCAGTCGATCAAACTGATCAACTCCTACGTCATGTCGCTCGGTGAGTCGCTGTCCTCCGGCCCGTTCTTCAAAGCCTATGTGGTCAACCTCTTTCCGGGTCAATTCGTGCAGCCGTTCATCGACGCGGCGTTTTCGGATCTGGGACTCGATCCCGCCACGCTGCTGCCATCGCAGTTGACCGACCCCCAAACCGGCCAACCGGGCACCCCGGCGTTGCCGGTGCCCTTCCCCCGGACCGGTCAGGGTGGGGAACCGATGTTGAATCTGCCCGACGCGATCACCGGTAAACCGGGGGATCCGCGCTACCCGTACCGCCAGCCGCCCCCGGCCCCGCCGCCCGGCGGACCGCCGCCGGGGCCCCCCGCGCTGCCCCCGCCAGAGTTGGCCTCCATACCCGAGCCGACTCCATCGCCGGTCTACGTGCCGGCGCCGGGTGAGGCGCCGCCCGTTCAACAATCGGGAGTCCGGCCATGATTCCGACCGGGATGAGGTCGCGGCGTACCGCGCGCATCGTCGTCGGCGCGGCGCTGTCGCTCGTGTTGGTTGCGAGCCTGGTCGTCGTGGCACGAATGCCCGGGCTGATCGCCAGAACAACGGTGGTTGCCTACTTCGACAACAGCACCGGGGTATTCGCCGGCGACCACGTACTCATTCGAGGCGTGCCCGTCGGCACGATCGACGCGATCGAACCGCAGCCCGATCGAGCCAAGATCACATTCTCGTTCGACAGCCGGTACAAGGTCCCTGCCGATGCCAAGGCGGTGATCCTGTCGCCGCAGCTGGTGACCGGCCGGACGATCCAGCTCACCCCGCCCTACGCCGGTGGCCCGACGATGTCCGACGGCGCGGTGATTGGAGAAGATCGCACCGCAGTGCCTGTCGAATGGGATGACCTGCGCGCTCAACTCGAGCGGCTGACCGAGCTACTCAAGCCCACCAGGCCCGGTGGCGTGAGCACGTTGGGTGCACTCATCAACACCACCGCGGACAATCTGCGCGGGCAAGGTTCCTCGATCCGCGACACCGTTATCAAACTGTCGCAGGCAGTTTCGATTCTCGGTGACCACAGCGACGACATCTTCGCCACGTTCAAGAACCTCTCGACGCTGGTGTCCGCGCTGAGCGACAGTGCCGATCTGCTCGAAGCTCTCAACCACAACCTGGCTGACGTGACCTCGCTGCTCGCCGACGACCCG
Source organism: Mycolicibacterium rhodesiae NBB3 (assembly GCF_000230895.2). Next base: position 4,187,629 of record NC_016604.1, read on the forward strand.
GACAAGGTCGGTCAGGCGGTCGAGGACCTCGACGCGGTGGTGGCCGACGTGAAAGATTTCGCCGCCGACAACACCGAGGCGATCGGCACCGCGTCGGACAAGATGACCTCGATCACTCGCGTGCTGGTGGAAAGCCTCGACGACATCAAACAGACGTTGCACATCGCGCCGACCGTGTTGCAGAACTACAACAACATCTACGAGCCCGCCAATGGTTCGTTGACCGGCGCTCTGGCCATCAACAATTTCGCCAACCCGGTGTCCTTCCTGTGCGGTGCAATTCAGTCCGCATCCCGCCTGGGTGGTGAGCAATCGGCGAAACTGTGCGCGCAGTATTTGGCGCCGATCGTGAAAAACCGCCAGTACAACTTTCCGCCGATAGGGGAGAACCTCGTCGTCGGCACCCAGACCCGGCCCAACGAGGTCACCTACAGCGAGCCATGGATGCGGCCCGACTACGTCCCGCCCGCGGCCGAGCCGCCGCCGGGCGTACCGCTGGCCGCCGAAGTACCCGCCCCTGAATCGGCGGTGGCCACGGATCCCACGGACGGTCTGCACGGCATGATGGTGCCTCCCGGAAGTGCCTCGTGACGCGGCGACGGTGGCACCGCGTGGCGGCCAACGTGGCGATGGTCGTGATCGTCGCTGCACTACCCGGCTGCGACTGGCGCGGGCTGAACTCACTATCGCTTCCCGGCACACAGGGCACCGGCGCGGGCTCGTTCCTTGTCCAGGCACAAATGCCCGACGTCAACAACATCGAGCCGAACTCGCGGGTGCGTGTCGGAGACGTGACGGTCGGCCACGTCACCAAAATCGAGCGCCAAGGCTGGCATGCGTTGCTCAGCATGCGCCTCAACGGGGATGTCGTCCTGCCCGCCAATGCGACAGCCAAGATCGGCACAACCAGCCTGCTGGGCTCATTGCATATCGAACTCGCAATGCCGACGACCGAGCCACCGTACGGCAGGCTCCAGAACGGATCCCTGATCCCACTGACGCAGGGCGGCGCCTACCCGAGCACGGAGCAGACGCTGGCGGCGCTGTCGATGGTGCTCAACGGCGGTGGGCTGGGCCAGGTGCAAGACATCACCGAGGCGTTCTCCACCGCGTTCCGGGGCCGCGAGCAAGACGTGCGCAGCTTGATCACCCAGCTGAGTGAATTCACGGGGCACCTCAACGACCAGACCGGCGACATCATCGCGGCCACGGAAAGTCTCAACCGCCTCGTCGGGAAATTCAGCGCGCAGCAACCGGTCCTGGACCGGGCGCTGGCCACCGTCCCCGACGCGCTGGCAGTCCTGGCCTCCCAACGCGACAACTTGGTTCAGGCGGCCGATCAGCTCGGCAAGTTCAGCGCTCTGACCGTCGACACGGTGAACCAGACGAAGGAAAACCTGGTGAAGGAGTTGAAGCAGGTCGGCCCGGTGCTGGAGTCGCTGGCCAACGCAGGCCCGAGCCTGACGCGATCGCTGAGTCTGCTTGCCACCTTTCCCTTTCCGAACGAAACCTTCGAAAATTTCCAACGCGGTGACTATGCCAACCTGACCGCCATCGTCGATCTCACACTCAGCCGAATCGACCAGGGAATCTTCACCGGCACCCGATGGGAGTGTGACCTCAGCTGGCTCGAGTTGCAGTGGGGCCGAACCATCGGTCAATTCCCCAGCCCCTGCATGTCCGGGGGCGTGAACGGCCCAGGGAATCCGCTGACCATCCCGTACCAGTGGAATCAGGGGCCGTAGCGTGCATTTGAGCCGACGGATCAGGATCCAGCTGACCATCTTCACGATCGTCGCGGTTGGCACGGTCGCCGTGATGGCCCTGCATTTCATCAACCTGCCCGCCATGTTCGGTGTCGGCCGGTACACGGTGACGATGGAACTGCCGAGATCCGGCGGGCTGTACGAATCTGGCAACGTCACCTATCGCGGTACCAAAGTCGGCAGGGTGGAATCGGTGCGCCTCAGCGACACCGGGGTCGAGGCGGTGCTGTCGCTGCAGTCCGGCATCGACATCCCCTCAGATCTCGAGGCCGAGGTGCACAGTCAATCCGCGGTCGGTGAGTCCTACGTGTTGCTGCTACCCCGTAACGGCACCTCGCCGCCGCTGAAGAACGGCGACGTGATCGCCTTGGCCGATACTTCGGTGCCGCCGGACGTCAACGCTCTGCTCTCCGCTGCGAACACCGGTCTGCAGGCGATACCCCGCGACAACCTCAAGACCGTGGTCGACGAGGCCTACACGGCAGTCGGAGGGCTCGGCCCAGAACTGTCGCGGGTGATCCAAGGCGCATCCACCCTGGCGATCGACGCTCGGGAGAATCTCGATCCGCTGACCACGCTGATCGACAAAGTCGACCCGGTGTTGGATTCGCAGACGAACACCTCCGATGCGATTCAAGCGTGGGCATCGCACGTGGCGGCGGTGACTGACGAATTGAGGAATCACGACGAGGCCGTCGCCGGCGTCATCACCAAAGGCGGCCCGGCGGCGGCACAGGTGCGCGAACTGGTCGACAGGCTGCGCCCCACCGTGCCCATCCTGCTCGCCAACCTCGTCAGCGTCGGGCAAGTCGCGCTCACCTACCGAAACGACATCGAGCAGCTGCTCGTGGTGTTTCCGCAAGCCATCGCGGCCAACCAGGCCGGCATCCTCGCCAACCTCAACACCAAACAGGACTACAAAGGCCAATATCTGAGCTTCAACCTGAACCTCAACCTGCCGCCACCCTGCACCACCGGGTTTCTGCCTGCCCAGCAACAACGGGTTGCCGCGCTCGAGGACTATCCGCAGCGGGCGCCCGGTGACCTGTACTGCCGCGTCCCGCAGGAGTCGCCGTTCAATGTGCGTGGCGCGCGCAACATTCCGTGCGAGACGGTGCCGGGAAAACGTGCGCCCACGGTCAAGTTGTGTGAGAGCGACGAAGCCTATGTGCCGCTCAACGACGGTTTCAACTGGAAGGGTGATCCGAACGCCACCCTGTCGGGTCAGCCGATCCCGCAGTTGCCGCCTGAGTCTGCGCCGCCTGTCGCACCGCCGCCGATCGCCGCGGCCGAATACGACCCGGCGACGGGGAGCTACATCGGACCCGACGGAAAGCAGTACACCCAATCGGACGTCGCGCAGGGAGCGCCGAACAACAAGACGTGGCAGACGATGCTGCTGCCGCCGGGACCCTGATCAACCAGAAAACGCGATCAGTCGGCGACGATGCGGAGCGCGCCCGACGGGCACATTCTGACCGCGTTGCGCACGACCTTCTCTTCGTTGGCGGACACGCGATCGAACGCGAGCACCACGATGCCGTCGTCGTCCTGGTCGAATGTCCCCTCGGCCGTCATCACGCAAACCCCTGCGCCCATGCAGATCTCGCGGTCGCCCGCGACCCTCATCGGGTGAACGCCTGCAGGGTCAGGGCGGAGTTCATGAAGTCGCGGAAGTACAGCCAGCGACCGGCGCGCAGCGTGATGATGTGCGCGAACTCCGATTCCCATTCATACCCGGTGTCGATCCGCCGGAATCGCTGCCGGCCCCACGCCGCCAGCTCGTCGCCCTGCGCGATGAACTTCCACGCCTCCATCTCGGTGATGGCGATCGATTCCCCCACCCTGGTGAAGAACGTCACGGCCTCGTCGAAGCCGCGGTAATCACCTGCATAGGGAATCCCTTCGGTGCCGTAGTAGGTGATGCGCACGTCGGGATCAAGGAGATCCAGCGCGGTTCGAAGATCGCCTGCCGGCACCGCGGCGTAGATGGCCCTGGTGGTCGCGATGTTGGCTTCCTCGATCGAGGTCATGACAGGTGAAGGGGGAGACGGACATAGGCGTGGGTCAGCAGGCTCGCGGTCTGCTTGGTTCCCGGATCGTCGGTCAGTGCAATCGTCTGATATCGATCGAGCACCGCGTTCACCACCGCCACGACTTCAAGGCGTGCCAACGATGCTCCAAGGCAGAAGTGCAGGCCGTGTCCCATCGAGAGCTGCTGGCGGATGTTGGGCCTGTCGATGTCGAACCTGTCGGGGTCGCCGAACACCTCTGGATCCCGATTGGCCGAGCCGAAAAACAGTGCGACCCAATCACCTTTGCGGATCATCTTGCCGCCGACCTCGACGTCACGGGTGGCGATGCGGAACAGCCGTTGCGGTGGCCCGTCGACACGCATCGCTTCTTCCACGAAGACGTTCACCAGTGTGCGATCGGCGCGCATCCGCGTGGTGAGCTCGGGTTCCCGCGCCATCGCATGCAGCAGATTGCCGATCAGGAACGTGGTGGTCTCACTGCCCGCCACCACCAGCGTCACGCAGAAACGGACGATCTCCTCGGGGGTGAGCCGCTGGCCGTCGACCGCGGCGCGCAGCAGGGCCGAGATGAGGTCCTCGGCGTCCTCGACGTCGTCGGTGGGCGCGCGCTCCGCCAGCCGCGCCGTGTGTTCGGCAAGCCGGGTGGCGAACGTCGTCACCATTTCCTCATTGCTCGCGATGCGCTCCTCGGGCGTCAACGACGACGAGAGCATGAACGCGTTGGCCCAGCGCCGGAAGCGGACGTGATCGCCGTCGGGCAATCCCAACAGTCGCACCATCGCCCGGGTGGGGATCTCGGCGGCGAATTCCATCACCTCGACGTCACCCTCACCAAGGCCTGCGAGCAGCTGTGGCACCAGTTCGTTCAGCCAGCCCTCGAGGCGTTTGACCCGGCGCGGTGAGAAGGCCTGGCTGACCAGTTTGCGTTCGACCTCGTGTTTCGGCGGGTCGGTGTTGACGAGCATCAGGCTCGGGGCCGACGACGCCTCCTGCAGGGGATCCCGCGACGAGAACGTCGCGCTGTCGCGTGCCGCCTCGAAGATCTGGTCGTAGCGGAACAGGGCCCACGCGGTGACGGGTTCATCGGCGCCGGGGATGGTTCCCGGCGGCCAGTCGCGGTAGCCCGGGACGGGCGAGAGTGCGCGGAGCTGGTCGTACAACGGATACGGATTGGCGATGCCCGTAGGCGTGGTCAGCAGATCGAGGGCCGAAACGGTCGTTGATGACATGGGAAACAGCCTCTGCCAGCCCCGGGAGCAAATCGATCCCCCGTTGGGGAGGACTCGTACCCCCGTACGAGGTGAATTGCCGGTTCCCACCGCACCTGCGTGCCGATCGGAGGACAGTCTTGATCGTGAGTGTTGTGAGCGAAAAGCCCGATACGCCGGCGCTCGGCACGCTGTCCGACGGCGAACACCCCGGCTGGGCGTCGCGCCCGGTCAAGGACACCGATGCCGCGCGTCGTTACCGGGAGGCGTTTCAGGGTTGTGACATGGACCCGACCGAGGACCCACTGGCGGTGGTGGCGGAGGCCGTCGACACCAAGGCGACTCTCGTGCGCAATGTGCTGGAACGGCTCGGCGACGAGGACGCGCTCAACGCGCTGGACGCGGTGCTCGATCTGACCTCGCTGGAGCGTGAGCTGATCGAAGACGGTGCGAGACGGCGCACCTTCGCGCTGTTGGCCGTCCAGGAAGCGCTGAGCAAGCTGCGGGTCGTCGACGACGTTGCGACGATCGTCGACCGGGCGCCGCGCGAACTCGTCGAGTCGTGCGGCTTCGATCGTGCCGTGCTTTTCCGCGTTCACGAAGGCCGGATGGTCATGGAGGCAGCGTATTTCGGCGACGACCGAGAGGGCGCGGAGAAGATGGTCGCCTTCGCGCAATCGGTGGCGCCGCCCCTGAACCACATGTTGCTCGAGACCCAGATGATCCGCCGTCGCGCGCCGGCGATCGTGCGCGACGCACGCAACGATCCGCGCGTCAACCGCCCGATCATCGATTTCTCCCTGACGCACGCCTATGTGGCGGCACCGGTGATGCCGACGGGAAAGGTGATCGGATTCCTGCACGCCGACCGGCTCTACTCGGGCCGCATCGTCGACGAGATCGATCGCGATACCGTGTGGGCGTTCGCGGAGGGCTTCGGATACGCCTACGAACGCACGGTCCTGCTCGAGCGCATGCGCCGCCAGCGCGCAGAAGTGCGCCGCGCCTTGGCCTCCGCCGACGAGGCCGCTCGCGCGCTGCAGGACGCCGACCTGGACCTCGCCAAGATCGAACCGGTCGAACGCAGTCCCGCTGCGCAATCGCTGGCCGAGGTGCAGACGCGGGTCATGGCGATTCTGACCCGTCGCGAGATCGAGGTCCTTCGCCTGATGGCCGCCGGGCGCACCAACCAACAGATCGCCGACGAACTCGTGATCTCGGCGGGCACGGTGAAATCTCACGTCAAGCGGGTGCTGCGAAAGCTCCACGCGACCAATCGCGCGGAAGCGGCCTCGGCGTACGTGCGGCTGGCCAGCGTACCGAGCGCGGGCTAGCGATTCGATACTGGTGTCCGATGTCTTGAAGGAATGTCCTGTCGGCAGCCGTATGGTCGAGATTGAAGCCATGGCTGTGATCGACCAACGACCCTCTGGTCAATCTCGACGGTAGGAAGCGCAGTCGACAATGCCTCCTGCCGCGGCTCTCCCACACTTCACGGTCGGCTAGCGCGGGGACATTCCGGCCGCGCGGTATGCGGCATCGACGTAAGCCATGTTCTCCACCGCATCGACGGTGCTCAGTGGCAGCGGCGCACCGTGCAGGACGTGGGCGGCGAACGCCTCGAGCTGGTAGGTGTATGACCGGCGCGTGCCCAGATGCTCGACGGTGGAACCGGCCGGCGTGCGGATGGTGACGCGATCGTCCTCGTGCGGCTTGATGAAGTTGTGTACATGGACATCGCCCTTGGTGCCGACGACGTGAATCGAGAATGCCCAATCGTGGGCCACCATCGAGTTGGCGCTCAAGCCCGTTGCGCCGCTGGGGAAGGCGAGCTCGACGTCGCACCATGCGTCGATGCCGGGGCTGTGTTCCTTCGCGTGCGCTCGCACGACGGACGGGTGGCCCAACTGCCGCATGACATGCAGGCCGTAGCAGCCGAGATCCATCAGCGCGCCGCCTGCCAGTTCGACCGACCACCTCGGATCGTCGTCCGCTGGCGCAGGCATCGCCATCCGCACCTCCACGTGGGTGATGCCGCCGAGCGTGCCGTCGCCGGCCAGCTGCAGCGCCCGCCGGGTCACGGGATGGAACAGATAGTGAAAACCCTCCACGACAGGGATTCCCGCAGCGTCGGCGGCCTCAGCGACCCGCACGGCCTCAGCCCGGTTGCGGGCGAACGGCTTCTCGGTGAGCACGGGTTTGCCCGCCGCCACCGCCGCGAGATTCCACGGTGCGTGCAAAGCGTTGGCCAGCGGGTTGTAGATGACGTCGACCTCGGGATCACCGATCACGTCGGCGTAGGACGCGCAGACGCGTTCCACGCCGTGCCGCTTCGCGAACACCTGGGCGCGTTGCGGATCGCGCGCCGCTACGGCCACCAGACGGTGGCCCAGTTCCTGCGCGGGCGCCACGATCGCCGACTCGGCGATCCGGGATGCCCCGAGGACCCCGATACGCAGACTCATACGGACACGGACGGCCGCACGCCGGCACAAACCTTCTGCATGAACGTCACGCTGGTCCGCACGTCGCGTACCGGTCCCTCATCGGCGGGCTCACCGCTGAGGATGGTGTCCTGCTCCATGACGAACCAGCCGTCGAACCCGTTGGCGCGCAACGCGGTCACGATGCCGGCGATGTCGACATCGCCCGCACCCAACGGGGTGTACATCCCCCGTCGTACCGCGTCGGTGTAGGTGAGTTCTCCGGACTGCACGCGTGCGGCGAGCGCCGCGTCCACATCCTTCAGATGTGCGTGGGCGATTCGGTCGGGCACCTGCCGGGCCAGCGCAAGCGGATCGGTACCGCCGATGAGCAGATGGCCGGTGTCCAGACACAGCTTGATACTCGCCCCCGCCAGCACCCGGTCCACGTCGCTGCGCGTCTCGACCATGGTTCCGACGTGGGGGTGCAGCACCGCGAGCACGCCACACTCGGCGGCCGCGCCGGCGAGCCGGTCGAGATTGGTTATCAGCGTGCGCCATTGGCTCTCGTCGAGGGTCGGTCGCGAATCGTATCCGTCGGTGCCCGTCGCGGCCGCCAGCACGAGCACGTCCGCCCCGCAGGCGATCAGCGCGTCGAGCGGACCCCTGATGTCGGACAGCGGGTCATGGTCGGCATCGTGAAGTATCACCGGCGCGAACATTCCGACGCAGCGCAGACCGTTCGACACAAGCATCGCGGTCAGCGCGTCCGGGTCCGTCGGCAGAAAGCCCTCCGGACCCATCTCGGTGGCCGACAACCCGACGTCGCGCATCTCTGCCAGCACGCGGTCGGGGCCGAGTTGATGACCCCAGCCGGGGACCTCGCACACTCCCCAGGAGATCGGCGCGCCTGCGAGTTTCAGGGTCTTCACCGTGATCTCACTTCCTTGATGCTCACCGGCACGCGGCGCTGCAGCGACTCGGTCGCCGCTTCGGCCAGCCAGGCGACTTCGACTGCGTCAGCCACGGTGCAACCCGGTAGGGCGTCGCCCTTGACCACATCGACGAACGCGCTGAGCTCCGCGCGAAACGCCTCGGTGAACCGGTCCATGAAGAAGTGGTGCGCAGGTCCTTCGGGAAAGCTGTTGGCGGGGTCGATATTTCGTACAGGCACCCCCTGATCCCAGCCGGCGACGACCGTGTCTTCGAAGCCGTGCACCTCGAGGCGGCAGTCGTATCCGTGCGCGTTGTACCGCGCCGCGGACACCACGCCGAGCGTGCCCGACTCGAAGGTCACCACGACGGCGGCGGTGTCCACGTCGCCGAACTCGGCGAACTTCGGGTCGCCCTGGACGCTGCCGGTCGCATACACCTCGACGGCCTGCTGCCCGGTGATCCAGCGGATCACGTCGAAATCGTGCACCGCACAGTCACGGAAGATGCCGCCGGAACCGGCGATATATTCCATCGGCGGGGGCGCCGGGTCCATCGTCGTGCTGCGCACGGTGTGCAGGGCGCCCAGCGAGCCGTCGTCGACCGCGCGCTTGGCTGCGGCGAAGGCGGCGTCGAACCGCCGCTGGTAGCCGACCTGAACCGGTACGCCCGAGCGCGCGATCACCTCGGCCACCCGGGCACTCTCCGCCGCCGTCGAGGCGATCGGCTTTTCGCAGAACGTCGGCAGACCACGCTCGACGGCGGCCAGCGTCAGCTCCGCATGGGCAGGCGTCGCGGCCGAGACGACGACCCCGTCCACGCCGGACGCCAACAGGGCTTCGACCGAATCAACCGGCGTCGCACCATGTTTCGCCGCTACCGCCGCCACCACCTCGGGTCGCTCGTCGGTGACGACCAACCCGTCGATGCTGTCGAGACCCGACAGGGTGTCGGTGTGGAAGGCGCCGATCCGGCCCAATCCGATGACGCCGAGAGTGGTCATGGCATTCTCCGTTCTTCCTGTGCGGCCAGAACGACATCGAGTTCGTCCGCGCTGAGGTCATCGGCCAACGCCGCCAGTACCGCGTCGACCTGGCTGGGTGGGGCCAGGGTGCCGATGGGTTGATCGCTGTCGAGATTGGTGGGGAACGCGTAACCCTCCGCGGTGGCGACCACCGCGTTGTACAGATCGCGGTGTGGGCGTCCAGCTGCCTTCATCGCCAGCAGCGCGGGGTAGATCGCGCGGACCATCGCCGTGCGGTCCAGCGCCTCCATCGCCCGGCCGAACGGCGAGGACACCTGCAGCAGGTTGGCGATCCGGCGGATGTCAGCCGAGACATTGGTCCCCGCACCGTGATACAGCGCCGGGTTGAAGAACACCGCATCGCCCTTGTGCAGCGGCAGCTGCACGTGATGCTCGGCGAAGAACTCCACGAACTCGGGTCGATTGAATGCGATGTAGCCGCCCGCGAACCGCTGCGAATGCGGTAACAGCATCGTTGGGCCGCTGTCGACCGGCATGTCGCAGTGTGCGACGGCGCCCTGCAGCGTCAGCACCGGTGAGGCGCGATGCAGATGGGCCGGATACTGGGCGAGGTGCGCGCCGGGGACGAAGCCCAGGTGATAGTCACGATGCGGAACCTGCTGTGTGCCACCGGGGTTGACGACATTGACCTGGGAGGTGACCTGATAGCGCGGCCCCAGCCAGGCTTGGCAGACGATCGCCAGGGTGTCATTGGCGTAGTACTCGGCGAACACATCGGGTGAGTGCAGCGCGAGTTTCTGCGCGGCGTTCCAGATCCGGTCATTGGCGCCGGGCTTACCGAAGTGATCACCTGCCGTGGTGCCCGCTTCGCGCTGGGCAGCGATGATCGAGAAAAAGCTCTCGTTGGCGCGGTCGACGATCTCGGGGGAGAAGGCGTCGCTGAACACGACAACGCCTGGGCCGTCGGACAGCGCCCTGATCAACTCGGACTGCAATTCGTGCCGGTCGGCGGCGGTTATCGCGGCAGCGGAGTACACCAGCGCGTTGTTTCGCACGTCGTCGGCGTACGGGTAGTCGGCCCGATCGGTTTGGCACAGCACCTGCGCGCGGAAGTCGTCGAGCCGGCATGCGGATTCATCGATCCACGGTGTGTATGTCGTGCGCACCGGTGCAGCCATGCCCGCTAGTCTTGCTGTGATTGTCGCCGCAATCAACGCCATAAAACCATCAAAAACACCTCAGGAAATGGGATGCCGCACCGGTACAAGGTCCGCGAGATCGCCCAACAGTCCGGGCTCAGTGAGGCCACGGTCGACCGCGTGCTCCACGAACGCCCCGGCGTCCGCGCGAACACCAGGGCCGAGGTCGAGCAGGCGATCGCGGATCTCGACAAGCAGCGGGCGCAGCTGCGTCTGAACGGCCGTCGCTACCTGATCGACGTCGTCATGCAGACGCCGGAACGATTCTCCGACGCGTTCCGGTCCGCCATCGAGGCCGAACTGCCCGCCTTCGCTCCGGCCATGCTGCGGGCCAGGTTCCACCTGTGGGAGTCGGGATCGACAGAGCAGATGGTCGACGCGTTGGGCCGCATTCGTGGCAGCCACGGTGTGGTCCTCAAGGCGCAGGACGAACCTGCGGTGGCCGAGGCCGTCGATCAACTGGTCTCCAGTGGTGTTCCGGTGGTGACGTATGCGACCGACATTCCCGCGAGCGCGCGGTGCGCCTACGTGGGCATCGACAATCACGGCGCCGGTGTGACGGCCGCGTATTTGATGCGGGAGTGGCTGGGCTCGGCGCCGGCCGACGTCCTCATCACGTTGAGCCGGGCGGTATTCCGCGGCGAGGGCGAACGCGAGGTCGGATTCCGTTCGGCGATGCGTGGCACCGGCCGAGCGATCGTGGAAGTCAGCGACAGCGACGGGATCGACTCGACCAATGAGCGATTGGTCCTCGAGGCACTCGAACGGCATCCGGACGTCGGCGCGGTGTACTCCGTCGGCGGCGGCAACACCGCCACCATCGCGGCATTCGAGCGATTAGGGAGGGTGTGCAGCGTTTTCGTTGCCCACGACCTGGACGTGGACAACAGAAAGTTGCTGCGTGACGGCCGCATCTCGGTGGTCCTGCACAACGATCTGCGCGCCGACGCGCGGTTGGCGATGCGGCTGATTCTTCAGCAGCAGGGCGCGTTGCCGGCCGAGCCGGCGCGCCCGGTGCCGATCCAGGTCATCACTCCGTACAACCTGCCGCCGTAGCCGCCCTGACGAGTGCTAGCAGCGGGCTACTGATCGGTAGCAATTTCCTTATTAATGACACCGAGTGCCACGTGACGTAAAACACATTTCTGTCTCACGGCGGGGACGGGCACATGCGTTGAGCAGCGAGTTCGACAAACGGCTACCTATGCCTCGACCGCGAGTCGCGCGATGGGCTGCCTAAGAGAAGTGCAATAATCGGTACTGCCAGTGACATCAAATTTGGTGGACGTCCTCACGATGGCGCGTCGCGTCGACTGCGACTGGAGAAGACGTTCGCCGGGATAGCTTGGACAAGGACGGAAGGCGGTCGAAGTGGGGGCCAACGGCAGCGGGGCCAACCCGGCTACGAGGCAGAAGCTCGAGAAGGTCGTCATTCGCTTCGCGGGCGACTCCGGTGACGGCATGCAGCTCACTGGCGACCGCTTCACCTCTGAGGCTGCCCTCTTCGGCAATGACCTTGCCACACAACCGAATTACCCTGCCGAGATCCGCGCTCCGCAGGGGACGCTGCCCGGCGTGTCGTCGTTCCAGATTCAGATCGCCGACTACGACATCCTGACCGCGGGAGACCGCCCCGACGTCCTCGTCGCGATGAACCCCGCCGCGCTCAAGGCCAACGTCAACGATCTGCCCCGCGGCGGACTGATCATCGCCAACTCCGACGAGTTCACCAAGCGGAACCTGGCCAAGGTCGGTTACGAGGGCAATCCGCTCGAGAACGAGGACCTGTCGGACTACGTCGTACAGGCCGTCCCCATGACGACGCTGACCCTCGGCGCCGTCGAAGAGATCGGTGCGTCGAAGAAGGACGGTCAGCGCGCCAAGAACATGTTCGCCCTCGGCCTGCTGTCGTGGATGTACGGCCGCGAGCTGGAGCACAGCGAGGCGTTCATCCGCGAGAAGTTCGCCCGCAAGCCCGACATCGCCGAGGCGAACGTCCTGGCGCTGAAGGCGGGCTGGAACTACGGCGAGACGACCGAGGCCTTCGCAAGCAGTGTCTACGAGGTCGCGCCCGCCAAGCTGAAGAGCGGTGAGTACCGCCAGATCTCGGGTAACACCGCGTTGGCGTACGGCATCGTCACGGCGGGACAGCTGAGCGATCTGCAGGTGGTGCTCGGCACCTACCCGATCACGCCGGCGTCGGACATCCTGCACGAGCTGTCCAAGCACAAGAACTTCAACGTGCTGACCTTCCAGGCCGAGGACGAGATCGCGGGCATCGGTGCCGCCATCGGCGCGTCCTACGGCGGTGCACTCGGGGTCACCAGCACCTCCGGTCCCGGTATATCCCTCAAGTCGGAGGCGATGGGCCTCGCGGTCATGACCGAGCTTCCGCTTATCGTCATCGACGTGCAGCGCGGCGGACCCTCGACGGGCCTGCCGACCAAGACCGAGCAGGCCGACCTGCTACAGGTCCTGTTCGGGCGCAACGGCGAATCGCCGGTGGCGGTGGTTGCGCCGCGGTCTCCGTCCGACTGCTTCGATGTCGCCGTCGAGGCGGTGCGGATCGCGATCACCTACCACACGCCCGTCGTCATCCTGTCCGACGGTGCGATCGCGAACGGCTCTGAGCCGTGGCAGATTCCGGACGTCAGCACCTACGAGAAGATCGAGCACACCTTCGCGAAAACAGGCGAGCCGTTCCAGCCGTACGCCCGCAATCCGGAGACGCTCGCGCGCCAGTTCGCCATTCCGGGCACCCCGGGACTCGAGCATCGAATCGGCGGGCTGGAGGCGGCCAACGGTTCGGGCAACATCTCCTACGAGCCGAAGAACCACGACCTGATGGTGCGCCTGCGCCAGGCCAAGGTCGACGGCATCGCCGTTCCGGACCTCGAGGTCGACGATCCGACCGGTGACGCCGAACTGCTGATGCTCGGCTGGGGCAGCAGTTACGGCCCCATCGGCGAGGCCTGCCGACGCGCGCGCCGCAACGGCATCAAGGTGGCCCAGGCGCACCTTCGCAACCTCAACCCCTTCCCCGCCAACCTCGGCGAGGTGCTGCGGCGGTACCCCAACGTGGTGTTGCCGGAGATGAACCTCGGCCAGCTGGCATTGCTGCTGCGCGGCAAGTATCTGGTCGACGTCCAGTCCGTCACCAAGGTGGAAGGCATGGCGTTCCTGGCCGACGAGGTCGAGGGCATCATCGACGCCGCGCTCGACGGAACGTTGGGCGACAAGGAAATTGACAAGGCCAAGTTCGCGCGGCTGGCGGCGGCCACCATCGAATCTGAAGCGAATGGTGTGGGAGCAATCGCATGACAACAGCGAAGAGCGAAGCGGATCGCGCGTCGATCCAGTTGATTGGTGCAGATCTCGGACTGACGGCCGGGACCAGCTTGGTTCCGACGACAGACGAACCGCAGAAGTCCAAGGACTTCACCAGCGATCAAGAAGTCCGCTGGTGCCCCGGCTGCGGCGACTACGTCATCCTCAACACGATACGCAACTTCTTGCCCGAGCTCGGGCTGCGCCGCGAGAACATCGCGTTCGTCAGCGGCATCGGGTGCTCGAGTCGCTTCCCGTACTACCTGCAGACCTACGGGTTCCACTCGATCCACGGTCGTGCGCCGACGATCGCGACCGGTCTGGCGCTGGCCCGCCAAGACCTGTCGGTGTGGGTCGTCACCGGTGACGGCGATGCGCTGTCGATCGGCGGCAACCACCTGATCCACGCGCTGCGACGCAACGTCAACCTGACGATCCTGCTGTTCAACAACCGGATCTACGGCCTGACCAAGGGGCAGTACTCGCCGACGTCGGAGACCGGCAAGGTCACCAAGTCCACCCCGATGGGCTCGCTGGACTACCCGTTCAACCCCGTGTCGCTGGCATTGGGCGCCGAGGCCACGTTCGTCGGGCGTGCACTGGATTCGGACCGCAAGGGTCTGTCCGAGGTGCTTCGCGGTGCCGCCGAGCACCGCGGTGCCGCACTCGTCGAGATCATGCAGGACTGCCCTATCTTCAACGACGGTTCGTTCGACGCGCTGCGGAAGGAAGGCGCCGAGGAACGGCTCATCAACCTGAGCCACGGTGAACCGATCACTTTCGGCGCCGACGGCGAGTATTGCGTGGTCAAGTCGGATTACGGCCTCGAGGTCGCCAAGACCGCCGATGTGTCGGCCGACGAGATCGTCATCCATGACGCGCAGCGTCAGGACCCGGCGTACGCGTTCGCGCTGTCGCGGCTGTCCGAGCAGAACCTTGATCACATGGTGATGGGAATCTTCCGGCAGGTCAGCAAGCCGACGTACGACGACGCCGCTCGGCAGCAGGTTGCATCGGCGCGTGAAGCCAAGCCGCACGACACGGCCGCGCTGCAGTCGCTGCTCCGAAGCAAAGACACCTGGACCGTCGACTAATCTCGTTGGCGTGACGTCGCCTGTGCCGCTTGCTGCAGTGATTCTGGCCGGCGGGGCATCCCGCCGGATGGGCCGCGATAAGGCCACCGCCGTATTCGACGGCAAGACCCTCGTCGAACGGACGGTGTCCGCGGTGAGCCCAAGATGCGCACCCGTATTCGTCGTCGCCGCCCCGGGCCAAGCGCTGCCGAGTCTGGAGGCCGAGATCCTGCGTGACGAGGTTCGTGGCGTCGGTCCGCTGCTGGCCACCGGACGTGGGCTGCGCGCGGCCGCGCAGGCAGGACTGGAATTCGCATTCGTCTGCGCCGTCGACATGCCACTGCTGTCCGCCGACCTGATCGACGAGCTCGTCGGTCCCGCGGTCCGCCTCGGCGCCGACGTCGTGCTCCCGTGGGACGGCCGTTCGCATTATCTGGCCGGGATCTACCGCACCAACCTGCACGAACGGGTATCCGGGCTGGTTGATGCCGGGGAGCGCAGCATGCGGGCGCTGGTCGAGTCCGTCGACACCCAGCGGGTCGTCATGCCCGAGCAGGCCTCGCTGACGAACGTCAACACCATCGTCGAGCTGAGGGACGCGGCCCCGCAGATTGCGTAGCAAATCTGCAGAATATGATTTCACCGAATCTGATCACTCTCCGATCGAATAAGCGGCATCGAATGGCACGAGCCATGGCGGCGATATAAGCGCGGGCTCCCCGCGGTCCTGCATCTGCGACCGTTGGTCGCGCTAGCCGCCGGCGATGATTGCTGTTGTCCAGCAGTCTCTTTCGAGTGCTTGCCGGGCCGGGGTGCGCGCGGTCGGACGGTGAACTATTTTGCGAGTGTCGTTCTGCAGCAGCGCAGAATAGACCCATGCCGCGCTGAGCTCTGGCCGAGCTATCCCAACGCTGGTGCTCGTCGCTGCCGGGTGGAGTTGCCCTCTGCCGCATCGCGACAATCGGTATATCAGTGGTCACTGAAATAGACTGCAGTGCACTAGATTTCGTTGTTGGACGGCTCTGGACGTTGAACTGAGGAGTGTCGGCGTTGGGAAGCGTCTTCGCGAATTATGCAGTGAGCCAACGGATCAGCGGAAGAACCCGAAGCCGTCGTGACGGGTGCCTACAGCTAACTTCATTGCCCGGTCGGTGAAGCACCAGGGGATCTGTGTGCAGCGCCGAGCGTTTCGCACACATCTGCGCGGATGGCATCGTTACAAACGGTGTGCTGGGTCACAAAATACTCGTGAGATGGCTCACGGTGCAGCGCGCTAGCTGAGAAATTCTCATATCCGTCAAACCTGCGGATGACCTGCGTGGACGTTGGGAAGCCTCCGCCGTGATCGATCCGTTATCTGCGCGCGACACGCTCTTCACCGAAATGACTTTCGCCGACTGGGTTTGTACGGTCCAAAACAGCTTCTAACGGAGCAAATAATTTCAAAACCACGAAACCTGCGTGTGAGTGGGGCCAGGGCGGTGATGACGCCGCCGGCGGCCGCCGGGCGTGATGGCCCGGTAGGGCACCTTTCGCCTTCCACTGTCGTGCCTACCCGAGACGGCGCGACCCAAAACCCCGGCCTGTGACCAGGCATGTCTCCGTGCGTCCGCGCGGGGTGTGGGTGGTGCGCGCTCGTCGAAAGGATCGAAGTTGAAGAACATCCGCAAGACGATCGGTCTGGCGACCTTCGCCGGCGCGCTCGCCATGGCGCCGTTGGCGCTGGCTGGCACCGCCAATGCGGACAGCGTGGACTGGGATGCCGTTGCGGCATGCGAGTCCGGCGGCAACTGGGGGATTGCGACCGGCAACGGCTACTACGGCGGTCTGCAGTTCTCCATGGGCACCTGGCAGTCCAACGGCGGCAGCGGTTCGCCGCACAACGCCAGCCGTGAGGAGCAGATTCGCGTCGCGGAGAACGTTCTGCAGTCGCAGGGCATCGGCGCGTGGCCGGTCTGCGGCCAGCGCGGCTAGTAACACGTAAGACCTTTTGAGGCGGTGTCTGGGCGATACGCCCGGACACCGCCTCTTCTTTCTCAGAGGCCCCTTACGCCAGATAAGTAACGAATAAAACTTTTGACGCTTTCGTAACAGGTGAGGTTCATCACTCGAAAGAACGGATAGCCGCGTTGAAGCAAGCACAGGGCTTCCAGGCGGTCCTCAGTTCCAAACGGTCGGGGAAGGACCGCAGTGATGAATATTCGTAGGACTGTTACCAAGGCCCTGATGGCCGCCGTGATCTTCGGAGCTCTCGCGTTGTTCCAGATCGCCATGTCCACCGCCACCGCGAACGCGGACTCGGTCAACTGGGACGCCATCGCCCAGTGCGAATCCGGTGGTAACTGGTCAATCAACAGCGGCAACGGCCACTACGGTGGCCTGCAGTTCAAGCAGGCGACCTGGAACTCCAATGGCGGAGTGGGCAACCCCTCGACCGCTTCGCGCGCCGAGCAGATCCGCGTTGCGGAGAACGTTCTGCGCACCCAGGGCATCAAGGCCTGGCCGAAGTGCGGTCCCCGCGGCGCGTCGCCGGCCGTCTGGAGCAATCCTTCCGTGTCGATGCCGACCACGCCGACGGCGCCCGCCACGGCGACCGGCTGCTCGGCGATGCCGTCCAGCGGACTGTTCGGCTTCATCAACCCGCGTCAGATGTGCTCCGCGCTGCTCGGCGGCCGCTGACCCTCACACCGGCTGGACGTCTCGCTCGGTCGGCGGCTTGAACGCTGACCGGGCGGCGACGGCAGCGAGGTGCCTGGTGACCAGTGCTTCGGGCCCCAGCACGGTCGCGCGGCTCGCGGCGGCGCTGAGCAGCGGCGGCAAATTCACGATCTGCCCGATCATCTTGGACTCCCGCACCAACCAGCGCACCCGCGGACGGCGGAACGCCGTGAACCTGCTGAAGGCGGCGGCGAGGTCGTCCGTCCCGTCGACGAAGGACGCCAGGATGGCCGCATCCTCGAGTCCCTGACAGCCGCCCTGACCCAGATGCGGCCGCATGGGATGTGCGGCATCGCCCACCGCCACGATCCGCCCCCTCGACCACTGTCTGGCCGGATCGCGATCGTAGAGGTCGTTGTGCAGCACGCGACCGGGTTCGGTCGCCGCCAACACCGTCGGAATGGGTTCGGCCCACGCGCCGAACTTGTCCTTCAGATACTCGAGCTCGCCTCGCGGCGCTCGCCGTCCCTCCGAAGCCCGTTCGGTCGCAAACCAGTAGGTGCTGTCCGCTCCCAGCGGCACGTGACCGAACTCGATGGCCGGGCCGAGGACCTCGCCTGCGAAGTCGGGGTCGATGGTGCAGTTCGCCACCCCACGCCATGCCGTATAGCCGACGTAGTGGTTGTCGAGCGGGCCGTTGAGGTGGCGCGCCACGATCGAATGCGTACCGTCCGCGCCGACAACCGCGTCGGCGCGCATATCGGTGTCGCCCGTGCCGGGATCCGAGACACCCACCTGCACCCCGTCCGCCGTTGCTACCACCGAGCGAGCGCACACCCCATATCGCAGCGTCCCCTGCCCAAGCGCACTGGCCAATACCGACGTCAGGGCATTGCGGTGGATGACCACCAGCGGCTCGCCCAGAGCCTTGACCAGCCGCTGCGGCGACGGGTGACGCAGCCAGGTGCCGTCGTGCCAGCGCAGCGCCCCCGCGGTGATCCGGCCGCCGGCGGCGCGGACCGCGTCGCCGAGGCCGATGTCGTCGAGTGCGGCCAGTGCGTTGGGCCAGATGCTGATGCCTGCGCCGGACGACGTGTCGGTGCGTTCTTCGATGACCGTGACGTCGTGACCGCGCTGCTGCAGCGCGTTGGCGGTCGCCAGCCCGGCGATGCCCGCACCGATCACCAGGATCCGTTTCGGCATCTGTCGAACGTAGCGCGTGGCCTCAGAGGTCGAAGATGAGAAGTGTGCTGGTCGCCGTGGCCACGACCGCGCCGGACCCGTCCGTCACCACTCCTTCGGAGAAACCGACACGCGCTCCGGACTTCACGACGGTCCCGGTGGCGGTGAGGAGGCCGCTGCTCAGGCGGACCGCCTTGAGATAGTTCACCTTGATCTCGATCGAGGTGTAGCCCTTGCCGGCGGGCAGGGTGCTGTGGACGGCGCAGGCGGTCACCGAATCCAGCAGCGTACAGATCAGCCCGCCGTGAATCGCGCCTATCGGGTTGTAGGCGGATTCGTCTGGCCGACAGGCGAATTTGGCACGCCCGTACTCGGCTTCGACGATCGCGAACTCCATCAGACCACTGATCGGCGGCTGCGGCAGAAGGCCGTCGGCCATCGCCTGCAGGTAGTCCAGGCCCGCCATGGTGAGCCCTTTGGCGGTGCCGGGGCCAGGATCACGCCACGTGACGGTCTTCGAGCGCTGTGGACCCCAATCGGCGCGCGCTTCGGTGTCGGTCAGTTCTGCGGTCATCGCTTGTCCTTCAACGTGGTCATCGACGGGTAGTGGCGTTCGCGATCCGGATCGTCGAGGGCGACGGCGTGCACCTTGCCCCACTCCAGCAGGGCGTCCAGCACGGGGATCAGCGCCTCGCCCGATGGGGTCAGTCGGTACTCGTAACGCGGAGGACCGCTTTGGTATTGCGACCGGGCGACGACCCCGGCGTGCTCCAACACCTTCAAGCGGGCCGCGATGCGGTCGCGTGGGGCGCCGGTACCCCGCACGATATCGGTGAAGTGGGTGGCTCCCAGCGCGATCTCGCGCACGACGAGCAGCGCCCAACGCTCTCCGACGAGTTCGAGTGCCGCGGCGATAGGGCACGGCCGACCCGGGAGTTCGGCCAGTGGCAATGACGGTGCCGGGCTCATACAACACAGCGTGCCACGACTGAGTTTGAAAATCAAACTAACGGTGCGTCGGCTGCTGTGCTACGAACATGGGCATGCCCGAGCCGACCTCGTTCGACGACCTCGATGCCTACGTCGCGCTTCCGCGTGTTTCGGGGCTGGCGGTGTCGGCCGACGGGACGCGCGTGGTGACGACCATCGCGGAACTCAACGAAAAGCGCACCGAGTACGTCAGCGCGGTGTGGGAGCTCGATCCGGCGGGCCTGCATGCGGCGCGGCGGTTGACGCGTGGCGCCAAAGGGGAGTCGTCGCCGGTGTTCACCGCGGAGGGCGACGTGTTGTTCGTCGCGCGCCGGGCGGGCGACGACGACGACAAGAAGCCCGCGACGCTGTGGCGATTGCCCGCTGCGGGCGGTGAAGCCTTCGAGGCGCTCGCACTGCCCGGTGGAGTCGAGACGGTGCACACCGCGAAGGACGCCGACATCGCGGTGGTGAGTGCGCCGATGATGCCGTCGGCCCGCAGCATCGATGACGATCGGCGCATCCGGGATCTGCGTAAGGACAAGAAGGTGAGCGCGATCCTGCACGCCGATTACCCGATCCGGCATTGGGACAAGGATCTCGGACCCGGCGAGCCCCACCTGTTCGGCACTCGTCTCGACGGAAGCTCACCGCAGGACCTCACCGAATCACCGGGAAGTGCGTTGTGGAACACCGACTTCGACGTCAGTCCCGACGGCCGATTCGTCGTCGCCAGCTGGCAGCAGCCGGCCGCCGGAGCTGCCAAGCACGTCGTGTTGGTGCGCATCGACACCGACAGCGGAGAGCGCACCGTGATCGCAGACCACGCCGACGCCGACCTGTGGAGCCCGGCCATCGCGCCGGACGGCTCGGCGGTCGCCTATGCCTGCGAGTCCTACTCGACGCCCGACGTGGCGCCGCGAATCACCCTGTGCTGCTTACGCTTCGGTCAGGAGACGGTCGACCTCACGCTGCACTGGGATCGCTGGCCGTCGTCGGTGACGTGGTCGCACGACGGTTCGGCACTGATCGTCACCGCCGACCAGGACGGCCGAGGGCCGATTTTCTCCATCGATCCCAGTGGCGGGGCGGTCACGCAGCTGACGTTCGACGACTACGCCTACACGGATGTCTGTGCAGCGCCAGCTGGTGTGCTCTACGCGCTGCGCAGTTCGTACGCCGCGCCGCCGCATCCGGTGCGTATCGATGCCGACGGGTCGGTCATCGAGCTGCCCTGCGTCGAATTGCCGCCGCTGCCCGGCACACTCACCGATCTCGACACCACAGCACCCGACGGCACCCGCGTGCGTTCATGGCTGGTGCTGCCTTCCGGCGATGAGCCCGCACCGTTGCTGCTGTGGATTCACGGCGGCCCACTCGGCAGTTGGAACGCGTGGTCCTGGCGCTGGAACCCGTGGTTGCTTGCTGCGCGCGGCTATGCCGTGTTGCTTCCCGATCCCGGTCTGTCCACCGGGTACGGAAACGACTTCATCCAACGCGGGTGGGGCGCGTGGGGCCGCGCCCCGTTCGACGACCTGATGGCCGCGACGGACGCTGCGTGCGCGCACCCCCGCGTCGACGCCACCCGAACAGCGGCGATGGGAGGGTCGTTCGGCGGCTACATGGCCAACTGGGTTGCCGGGCATACCGATCGGTTCGACGCGATCGTCACCCACGCCAGCCTCTGGGCGCTCGATCAGTTCGGTGTCACCACCGACGCGTCGTATTACTGGATGCGTGAGATGACACCCGAGATGGCGACGGCCAACTCGCCGCACAATCATGTCGGCCGGATCGCGACCCCGATGCTGGTCATCCACGGCGACAAGGACTATCGCGTGCCGATCGGTGAGGCGCTTCGCCTCTGGTACCAACTGCTCACAGAATCGCGCCTGCCGGCGGCCGACGACGGCACCAGCCCACATCAGTTCCTGTACTTCCCGTCGGAGAACCACTGGGTGCTCTCGCCGCAGCACGCCATCCTCTGGTACCAGGTGGTCACCGCGTTTCTGAGTCATCACGTCCTCGGTGAGGACATCGAGTTGCCGGAGACGCTCGGGTAGCGTCGCGGACATGAGCGGGCAGCGTGAGTTCGACATCGTCCTGTACGGCGCGACCGGGTTCGTCGGCAAATTGACTGCCGAATACCTGGACAGACGGGGTGGAGACGCGCGCATCGCGCTGGCGGGCCGATCCACGGACAAGCTGCTCGCCGTGCGGGAGTCGTTAGGAGAAAAGGCGCAGTCGTGGCCGATCATCTCCGCGGATGCGTCGCAGCCCTCAACGCTCAACGCGATGGCAGCCCAGACGCAGGTGGTCGTCACCACCGTCGGTCCGTATGCCAAGTACGGGCTTCCGCTGGTCGCGGCGTGCGCGGCCGCGGGCACCGACTACGCCGACCTGACCGGCGAGATGCTGTTCATCCGCGACAGCATCGACCTGTACCACAAGCAGGCCGCCGACACGGGTGCCCGCATCGTGCACTCATGCGGATTCGATTCGGTCCCTTCGGATCTCACCGTGTTCGCGCTCTATCGGCGTGCCCAGCAGGATCAGACGGGTGAGCTGACCGACACCAACATGGTGGTGCGGGCGATGTCGGGCGGACTGTCCGGAGGCACCGTCGCTTCGGGGATTGAGATGTTCAGTACTGTCTCCGCAGACGCCGAGGCCAGGAAGGCGATGAACGACCCGTACACCCTGACACCCGACCGAGCGGCGGAGCCCGAACTGGGCGGACAGCCCGACATTCGGTGGCGCCGCGGTGGCGAGGTGTCCGATGCACTCGACGGATACTGGCTGGCGCCGTTCGTGATGGCGGGTCCGAACTCACGAATTGTGCGGCGCAGCAACGCCTTACTCGACTACGCCTATGGCAGGCGGCTGGAGTACGGCGAGCTGATGAGCGTGGGTCGCTCGGTCGTGGCGCCGGTTGCTGCGGCGCTGGCGACCGTCGGGAACGCCGCCACCACGGCATTCGCCAGTCGCTATTTCAACCGCATTCCACGCAGCCTGCTCGAGCGAATGGTGCCGAAGCCCGGCACCGGCCCCAGTGAGCAGGTGCGCGACAACGGGCATTACACGGTCGAGACGTTCACCACCACCACGACGGGCGCCCACTACCGGGCGCGACTGTCGCAGCGTGGCGACTACGGCTACAAGGCCACGTCGGTGTTGCTCGGCGAGTGCGGTCTGGCGCTGGCACTGGACCGCGACAAGCTGGCCGATCTGCACGGTGTCCTGACACCTGCGGCAGCCATCGGCGATGCGCTGCTGGCGCGGTTTCCCTCGGCCGAAGTGTCCTTGGAGACAACGCGACTGGACTAGTGTCGCCCCCATAACGACTGCGCATATCCCAGCGATGAAGGTGGGCGGCTGATGGCTGATCTCGATGAACTCTACGCACAAATCCCGGTACAGGACATCGCGAAGAAGATCGGCGCCGACGAAGGTGAAGTG
Organism: Mycolicibacterium rhodesiae NBB3; assembly: GCF_000230895.2. Next base: position 4,210,847 of record NC_016604.1, read on the forward strand.
AACAACGCTATCCGGACCCTGGTGCCTGCGCTGGTCGGCGGACTGGCCGAGAACGTCCAGGCCAATCAGATCGACTCGAGCGACCTGGAAGCCGCCGTCACCCAGCAGGGCGAGAGCGGTCTGCTCGACGGCGGCGTGGACGTCGACCAGGTCGACGAGAAGCAGGGCGACCACTACGTCGCGAAGATCTTCGGCGGCAACAACAGCGGTGCCGTCGCGTCCGCCCTGGCCGACAAGGGCGCCGGCGGTGGCGACCTGATCAGGCAGCTACTGCCGATCCTGGCGCCGATCGTGCTGGCCTACATCGGCAAGCAACTGGGCAAGGGATCCGCGCCGGGCGGGCAGGCGCCTGCCGGCGGAGGCGGTGGGCTCGGCGATATCCTGGGCAGCATTCTCGGTGGTGCCGCTGGTGGTGGTGGTGGTGACAACCCGCTCGGCAGCATCCTCGGCTCCGTGCTGGGCGGTGGCGGCAGCGGTCAGAACAATCCGATCGGCGAGATTCTCGGCGGCCTGCTCGGCGGCAAGAAGTGACGTCCCCGCGCTGGGGAACGTAGAGGGCCCGCTCTCGACGGTGTGTCGGGGCCCTTTAGCGTCTGCTCATAGAATGGCGCGGTGACCGACAGCTCCCGCCCCGGCCTCGATGCCCTGCCCAAATCCTGGGATCCCGGCTCGGTCGAGAGCGACCTCTACCAGGGCTGGGTCGATGCCGGCTATTTCGAGGCCGACGCCGCGAGCGACAAGCCCGCGTACTCGATCGTCCTGCCGCCCCCGAACGTGACCGGCAGCCTGCACATGGGCCATGCGCTGGATCACACGCTGATGGATGCGCTGACCCGACGCAAGCGCATGCAGGGCTTCGAGGTGTTGTGGCTGCCGGGCATGGACCACGCCGGCATCGCGACGCAGAGCGTCGTGGAGAAGCAGCTCGCCGTGGACGGCAAGACCAAAGAGGACTTCGGCCGCGAGCTGTTCGTCGACAAGGTGTGGGACTGGAAACGGGAGTCCGGTGGCACCATCGGCTGGCAGATGCGCGCGATCGGTGACGGTGTCGACTGGAGCCGCGACCGGTTCACCATGGACGACGGGCTGTCCCGCGCCGTTCGCACCATCTTCAAGCGGTTGTTCGACGCCGGGCTGATCTACCGCGCCGAACGCCTGGTGAACTGGTCGCCCGTGCTCGAAACCGCGGTCTCCGATCTCGAGGTCAAATACGAAGATGTCGAGGGTGAACTGGTGTCGCTTCGCTACGGTTCGCTACGCGACGACGAGCCGCACATCGTGGTGGCCACGACCCGGGTCGAGACCATGCTGGGCGACACCGCGATCGCGGTGCACCCCGACGACGAGCGCTACCGCGATCTGATCGGCAAGACCCTGCCGCACCCGTTCGTCGACCGCGAGATGGTCATCGTCGCCGACACCCACGTCGATCCCGAGTTTGGTACGGGCGCAGTCAAAGTCACGCCCGCGCACGATCCGAACGACTTCGAGATCGGTATGCGGCATCAGCTCCCGATGCCGACCATTCTGGACACCAAGGGCCGAATCGCCGACACCGGAACCGAATTCGACGGACTCGACCGCTTCGAGGCGCGGATCAAGGTGCGTGAGGCGCTGGCCCAGCAGGGACGCATCGTCGCGGAGAAGCGTCCCTACCTGCACAGCGTCGGGCACTCCGAGCGCAGCGGAGAACCGATCGAGCCGCGCCTGTCGCTGCAATGGTGGGTGAAGGTCGAATCGCTTGCCAAAGCGGCGGGCGACGCGGTTCGGGACGGCCGCACCGCGATTCATCCGCCCAGCCTGGAGCCGCGGTGGTTTGCGTGGGTGGACCACATGCACGACTGGTGCATCTCGCGTCAGCTGTGGTGGGGGCACCGCATCCCGATCTGGCACGGCCCCGACGGCGACATGGTGTGCGTCGGTCCCGACGAGACCCCGCCGGAGGGCTGGGAGCAGGACCCCGATGTCCTCGACACCTGGTTCTCCTCGGCGCTGTGGCCGTTCTCCACCATGGGCTGGCCCGACCACACGCCTGAACTGGGAAAGTTCTATCCCACTTCAGTTCTCGTCACCGGGTACGACATCTTGTTCTTCTGGGTGGCGCGGATGATGATGTTCGGCACCTTCGTCGCCGGCGACCCCGCGATCACCAGCGAGGGCAGACGCGGACCGCAGGTGCCGTTCGAGAACGTATTCCTGCACGGGCTGATCCGTGACGAGTTCGGTCGCAAGATGAGCAAGTCGCGCGGCAACGGTATCGATCCGCTGGACTGGGTCGAGAAGTTCGGCGCCGACGCGCTGCGCTTCACGCTGGCCCGTGGCGCGAGCCCGGGCGGCGACCTGTCCATCGGTGAGGATTCCGCCCGGGCGTCGCGCAACTTCGCCACCAAGCTGTTCAACGCGACCCGTTTCGCGTTGATGAACGGCGCCGCACCAGCACCGCTGCCCGAGACGAACGCGTTGACCGACGCCGATCGGTGGATTCTCGGCCGGTTGGAAGAGGTTCGGGCCGAAGTAGATTCGGCCCTGGACAGCTACGAGTTCAGCCGCGCCTGCGAGTCCCTGTACCACTTCGCGTGGGACGAGTTCTGCGACTGGTACGTGGAGCTGGCCAAGGTGCAGCTCGCAGACGGCATCCAACACACCACCGCGGTGCTCGCGGCGGTGCTCGACGCACTACTCAAATTGCTGCATCCGGTCATGCCATTCGTCACCGAGGTGCTGTGGAAGACCCTCACCGGCGGCGAGTCGCTGGTCATCGCCGAGTGGCCGCAGCCGTCCGGCTTCGCAGTGGATCCGGTTGCGACGCAGCGGATCGCCGACATGCAGAAGCTGATCACCGAGATTCGCAGGTTCCGCAGCGACCAGGGCCTCAACGACCGGCAGCGGGTTCCCGCGCGGCTGTCTGACGTCGCGAAAGCGGACATCGAATCCCAACTCCCCGCCGTGACATCGCTCGCCTGGCTGACCGCGGCGGAGGACGGCTTCACCCCATCGGCGGCAGTCGAGGTGCGGTTGTCGCAAGCCACCATCGTGGTGGAGCTGGACACGTCGGGCACCGTCGACGTCGCCGCCGAACGACGCAGGCTGGAAAAGGATCTGGCCGCCGCGCAGAAGGAACTGTCGGGTACGGAGGGCAAACTCGGCAACGACGCATTTCTGGCCAAGGCGCCTGCGGAGGTCGTCGACAAGATCCGCAACCGCCAGCAGGTGGCCCGCGAGGAAGTCGACCGGATCACGGCCCGCCTGGCCAGCTTGACATGACCGATCCCGCCCCGGACGAGATCGCCGCGCTGCTTCAGGTCGAGCATCTGCTCGACCAACGTTGGCCGGAAACGAAGCTGGAACCGAGCACCGCCCGCATCTCCGCGCTGATGGAATTGCTTGGGTCTCCGCAGCACGGCTACCCCTCGATTCACATCGCGGGCACGAACGGTAAGACGTCGGTGGCACGGATGGTGGACGCGCTACTGACCGCGTTCAGTCGCCGCACCGGTCGTACCACCAGTCCGCACTTGCAGTCGGCGGTCGAGCGAATCTCGATCGACGGCAAGCCGATCAGCCCAGCGACCTACGTGGATACCTACCGCGAGATCGAACCGTTCGTGCAACTCGTCGACCAGCAGTCCGAGGTCGCGGGGGGCCCTGCGATGAGCAAGTTCGAGGTCGTCACTGCCATGGCATTCGCGGCGTTCGCCGATGCGCCGATCGACGTGGCCATCGTCGAAGTCGGCCTCGGCGGGCGCTGGGACGCCACCAACATCGTCGATGCGCCCGTCGCGGTGATCACCCCGATCGGGGTGGACCACACCGAGTATCTGGGCGACACCATCGCCGAAATCGCCGGGGAGAAGGCCGGAGTCATCAAGAAACAGGAAGACGACCTCCTGCCCATCGACACCGTGGCGGTGATCGCCCGGCAGGTGCCCGAAGCGATGGAAGTCCTTCTGGAGCAGGCGGTGCGCGCCGATGCTGCGGTGGCACGCGAGGACTCGGAGTTCGCAGTGCTCGGTCGGCAGATCGCCGTCGGTGGCCAGCTTCTCGAGTTGCAGGGTCTCGGCGGACAGTATTCGGATGTCTTCCTCCCGCTGCACGGTGAGCATCAGGCGCACAACGCCGTCGTCGCACTGGCGGCGGTGGAAGCGTTCTTCGGGGCGGGCGCGCAGCGACAACTCGATGTCGACACGGTGCGAGCGGGCTTCGCGGCGGTCACCAGCCCTGGGCGGCTCGAGCGTTTACGCAGCGCCCCAACGGTATTCATCGACGCCGCCCACAACCCGGCCGGTGCGACGGCACTCGCGCAGGCACTGGGATCCGAATTCGACTTCCGGTTTCTGGTCGGCGTGCTCTCCGTGATGGCCGACAAAGACGTCGACGGGATCCTGTCCGCGCTCGAACCCGTGCTGGATCAGATCGTGGTCACTCACAACGGCTCACCCCGGGCGCTGGACGTCGAGACGCTGGCGATGCGTGCGGAGGAGCGGTTCGGCCCGGAACGAGTGATCGCCGCCGCGACGTTGCCCGACGCGATCGAGACCGCCACAGCGCTCGTCGAGGAAGCTGGAAACGAAGGCGAAGGCCTGGGAGGTTTCGGAGGCGTCGGCATGGTGATCACCGGTTCCGTCGTCACCGCCGGCGCAGCGCGCACGCTGTTCGGCAAGGAGCCCCAATGACCGAGCAACCGCAAAGTCAGCAGCCCGATCCGTGGAAGAGCTTCCGCGGCGTGATGGCAGGGACGCTGATTCTCGAAGCGATCGTCGTACTGCTCGCGCTGCCGGTCGTCGCGCGCCTCGGTGGTGGGCTTACCGCCGCCAGCGGCGGATATCTGATCGGACTGGCGGTGGTGCTGGTGCTGTTCGCCGGAATCCAGGGCCGGCCATGGGCCATTTGGGCCAACCTGGCACTGCAGGCCGTGGTGATTGCCGGCTTTCTGCTGGACGGCGCAATCGGCTTCATCGGCCTGGTGTTCCTCGGCGTCTGGCTGTTGATCGCCTACCTGCGTTTCGAGGTGCTGCGTCGGCAGAAGCACGGACTCCTGCCGGGCCAGCAGCCCCCGCCCGACTAGATCGCATCACAGGCCTCCTCATCGCAGCTCCTTCGTCGCTGCTTGATCGTCGTCCGGCTAGGTCTGATTGCCGGCCTCCTCATCGCAGCTCCTTCGTCGCTGCTTGATCGTCGTCCGGCTAGGTCTGATTGCCGGCCTCCTCATCGCAGCTCCTTCGTCGCTGCTTGATCGTCGTCCGGCTAGGCTGTCGGCCGTGACTGACTCGACTGAGCGGACCCTCGTGTTGATCAAGCCCGACGGCGTCAAACGACACCTCATCGGCGAGATTCTCAGCCGAATCGAGCGCAAGGGTCTGACCATCGCGGCCCTGCAGCACCAGGTCGTCAGCGACGAACTGGCCCGCAAGCACTACGCCGAACACGACGGCAAGCCCTTCTTTCCGTCGCTGCTGGAGTTCATCACCTCCGGGCCCGTCGTCGCGGTCATCGTGGAGGGTCCGCGAGCCATCGCGGCGTTTCGTCAGATCGCAGGCGGGACCGACCCCGTCGAGAAGGCGGTGCCCGGCACGATTCGCGGCGATTTCGCGCTGATCACCCAGGACAACCTGGTGCACGGCTCGGATTCGCCGGAGTCCGCAGCCCGCGAGATCGAGCTCTGGTTTCCCAGCTCGTAGCGGTCGCCAAGGGCCAGCTCGTCCGGGTTGGTCGGGGAGCGCGACGTGATGTGGGATACTGGCCACGGGTGACCGACCCCTTACCAGGGGCCGGATGCCCGAATGAAGACTTAGACGAGCGCGACCATCGCCACCCGCGATGCGGCGCCGACCGTCCAGCCATCATTCAGACCGGCACCGAAACGGTTCCAATCAGGGGGCCGCTCGGCGCGAGACCATAACAAGCTCGGGCGAAGTCAGTCCGGGTCAATAGCGGAAGCCCTCGCGTGGCCGCGTCATCACGACGCGCCCGGGGGCTAAAGGAGACTACGTGGCCGACAGTGACCATTCTGCAGCCCATACCGAAGCCCTATCAGAAGAGAGTCCGCCCGCGGAGGGTGCTCAGCCCGAAGAGCTGAACATCCAGCCGCAGGCGCAGCAGCCTGAGGCTGACACCGCCGCGGAAACCGCGTCGGTCGAGGTCGAACCGGATGCTGAGCCTGAGGCGGACTCCGACGCGGCGAGCCCCGACGGGGACGAGCCCGAATCCCGGCTGATGCTCGAGACCGCCCAGGACGCACCCGAGCCCGCCAGCTACCAGCCGCTGTTCATGGCGCCGCAGCCCGTTCGGTTCGAATACGACGCTGACGCTGACGACGACGATGACGACGACAGCGACGACGACTCCGGTTCGGACTCCGACGACGAGCAGTCCGACCGGCCGTCCGGCCGACGCCGGCGCCGAGGACGTCGTGGCCGCGGACGGGGCCGGGGCGAGCAGAACGGCGACGATTCCGACGACGACGACTCCGACGGCCGAGGCGGCAGTCAGGACTCCGGTGACGATTCCGACGACTCCGACGATTCCGACGACGACAACGATGACGACTCTGCCGGCGGCGAGGCCGGCACCCGCCGACGCCGCCGCCGCAGGCGCCGCAAGTCTGGCTCCGGCGACGACGGCGAGAACGGATCCATCGACGATCCGCCGAACACCGTCGTACACGAGCGCGAGCCACGTAAATCGGGCCGGGGTGACAAGTCCGGCAAGGATGGCGACGGCGAGATCCAGGGGATCAGCGGCTCCACCCGGCTCGAGGCAAAGCGGCAGCGCCGTCGTGATGGTCGTGACGCGGGCCGTCGGCGTCCGCCGATCCTGAGCGAGGCCGAGTTCCTCGCCCGGCGCGAGGCCGTCGAGCGGATGATGGTCGTGCGCGACAAGGTCCGCACCGAACCGCCGCACGAGGGCGCGCGCTACACGCAGATCGCCGTGCTCGAAGACGGCGTCGTCGTGGAGCATTTCGTGACGTCGGCCGCGTCCGCATCGCTGGTCGGCAATATCTATCTCGGGATCGTGCAGAACGTGCTGCCGTCGATGGAGGCCGCCTTCGTCGACATCGGCCGCGGCCGCAACGGCGTGCTGTATGCGGGCGAAGTGAACTGGGAGGCAGCAGGTCTGGGCGGCCAGAACCGCAAGATCGAGCAGGCCCTCAAGCCCGGCGACTACGTCGTCGTTCAGGTCAGTAAGGATCCGGTCGGGCACAAGGGCGCCCGGCTGACCACCCAGGTTTCGCTCGCCGGCCGCTACCTGGTCTACGTGCCGGGTGCGTCGTCGACCGGTATCAGCCGCAAGCTGCCCGACACCGAGCGGCAGCGGCTCAAGGAGATCCTTCGCGAGGTCGTGCCGGCCGAGGCGGGCGTGATCATCCGCACCGCGTCCGAAGGGGTCAAGGAAGAGGACATCCGCACCGACGTCAATCGGCTGCAGGAACGGTGGACGCAGATCGAAGAGCGGGCCGCCGAGACCAAGCAGAAGGCCGCGGGTGCCGCGGTCGCTCTCTACGAGGAGCCCGACGTGCTGGTGAAGGTCATCCGCGACCTGTTCAACGAGGACTTCACCGGCCTCATCGTGTCCGGCGACGAGGCCTGGAACACCATCAACGAGTACGTGAATTCGGTTGCGCCTGAGCTCGTTCCACGCATGACCAAGTATGAGACCGCTACAGCCGATGGTCCGGACGTGTTCGCCGTGCACCGCATCGACGAGCAGCTGACCAAGGCGATGGACCGCAAGGTGTGGCTGCCGTCCGGTGGGACGCTGGTCATCGACCGCACTGAGGCGATGACGGTGGTCGATGTGAACACCGGCAAGTTCACCGGTTCTGGTGGAAACCTGGAACAGACCGTCACCCGCAACAACCTCGAGGCCGCCGAGGAGATCGTCCGTCAGCTGAGGCTGCGTGACATCGGCGGCATCGTCGTCATCGACTTCATCGACATGGTGCTGGAATCGAACCGCGATCTGGTGTTGCGCCGGCTGACTGAAGCTCTGGCGCGTGACCGCACCCGCCATCAGGTCTCCGAAGTCACCTCACTGGGGCTAGTGCAGCTGACGCGAAAGAAGTTGGGCACCGGGCTGATCGAAGCGTTCTCCACGACCTGCCCGGACTGCGGTGGCAGGGGGATTCTGCTGCACGGCGATCCCGTCGACTCCACGTCGTCCGGCGGACGTAAGGCCGAGACCGGCGGTGGGCGGCGCGGCAAGCGTGGCAAGCGCGGCGGAAAAGCCGAAGACGTCGCCGTCGCCAAGGTGCCGTCGCATCCCGCCGGCGAGCATCCGATGTTCAAGGCGATGGCCGCTGCCAACGGGCGCCATGAGGACGACGAAGACGACGACGACGACACCGAGAAGACCGCTGAAGAGGTTGCTGAAGTCGATTCGGAGACCATTCGCGAAGCGGTTGCCGAGAGCGCCGAGGAGGATTCTGACGAGGACTTCGACGACGCGGATGACGACGAGTCCGACGAGGACGAGTCCGATGAGGACGACATCGACCTGGACGACGATGACGATGAAGACGATGACGATATCGAGGTCATCGGCTCCGACGATGAGGACTCCGACGACGACTCCGACGATGAAGACTCGGACGACGAGGACTCCGATGACGAGGACTCAGACGATGAGGACTCCGACGACGATGAGGACTCCGACGACGACGAGCCCGACGACGACGAGCCCGACGAGGACGATGACGACGAGTTCGAAGATGACGAGCCCGTCGCGGTGGTGGCGCCGGCCGGCCGGCATCGGCGCCGCGCCGCCGCCAGGCCCGCAGGACCGCCGATCAACGAGGATTGACGGTCGACGTAGCAGCCCTGGTGGCGTGACCTGCGGTGATTTGACCCTCGCCGCGCGACTCAAGTAATCTTGAGCAGTTGTCGCCAGGCCTTTCAGGCCGGCGGCCTGGAAAGACCCGGAAACCCAGACATGCGCAGCCACCAGTAGCGCGCGCCCAGAACGAGAAGAAGGACCTGATGGCAGGCGAGAAAGCCACGTACGCGATCGTCAAGACCGGCGGCAAGCAGTACAAGGTCGCGGTCGGCGACGTGGTCAAGGTCGAGAAGCTCGACGCCGAGGCCGGCGCCAAGGTGTCGCTGCCGGTCGCCCTGGTGGTTGACGGTGCGAACGTCACCAGCGCCGCCAAGGACCTGGAGAAGGTCGCGGTCACCGGCGAGGTGCTCGAGCACACCAAGGGCCCCAAGATCCGCATCCACAAGTTCAAGAACAAGACCGGCTATCACAAGCGGCAGGGTCACCGTCAGCAGCTGACGGTCCTCAAGGTCACCGGAATCAAGTAGTAGGAGGCGACACATGGCACACAAGAAGGGCGCTTCCAGCTCACGCAACGGTCGCGACTCAGCCGCCCAGCGGCTCGGCGTCAAGCGTTTCGGCGGTCAGATCGTCAAGGCGGGCGAGATCTTGGTGCGCCAGCGCGGCACCCACTTCCACCCCGGTGTGAACGTCGGGCGCGGCGGCGACGACACGCTGTTCGCTACGGCGCCCGGCGCCGTCACCTTCGGCACCAAGCGTGGCCGCAAGACGGTCAGCGTTCTGCGACCAGTTGCGTCGGAGGCCTGACTTCCTGCCGCGAATGTGAAGCTACTGCGAATTCTCGGCTGAATTTCCGCAGTAGCTTCACACTCGTGATGGAAAGGAAGCCCGATGTCCCGGTTCGTCGACCGCGTACTGATTCACGCGAAGGCGGGCAACGGCGGTAACGGCTGCGCCTCGGTTCATCGCGAGAAGTTCAAACCACTCGGGGGACCCGACGGCGGTAACGGCGGACGCGGCGGCAGCGTCGTGCTGGTCGTCGACCCGCAGGTGCACACCCTGCTCGATTTCCACTTTCACCCCCACGTCGTCGCGCCCTCGGGCAAGCAGGGCATGGGAGGCAACCGCGACGGGGCCGCAGGCGCCGACCTCGAGGTCAGGGTGCCCGACGGCACCGTGGTGCTCGACGAAAACGGCAGGCTGCTCGCAGATCTGGTCGGCGCGGGCACCCGCTTCGATGCGGCGGCAGGCGGTCGTGGCGGGCTCGGCAACGCCGCACTGGCCTCGCGTGCGCGCAAGGCGCCGGGGTTCGCGCTACTCGGCGAGAAGGGGCAGGTCCGCGACCTCACCCTGGAACTGAAGACGGTCGCCGACATCGGCCTGGTCGGATTCCCCTCCGCCGGAAAGTCGTCGCTCGTCTCGGCGATCTCGGCCGCCAAACCCAAGGTCGCCGACTATCCGTTCACGACACTGACGCCCAACCTCGGTGTGGTGTCGGCGGGGGAGCACACCTTCACGGTCGCCGACGTGCCCGGCCTGATCCCCGGCGCCTCCGAAGGTCGCGGCCTCGGGCTGGACTTCCTGCGGCACATCGAACGCTGCGCGGTGCTGGTGCACGTCGTCGACTGCGCGACGCTGGAACCCGGACGCGACCCGGTCTCCGACATCGAGGCGCTCGAGGCTGAGCTGGCCGCCTACACTCCGACGCTGCAAGGTGATTCGACACTGGGCGATTTGGCCTCTCGACCGCGCGCGGTGGTCCTCAACAAGATCGACGTGCCGGAAGCGCGCGAACTTGCCGACTTCGTACGCGACGAGATCACCAGCCGATTCGGTTGGAAGGTGTTCGAGATATCGACGGTGTCGCGAGAGGGTCTGCGGCCCTTGACGTTTGCGCTCTGGGACATGGTGTCCGCCTATCGCGAGTCGCAACCCGCCGCGGTGCCCCGTAGGCCGGTGATCCGCCCAATCCCCGTAAACGAGACCGGATTCACCGTCGAATCAGACGGCGAGGGCGGATTCGTCGTGCGCGGTGCCCGGCCGCAGCGGTGGATCGCTCAGACGGATTTCACCAACGACGAGGCCGTGGGATACCTCGGCGACCGGTTGGCGCGGCTCGGCGTCGAGGACGAGTTGCTTCGGCTCGGCGCGAAGCCGGGCTGTGCGGTCACCATCGGCGACATGACGTTCGACTGGGAGCCGCAGACCCCGGCCGGGGTCGACTTGCCGCTGTCGGGCCGCGGTACCGACGTCAGACTCGAGCAGACCGATCGGCCCAAAGCCGACGAGCGAAAGGCCGCGCGTCGTGAGCGACGCCGGCCCCGCGGTGAATCATGAGTCACCGGGACGTGATTCGGCGAGCGCGAAGCGTCGTCGTGAAGGTCGGCACTACCGCGCTGACCACACCCTCCGGTGTGTTCGACGTCGGCAGGCTGGCGACGCTGGCAGACGCGATCGAGGCCCGCATGAAAGCGGGTTCGGACGTGGTGATCGTGTCGTCGGGCGCCATCGCCGCGGGTATCGAACCACTCAAGCTGTCGAAGCGGCCCGCCGACCTCGCCACCAAACAGGCCGCGGCGAGTGTCGGACAGGTCGCGCTCGTCAACGCGTGGAACACGGCATTCGCCCGCTATGACCGTACCGTCGGGCAGGTGCTGCTGACCGCACACGACATCTCGATGCGAGTGCAGCACACCAACGCTCAGCGCACGCTGGACCGGCTGCGTGCACTGCACGCGGTCGCGATCGTCAACGAGAACGACACCGTCGCCACCAACGAGATCCGGTTCGGCGACAACGACCGGCTGTCGGCACTGGTGGCCCATCTCGTCGGCGCCGATGCGCTTGTGCTGCTGTCCGACATCGATGGCCTGTACGATGCCGATCCGCGTAAAGGCAACGCGCGCTTCATCTCCGAGGTTACTGGTCCGGCCGACCTCGACGGTGTGGTGGCGGGGCGCAGCAGCCACCTGGGCACCGGCGGAATGGCATCCAAGCTGTCGTCGGCGCTGCTGGCAGCCGACGCGGGCGTGCCGGTGTTGCTGGCCGCGGCCAGCGACGCCGCGACCGCGCTCGTGGACGCATCGGTGGGCACGGTGTTCGCGCCTCGCCCCGAACGGATGTCGGCACGAAAATTCTGGGTACGCTACGCCGCCGAGGCCGCCGGGGCGCTCACACTCGACGACGGTGCGGTCCGGGCCGTCGTGCGGCAGCGACGGTCGCTGCTGCCTGCGGGCATCACCGCGGTATCAGGCCGATTCTTCGGCGGCGATGTCGTCGAGTTGCGCTCGCAGGACGCGACGATGATCGCGCGCGGTGTGGTCGCCTACGACCATGCCGAATTGGCGACCATGCTCGGCCGCTCGACGTCCGACCTGCCGGCCGAGATGCGCCGACCGGCCGTTCACGCCGACGACCTGGTCGCCGTCTAGTTGCAGAGCCGGTCGCCGAGTTTGGCCAGCATCGACTTGATCTGCTCGGCCCGCTCGTCGGCATGGTCCATCACATCGTCCTCGGCGGGACAGACCGTAACGCCGTTCGCCTGCGCGGTCGCTTCGAAGCACGCGCGTACGGCGGGGTCGGCGAGGATCACCGCGGCGAGCATTCCCGGCGCGAGCTCGCGCGTCCGTAACAGCCCTCGATAACTCACCTCGGCGGGTATGCGGATATCCATGGCACCGCCTTCGAGCTGCTGCTTCGCCGCTGCGAGCAGCAGCGTGAGGGCAGCTCGCGAGATCGCCCCGATCACTCTTCGTCGGAACGGGAACCATGGCACCGGCAGCTTGTCGATCTGGCTGTCCAAGCCTCCGGTGAACATGTACTCGATCAGGCTGCGGGTGCGGACTTCTTCGACGTCGGCCCATTCGACCTTGTCGCCGTCGAACTCGACGGCATCCTCGCTGATCGCGACTCCGCCGAAATAGTTGAGCTTGCGGACCAGGCCGCGCAGCTTGCCCGGTGTCAGCGAGTGGTTGGCGACCATGTCGCCGACGCCGAGCGCCCAGCGACCCGAGACGGGGCCGGGATCGGGCCGGTGACTTTCCAGCAGCGCCTGCAACCAGGAGGCATCGTCGTCGTGGGTGGCGGTGGGCACTGATCCATTAAACCGAGTTGGCGAGAGCGGGCAGTTCATCGGCCAGCAGCGCGAGCATCTCCGAGCATCCGTTGTCGACCTTGACTGCCGCGTAGTCGTCACCGCGCGTGCGACCGCGGTTGATGATCGCGATCGGGATCTGATGCGCGGCCGCGTGGCGTACGAATCGAAAACCTGAATAGACCGTCAGCGATGAGCCTGCCACCAGCAGTGCATCGGCATCATCGACGAGTGAATACGCTTGTTGGACACGTTCTTTGGGAACGTTCTCGCCGAAGTAGACGATGTCGGGCTTCAGCATGCCCGTGCAGCGTGGGCAGTCGACGATCGCGAACGCCGCGGTGTCATCGATGATCGCATCGGCATCCGGGGCCACCGCGATGCCCCCGACGGCCTCGGCGCGCTCGAGGAAGCCCGGATTTGCGGCTTCGAGCAGGTCGGCAAGCGCGGCGCGCGACATGGTGAAAGCGCAATCCAGGCAGACCGCCTGGGCATAGGTGCCGTGCAGATTGACGACGTCGGTGCTGCCCGCCTTGGTGTGCAGCAGGTCGACGTTCTGGGTGATCAGTCCCGAGACCACGCCCGCGCGTTCCAGCGCCGCGAGCGCTCGATGCCCGGCGTTGGGCATCGTCTCGTGCATATGCCGCCAGCCGACGTGATTACGCGCCCAGTACCGCTGGCGGAAGGCTCGGTCGGAAGTGAACTGCCGAATCGTCATCGGGTTGCTCGGCGGCGAGTCGGGTCCGCGGTAGTCGGGTATGCCCGAGTCGGTGGACATCCCCGCCCCTGTGAGCACCGCGATCCGACGGCCGCTCAGCAGGGCGACGAGTTCAGGAGCGTCCACCCGTTCCAGGGTAGCGATGGGATTCAGTCGTCGGCTCGGTCCTGGTCAGAGTCGTCGTCGTGCTCGTGGGAAGGCTATGAAAGCTCGGACAGCTCGGGGTACGAAACGTTCAGCACAGGCACTTCTGCGCGGGCGTCAGCTCGGCGTGCATGTTCTTGTTCATCATGGTCAGCGCGGCGTCGCCGAGTTCGGCGTCGATGTTCGCCACACAGTCCGGGGGAACGATGAAAGAGAAATGGCGCACGTACGCGTCGAGGGCACTGTAGAGAATGCACTGCTCGGTCACCTGCCCGGTGATGATCAGCTGCTGGGTGTCGAGTCGACCGAGCAGGTAGTCCAGGGAACTGGAATAGAAGGCGCTGTGGCGCACCTTGAGCACTCGCAGGCTGTCCTTGTCGGGTGCGATCGGTTCGACGAGATCTGGCCGCTCGCCGTTGCACGCGGCGTCGGCGACGTCCGCGAAGTCGGCGCTGAAATCGCCGTAGTTGTCGTTCACATAGATCACGTCGACGTCGTCGCGGTCGCGGGCGCGCGAAATCAGGTCCGCCAGCGGATCGACGATTTCGGCGACGCAGTCGGCCAGTACCTCGGCGTCCTTGTGCTGATAGGTGTTCAACATGTCGATGACCAGCAGCGCAGTCTCACTCATGGGGAGTTGCATACCCGGATCTCTTTTCGGGCAACAATGAGGCATGGATTTCTACTCGGCGTACGGGCAGGGCTTCGTCCGCGTAGCCGCGTGTACGCACAAGACGACCCTCGCCGACCCCGCTGCCAACGCGGAGTCGGTGCTGCGGATCGCCCGCGCATGTCACGAGGACAGCGTCGGATTGGCGGTGTTTCCTGAGCTCACGCTGTCGGGGTATTCGATCGAGGACATCCTGCTGCAGGACACGCTGCTGGACGCGGTCGAGCACGCGCTGCGCGACATCGTGACGGCCTCTGCCGAGCTGTTGCCGGTCCTGGTGGTCGGCGCACCGCTGCGTTATACACACCGGATCTACAACACCGCCGTGGTCATCCACCGCGGGCGCGTCCTCGGTGTCGTGCCCAAGTCGTATCTGCCGACGTACCGCGAGTTCTACGAGAAGCGGCAGATCGCGGCAGGCGATCAGGTGCGCGGGACGATCCGGATGGGGGAGTCGGAGGTGCCGTTCGGTCCAGATCTGTTGTTCACCGCGACCGATCTGCCCGGCTTCGTGCTGCACGTCGAGATCTGTGAGGACATGTTCGTGCCCGTGCCGCCGAGTGCGGAAGCTGCGCTTGCGGGTGCGACGGTGCTGGCGAACCTGTCCGGCAGCCCGATCACGATCGGCCGTGCCGACGACCGCTGCCTGCTGGCCCGCTCCGCGTCGGCGCGATGCCTTGCGGCCTATGTCTACGCGGCGGCCGGGGAAGGTGAATCCACCACGGACCTGGCGTGGGACGGCCAGACGATGGTGTGGGAGAACGGAATATGCCTCGCGCAGTCCGAGCGTTTCCCCAAGGGGGAGCGACGCTCGGTCGCCGACGTCGACCTCGAACTCTTGCGCTCCGAACGGCTTCGGATGGGCACCTTCGACGACAACCGTCTTCATCACGGCATCACTGGAGACTCCTTCCGGCGTGTGGATTTCACGCTCGATCCGCCAGGCGGTGACATCGGGCTGCTGCGCGAGGTGGAGCGCTTTCCGTTCGTGCCTGCGGATCCAGCACGGCTGCAACAGGATTGCTATGAGGCCTACAACATCCAGGTGTCCGGCTTGGAACAGCGGCTGCGTGCGCTCGACTACCCGAAGGTGATACTGGGGCTCTCCGGTGGACTCGACTCGACGCATGCGCTGATCGTGGCCGCGCGCGCGATGGACCGAGAAGAGCGCCCGCGCAGCGACATTCTGGCGTTCACACTGCCGGGTTTCGCAACCGGCGAGCACACCAAGAACAACGCCACCCGTCTCGCGGACGCGCTGGGAGTCACGTTCGCAGAGATCGACATCAAGTCGACGGCGGAACTGATGCTCAAGGAGATGGACCACCCGTTCGCGCGCGGGGAGAAGGTCTATGACGTCACCTTCGAGAACGTCCAGGCGGGCCTCCGGACCGACTACCTCTTCCGCCTGGCCAATCAGCGCGGCGGAATCGTGCTGGGCACAGGCGATCTCTCGGAGTTGGCGCTCGGCTGGTCCACGTACGGCGTCGGCGACCAGATGTCGCACTACAACGTCAACGGCGGGGTGCCGAAGACGCTGATCCAGCATCTGATCCGCTGGGTCATCTCGTCGAACCAGTTCGACGACACGGTCAACGAGGTGCTGCAGTCCGTCCTCGACACCGAGATCACGCCCGAGCTCGTGCCCGCCGGTGAGGACGAGGAGATCCAGAGCAGCGAGGCGAAGGTCGGACCGTATGTGCTGCAGGACTTCTCACTGTTCAATGTGCTGCGCTACGGGTTCAAACCGTCGAAGATCGCGTTTCTGGCCTGGCATGTCTGGAGTGACCCCGAGCGCGGCGACTGGCCGGCGGGCTTCCCTGAGGACAAGCGGCCGACCTACTCGCTGAAAGAGATTCGCCACTGGTTGCAGGTGTTCGCGCAGCGGTACTATTCGTTCTCGCAGTTCAAACGGTCGGCGTTGCCCAACGGCCCGAAGGTGTCGCACGGCGGATCGCTCTCGCCGCGCGGTGACTGGCGGGCGCCGTCGGACATGTCCGCGCGTATCTGGCTGGCGGAGATCGAACGCGACATCCCCGAGGACTAGACGCGCCCCACTTTGGGGACGAAGCGGCCGACGCCTGCGCAGTAGTCGCGGTAGGTGTCGCCGTGTGTGGCCAGCAGGTACGGCTCCTCGACGGCGCGGACCTGAAGCTCGATCGTGACGATGAGGAGCACGAAACCCACCAAGGCCACCGGATTCGGGGTCAGCAGCGCGAATCCGAAGCCGAACACCATCATGGCGGTGAAGATCGGATTGCGTACCCATCCGAAGACGCCGGTGCGCACGAGCGTGGTCGTCTCGCTCTTGTTGACGCCGATGCGCCACGAGTCGCCCATGTCCAGCTGGGCGTAGACGGTGGCCGCGATGCCGATCACCGCGACCGCGACGCCGGAGAACTGAATCCAGGGCGCGTGCAATAAGCCCACCGGCGAGACGACGCCGAGCAACTGCAGGATTGGCGCAAGAACCGCGACCCCCATCGAGACGATGAACCCGACACCCGCGCACCACTCGATCGAACCTGGCCGGCCGCTGATGCCGTGGAATCCGGTCGATCCGGTGCGCCGCCGCTGTTCCCAACTGCGCCAACCGAATCCGAGGGCAGCGAAGGTCGCGAACAGAATGAGAGCGACTACCGGCATGATGCTCCTTCCGTAGTGCAACACGGATTTCCGCGCCAGGCGTCGACGCCTTCGCGCACGGCGATCGCGGCGATTCCGAGCGCCGCGACAGGGTCCGCCCACGACCAGCCGAGCAGGCTGTTGACCACCAGGCCGGCGAGCAGGATCGCCGACAGGTACGTGCACAGCAGCGTCTGCTTCGAATCGGCAACAGCCGACAGCGATCCGAGTTCGCGGCCTGCGGCCCGTTGGGTCAGTGAGAGCACCGGCATGATCGCCAGGCTGAGCGCCGCGAGCGCGATGCCGATGGTCGACGGACGTGCCTCGCCAACGCCTGTCAGGGCGCGCACTGCGTCGACGGTGACGTATGCGGCGAGCGCAAAGAACGAGAACGCGATGAAGCGCAGCGCCGACTTCTCCCGGGCTTGGGGATCCTTGGCCGAGAACTGCCACGCGACGGCCGCCGCCGACGAGATCTCGACCACGGAGTCGAGGCCGAAGCCGATCAGTGCCGACGACGACACCCTGGCGCCTTCGGCCAGTGCGACGACCGCCTCGACGACGTTGTAGGCGATGGTCGCGGCCACCAGCAGGCGGATGCGGCGGGTCAGGGTTGCCCGCCGTGCCCGCGTGATCGTCGACATCAGCAGCAGGCGTCGGTCTTGGCGGCGGGGCAGCAGGCCGGGTCCACCTCGAGTACGAGACCGATCAGGTCGTCGAGCGCGTGGGCGATGCGCTCGTCGGCCAGTTCGTAGCGGCTGCGCCGGCCCTCGGGGCGGGCGATCACCAGTCCGCAGCCCCTCAGGCACGCGAGGTGGTTGGACACGATCTGGCGCGACACCCCGATCTTGTCGGCCAGATCGGACGGATAGCCGGGGCCGTCGCGCAGCATCAGCAGGATCTCGGCGCGGGTCGGATCGGACAGTGCACACCCGAACCGCGAGAGCGCGTGGCTGTGAACGACCGTCTGCATGCCGCAATAGTACAGCCAATTCTGTACTAGTTTCAGCGATTTCGGTGCGCTTGCGACCGCTGAGCGACCTGTGGTGTCTCGGGACATCGCTGACACTTTTGTCGCGGGACATCGCTGACACTCATGATGCCGGTTTGGGTTCGCGGTTGCGGTAGGTGCGGGTGGATTTGTCGATGGGTTGGTAGTTGCGTGTGGGATCGGTGGTCAGTGCGCGTACGAGTCTGTTGCCGCTGAAGATGGAGATGTGGTCGCCGTCGCGGATGACATCGCATTCGTGGCCGGCCCAGCGTAGCCCAACGTTGACTCTGTAGGGCGCGACGTGCACGTAGCCCGAGGTCTGTCCCACGGTGTGGTGGCTGACGAATACCGGTGCGGGTAGTGGACGGTCGGCGGGGCGGGCTTTGGTGGTGGCGGCCATCGCCTCGGTGGGGGTGGCTCCGCGCAGGGCGCGGTGGGGTCGCTGGTCGTTGTAGAACCTGCGGAACTGCTCGATCAGCGTGTTGAGCTCGGCGAGGGTGGCCGCGGGGTCGCGGGCTGTGAGCCACTTTTTCAGCGTCTGCCAGAATCGTTCGATCTTGCCGCAGGTCTGCGGATGAAAGGGCATCGAGTTGATGGTGCGCACACCTAGGGTGCGTAAGTTGGTCTCAAACGCCGATTCATGGGAGTGGAACCTACCGGTGTAGACGATTCCGTTGTCGGACAACGACATCGACGGTATCCCGCACTCGGCGATACCGGCCATGATGACCGACCAGACGAGCTCACTGTCGGCGTCGCCAGCACCCGCGCGCAACCCGACGAGATAGCGGGAGTGATCATCGAGGCTGCCCGCAATGGCCACCGGTGTTCCATCGGCCAGCGACCACCTGGTCCAATCGGACTGCCAACACTCGTTGGGCCGAGAAAAGCAGAACCGCTTCGTTGCTGACTTCGGGCGTTTCTGCGGCTGGGCGGTGATCATGCCGCGGCGGGTCAAAATCTGCCACACCGTCGACGGCGAGGGCACCTGCGCGATGCCCTCGCGTTGCAGCGACCACACGATCGATTGCGCGCCGTGGTCTCGACCCTGCTCGATGAGCTGTTTGCGTCGCAGCACGATCAGGTCCTCCACCTCGACCGGGGTCTGTCCCGGTGAGCTCAGCGGACGCCGCGATCGATCCTGCAGGCCCTCGATCCCGCCGTCGCAGAAGCGCTTGCGGAACTTGTAGAACGTCTGCCGACTAATCCCGCTATCTCGGCAGAACGCCGCCACGTTGTCGACCTGGCCGGCCAATGCCGCAGCCATGCGAATGTCCATCGCCGTCACCTTCTGGGCCATGAACCATCCTGGTCGAGGCCCTACTCAGGTGTCAGCGATGTCCCGAGACATCAACCTGTCAGCGATGTCCCCGAACTACACAGACCGCTGAGCGACCGTGAGCGCACCGAAATCACTCAAAGGCGGCCGTCGATCCGCAGATCCGGGTGCACCCAACTCGGCGAGCGTCGCTCCTTGAACGACAGGAAACCTTCGATAGCCTCCGGGCCGGATATGCCGGCCTGCATGCCGATGCGGTCGAACAGGCCCAGATAGTTGTCGAGGCTGGACTTGACCAAGCTCCTCGCTGCGGGTGCGGTGCGACAGCACTGACCGAGCACCTCGCGCGACGCGTCGAGCAACTCCTCATGCGGGACGACCCGCGCGACCATGCCCCACTCCTCGGCCTCCTGCGCGGTCAGCGTGCGACCGGTGAACATGAGGTCGCGGGTGCGCACCGGCCCGATCAGGCGCGCGAGCATCTGGCTGTAGTAGGTGTCGGCGATGCCGCGCAGCAGCTCGGGCACCCGGAACGTCGCCCGGTCGCTGACCACCGTCATGTCGCTGCACAGCGCGATCTGCAATCCGCCGCCCTGGCACAGGCCGTTGACCGCCGCCACCACGGGCTTGACCGATTGGCGCAGGGTCTCGAACGGCGTCACATCCATTCCCAGCGCCGACCCGAAGGTCAGCCAGTTGTCGCTGCCGTCGCCACCGCCCATGTCGCCGCCCGGCGCGAAGACGTCGCCGGTGCCGGTGATCAGCAGGCCCGCCAGATCGGGGTCGGCGTCGACGTGGCGGACCGCGTAACGAATACCGAAGTACATCGCGGGGGTCATCGCGTTGCGCGCTTCCGGCCGGTCCAGCGTGCAGACTCCGAACGCGCCTTCCCTGGTGAACTTCAGGTACGGCGTGCCGAGCCAGTCGCCCTCGGGTGGACGCGGTGGGGTCGACGCTTCGCTGGTCGTCATGGATGCCTTTCGCTCGCTGTTCGGTCGGACACTGCATCGTCGATGGCTTCGGCATACGGGGCGCAGTCGCCGGCGCCGGGCACCAGCGTCGACAACGCGCCGGCCGCGCATGCCCTGCGCAGCGCGACTTCATGCCCGTCCCGCCAGGCGGCCGCCAGCACGCCTGCGAACACGTCGCCTGCACCCGCGGTGTCGACGGGCGTGACACGCGGTGCGGGGACATCGAACCGCTCGTCCTCGCCGAGGTAGCTCGCGCCGCGCCTGCCCCGGGTGATCACGAGATGGGCGACGGGCCAGTGCCATTCACGAGCTTCCGCTTCGTTGACGACGACGACGTCGGCGAGCTCGGACAGTGCGAGCAGGTCGTGCGGTCGCGCGCCGGCGGGAGACGCGTTGACGATGACCGTGGCACCCGCGGTCCGTCCGACCCGCGCAGCGGCGATCGCGGTCGCGATCGGGATCTCCAGCTGCAGCAGCACGACGTCGCTGTCGGCGATCACGCCTCGGATTTCGGCGGAGTCGACGTTCAGCTGCGCATTCGCCCCCGGCGCGACCACGATGTTGTTCTCGGCCGCGGCGTCCACCACGATGACCGCCGCGCCGCTGGGTCCGGACACGGTGACCACGCCGTCAAGCCCGACGTCGTTGGCGGACAGGTGGGCGCGCAGCTGATCGGCGGCGGAGTCGCTGCCCAGTGCCGCGATCAGCTGCACCGAGGCACCCGCGCGGGCGGCGGCCACGGCCTGGTTGCCGCCCTTTCCGCCTGGCGAGGACAGCAGTGAGGACGCCAGAACGGTTTGGCCCGGCCGCGGCAAGGCGTCCACGGTGAAGGTGAGATCGGCGTTGACACTGCCCACTACGCAGACCCGCGCGGTCATGACTTTCAAGCTAGCCCAGCCCTGCTACCTGACACGTGTCGAACGCCGCAGACAGGTTCGATACGCTGGCTCAATGAGTGTGCAGGCTGCAGTTCGGAGCGGCGCGACAAATGGGCCTGGGTCCGACTTGCGCTCGCAGGTCCACGACGCCGCCCGCCGGGCCCGCGTCGCGGCGCGAGCACTGGCGACGCTGAGCACCGAGGTAAAGAACCGCGCGCTGCACGCCGCCGCCGATGCCGTGCTGGCTCGCGTGCATGAAATCCTTGCCGCCAACGAACGCGATCTCGACGCTGCGAGGGCCGCGGGCACGCCGGACGCCATGCTCGATCGGCTCGCGCTGAACCCTCAGCGCGTCGACGGCATCGCGTCGGGACTGCGTCAGGTTGCCGGTCTACCCGATCCGGTCGGCGAGGTGTTGCGTGGGCGCACTCTGCCCAACGGTCTACGACTTCGTCAGCAGCGCGTGCCGCTCGGTGTCGTCGGCATCGTCTACGAGGGCCGGCCCAACGTCACCGTCGACGCCTTCGGGTTGACCCTGAAGTCCGGCAACTCGGTGCTGCTGCGCGGAAGCTCGTCGGCGGCCCATTCCAACGACGCGCTAGTCACCGCACTGCGCGCCGCCATGGCAGGCGAGGGGCTCGAACCCGACGTCGTGCAGTTGCTTCCCAGCGCGGACCGCGCCAGCGTCACCCATCTGATCCAGGCCCGCGGTCTCGTCGACGTTGTGATCCCGCGCGGGGGAGCGGGCTTGATCGACGCGGTGGTGCGCGACGCGATGGTCCCGACCATCGAGACCGGCGTCGGTAACTGTCACGTCTACGTGCACGAGGCCGCCGATCTCGATGTGGCCGAACGGATTTTGCTCAACGCCAAGACGCGCAGGCCCAGCGTGTGCAACGCCGCTGAGTCGCTCTTGATCGACGCCGCGATCGCCGACACCGCCCTGCCCCGGCTGACGCAGGCCCTGCAGAGCGCGGGTGTGACTCTGCACGAGAACCCGTCCGACGACGAACTGCGCGCCGAGTTCTTGTCGATGGACATCGCCATCGCGGTGGTCGACGGTCTCGACGCCGCGATCGAGCACATCAACGAATACGGCACCGGACATACCGAAGCCATCGTGACCACCAATCTTGCTGCTGCACAGCGGTTCACCGAGCGGGTGGACGCCGCGGCGGTGATGGTGAACGCGTCGACCGCGTTCACCGACGGCGAGCAATTCGGTTTCGGCGCCGAAATCGGCATCTCCACCCAGAAGCTGCACGCCCGCGGACCCATGGGCCTGCCCGAGTTGACATCGACCAAATGGATTGTGTGGGGCGACGGTCAGACCCGCCCCGCCTGACAGGAGAAACCAGACCGATGAGCGTCCCCGCACGCCCTGCTCCGCTGTTCGCCGACATCGACGATGTCGCGGCCAAGCTTGCCGAGACCGGGTATCTGCCCGACACCGCAACCGCCACAGCGGTATTCCTCGCCGACCGGCTGGGCAAGCCGCTGTTGGTCGAGGGTCCCGCGGGTGTCGGCAAGACCGAACTGGCCCGCGCGGTCGCGCAGGCGACCGGATCGGGCCTGGTGCGGTTGCAGTGCTACGAGGGCGTCGACGAGGCCCGCGCCCTCTACGAGTGGAACCACGCCAAGCAGATCCTGCGCATCCAGGCCGGGTCTGGCGACTGGGACCAGACGAAAACCGATGTGTTCAGCGAAGAGTTCCTGCTGACGCGTCCGCTGCTGACGGCGATCAAGCGCACTGATCCGACAGTCTTGCTGATCGACGAGACCGACAAAGCCGACATCGAGATCGAGGGTCTGCTGCTGGAGGTACTCAGCGACTTCGCCGTCACCGTTCCGGAACTGGGCACCATCGTCGCCGAGCGCAAGCCGTTCGTCGTGCTGACCTCCAATGCGACGCGCGAACTGTCGGAGGCGCTCAAACGCCGGTGTCTGTTCCTGCACATCGACTTTCCCGATGCCGAACTGGAGCGACGCATCCTGTTGTCCCGGGTGCCGGAGCTGCCCGAGCACCTCGCCGAGGAACTGGTGCGCATCATCGGCGTGCTGCGCGGCATGGCGCTGAAGAAGCTGCCGTCGGTGGCGGAGACCATCGACTGGGCGCGCACGCTGCTGGCGCTGGGACTGGACACGATCACCGATGCGACCATCGCAGCCACCCTCGGTGTGGTGCTCAAGCACCAGTCCGATCAGGTCAAGGCTGCCGGAGAGTTACGGCTGAATTGATGGCAGTCCGACGCACCCGCCCGCCGCAACCGTTGGCGCCGCACGGAATTCCCGGCCACCTGGTGGAGTTCGTCGAAGCGCTGCGCGGACGCGGCATTTCGGTGGGGCCGTCGGAAACCGTCGACGCCGGCCGGGTGATGTCGGTCCTGGGCCTGCAGAGCCGCGAACAGCTGCGCGAGGGTATCGCCTGCGCGGTGCTGCGCCGTCCCGACCACCGTGAGACGTTCGACGCGATGTTCGACCTGTGGTTCCCCGCGGCGCTGGGTGCGAAAACGGTCCTCACCGACGAGGACGACGAAACGGACGGCGAGCCAGAGGGATTACCGCCCGAGGACGTCGATGCCATGCGTCAGGCGTTGCTAGATCTGTTGGAGGCCAACGAAGACCTGGCCAACATGGACGAGCGACTACAGCGGATGATCGCCCAGATTGTCGAGGCGCACGGACGGTACAACTCCAGCCGCGGCCCGTCGTACTCGTCGTATCAGGCGCTCAAGGCGATGAACCTCGACGACCTCGAAGGCAGGCTGCTGGCCGGCCTGCTCGCACCGTACGGCGACGAACCGACGCCGACGCAGGAACAGATCGCGAAAGCGATGGCGGCGCAACGCATCAACCAACTGCGTCGCATGGTGGAGGCCGAGACCAAGCGCCGAACCGCCGAACAGCTGGGCCGCGACCATGTCCAGATGTACGGCGTGCCGCAGCTCGCCGAGAACGTCGAATTTTTGCGAGCCTCCGGCGAGCAGCTTCGCCAGATGCAACGGGTCGTGAAACCGCTGGCGCGCACGTTGGCGACCCGGCTGGCCGCGCGGCGCCGACGGTCGCGGCAGGGCGAGATCGACCTGCGTAAGACGCTGCGCAAGTCGATGTCCACCGGTGGCGTGCCGATCGACGTGGTGCTCAAGAAGCCGCATCCCGCCCGGCCCGAGCTGGTGGTGCTGTGCGACGTGTCCGGATCGGTGGCCGGCTTCAGCCATTTCACGTTGATGCTCGTGCATGCCCTGCGCCAGCAGTTCTCGCGCGTTCGCGTGTTCGCCTTCATCGACACCACCGACGAGGTCACCGAACTGTTCGGACCCGACGCCGACCTGGCGGTCGCGGTGCAGCGGATCACCCGCGAGGCGGCCGTGTACACCCGCGACGGCCATTCCGACTATGGGCACGCGTTCGTCTCGTTCATGAATGCGTGGCCGAATGTGCTGTCGCCGCGCAGCTCCCTGCTGGTGCTCGGCGACGGGCGCAACAACTACCGTAATCCCGAAGTGGAGCTGCTGGCCCACATGGTCAACTCCAGCAGGCACGCGCACTGGCTCAACCCCGAACCCAGGCACCTGTGGGGCAGCGGAGATTCGGCGGTGCCGCGCTACCAGGACGTCATCACGATGCATGAATGCCGGTCCGCGAAACAGCTGGCCTCGGTCATCGATGCGCTGCTGCCGGTCTAGGCGCGGCACAAGACGTAAGCTGGCAAATCGTGGTTTCTCGACGCAGGATGGGCGTGATGGGTGGGACGTTCGACCCCATCCACAACGGCCACCTTGTCGCGGCCAGCGAAGTCGCCGACCTGTTCGAGCTCGACGAGGTGGTGTTCGTCCCGACGGGCCAGCCGTGGCAGAAGCGTCAGCGCCCCGTCACCGCTGCCGAGGACCGCTATCTGATGACCGTGATCGCGACGGCGTCCAACCCGAGGTTCTCGGTCAGCCGTGTCGACATCGACCGCGGCGGCCCGACCTACACCAAGGACACGTTGCGCGACCTGCGTGCGGTCAACCCGGAAGCGGACCTGTACTTCATCACCGGAGCCGACGCGCTGGCGTCGATCCTGTCCTGGCAGAACTGGGAGGAAATGTTCTCGATAGCCAAATTCGTCGGTGTCAGTCGGCCGGGCTACGAACTGGACGGACAGCACATCCAGGCCGCCATGGCGGAACTTCCCGCCGAGGCGCTGAGCCTGGTGGAAGTGCCTGCGCTGGCGATCTCGTCGACTGACTGCCGAAAGCGCGCTGAGGAGAACAGGCCCATCTGGTATCTGGTGCCCGACGGAGTGGTTCAGTACGTGACCAAACGCGAGCTCTATCAAGCACATTCGCTGGCAACCGAGGAGCCGACGCGATGAGCGCATCTGAGGAGGCGATCGGCATGGCCACGGTGGCCGCGCGCGCGGCGGCCGCCAAACTGGCCACCGACGTCGTTGTGATCGATGTGTCCGGGCAGCTGGTCATCACCGATTGTTTCGTCATCGCATCGGCGTCCAACGAACGCCAGGTCAACGCGATCGTCGACGAGGTCGAGGAGAAGATGCGCCTCGCCGGGCACAAGCCCGCCCGCCGGGAGGGCGCCCGCGAGGGGCGCTGGACGCTGCTCGACTTCGTGGACATCGTGGTGCACATCCAGCATCAGGACGAACGCAACTTCTACGCGCTGGACAAGCTCTGGCGTGACTGTCCCGCCATCACGGTGGACTTGGACGTCGATGAGCCGATCGCGCGAAGAGCAACGGACACCGACTCGTGAGGATCCGCCACCTGGTTCTGCTGCGTCACGGCCAGACCGAGTTCAACGCGGGCAGTCGCATGCAGGGTCAGCTGGACACCGACCTCTCCGAGCTCGGCAGGGTGCAGGCCGTAGCCGCCGCTGAGGTGCTGGCCAAGCGTCAGCCGCTGCTCATCGTGTCCTCGGACCTGCGGCGGGCGCTGGACACGGCGGTCGCTCTCGGCGAGCGTTCCGGAGTTCCGGTGCAGGTGGACACCAGGCTGCGGGAGACGCATCTGGGCGACTGGCAGGGTTTGACGCATCTCGAGGTCGACGCCCAATCCCCAGGCGCCCGGCTCGCGTGGCGCGAAAACGCGCGGTGGGCGCCGCATGGCGGGGAGAGCCGCGTGGACGTCGCGGCGCGCAGCATGCCGCTGGTGGCCGAGCTGCTCACCGCCCAGGCGGACTGGGGCGTCGACGAACGCGATCGGCCCGTCGTGCTCGTCGCACACGGTGGCCTCATCGCAGCACTGACTGCGGCGCTGCTCGGGCTTCCCGTCGACAACTGGCCGGTCCTCGGTGGAATGGGCAACTGCAGCTGGGTGCAGTTGTCGGCCCATAGCGACATCGACGCCGCGCACGCGGATATCCGTTGGCGGCTCGACGTCTGGAACGCCTCGGCGCAGGTTGCCAACGATGTCCTCTGACCCTGCCCGCCGAACGCTGCTGCTGTTCTGCGACTCGTTGTCGTATTACGGCCCGACCGGTGGTTTGCCGTCCGACGATCCGCGCATCTGGCCCAACATCGTTGCCGCCCAGTTGGGTTGGGATGTCGAACTCATCGGACGCATCGGCTGGACGTGCCGCGACGTGTGGTGGGCCGCGACCCAGGATCCGCGGGCATGGGCGGCGCTGCCGCGGGCGGGCGCCGTGGTGTTCGCGACCGGCGGGATGGATTCGCTTCCGTCGCCGTTGCCGACGGCGCTTCGGGAGTTGATCAGATACATCCGCCCCGCGTGGCTTCGGCGTTGGGCACGCGATGGATACGGCTGGCTGCAGCCGCGGCTCTCACCGGTGTCGCGCGCGGCGCTGCCGCCGCACGTGTCTGTCGAATATCTCGAGATGACCAGAGGGGCAATTGATTTCAACCGACCCGGGATCCCGGTCGTCGCATCGTTGCCGTCGGTGCACATCGCGCAAACGTACGGAAACGCCCACCACGGTCGGGAAGGCACGGTGAAGGCGATCACCGCATGGGCGGCCGAACACGACATACCGCTCGTCGATCTGAAGGCCGCCGTCGGCGACGAGGTGATGAGCGGCCGCGGCAATCCGGACGGGATCCACTGGAATTTCGAAGCCCATCAGGCGGTGGCCGACCTGATGCTCGAGGCGCTTGCCGAAGCCGGCGTGCCATGTCCGTGATCGTCGTGACGGACTCGTCGTCCCGACTGCATTCAGATGAGTTGAAGCAGTGGAACATTCGTCAGGTGCCTTTGCACGTCCTCGTTGACGGCTCGGACCTTCGCGACGGTGTGGACGATGCGCCCTACGACGTTCACGAGCGGCCCCGCGCGACGACCTCGGGTGCCGCACCTGCCGCGCTGACCGAGACCTATGCGCAGGCGCTGGCCGACAGTGGGGGCGACGGCGTTGTCGCGGTCCACATCTCGGCGGCGTTGTCGAGCACCTTCAGCACGGCGGTGGCCGCCGCACGCGAGTTCGGATCGTCAGTACGCGTCGTGAACTCGCGCACTGCCGCGATGGGCGTCGGATTCGTCGCGCGCGCCGCTGCGGAGGCGGCGATGAGTGGATCCGATCTGGAAGCCGTTGAAGCTGCCGCTCGTTCGGCGATACCGCGCACCCACGCCTTCATCGTCGTGCACCGCCTGGAAAACCTCAGGCGCAGCGGGCGTATCGGCGCGGCGGCGTCATGGCTAGGCACGGCGCTGTCGCTCAAGCCGCTGCTGACGCTCGACGTGGACGGCCGTCTCGTGCTGGACCAACGAATCCGCACGATCACCAAGGCGCACGCGGCGATGGTCGAGCGCGTCGCCGAGATCGTCGGCGAGCGCAGCGCCCGAATCGCCATTCACCATGTCGACAACCACGACGGCGCCGACCAAATGGGCGCCGCGCTGACGACGCGCCTGCCGCAGATCGACTCGCTCACCGTCGCCGACATGGGCCCGGTGTTGTCGATCCACCTGGGCGCCGGCGCCATCGGAGTCGTCGTCCAGACCGCCGACTAGCCCGCGTAACGCCCGGTGATGGGCGGGAGGTCCTTCAGCGTCACGATGCCAGGTTCTGCGGCGACGACGGCGGGCACGGCGTTGGTGACAGGCATGGCGGTGTAGATCATGCCGAGACCCATGAACCCGGGTTCGGTCCAGTCCTTGGGCGGCAGGCAGTGCAGCACGGTGCGCATGTTGGGCAGGCCGAACACCTGGACGACGTGACCGTGCTCGAGGGGCTTGGGCGGGGTGACATGGCGCCCCATGATCCAGTTGAATCCCACACTGACGACGTTCTTCTCGCCCACCCACCCACGGTGGTAGCCCATGACACCGCCGACGGTGCCCTCGGGGATCTGCATGAAGCCCAGATCGCTGTCGCCGGTGGCCGGGGTGAACGTGACGTCGAAGGTCAACTTGTCGAGCTTGGCGCCGATGGCGTCCGCCATCATCGCGGCGGATTCGGCGAACACCTCGCTTTCGCGTCGCACACTTTCGGCCAGACCGGGGGTGTCGGGATCCTGGGAGAAGCCCATCGCTGTCTGCGTTCCCGCGGACTCATAGGTGGAGCAGTCCACCGATTCGGTGATCCGGATCTCGTCGACCCGCTCGCAGGAACCACTCAGCACCATACCCACCATGTTCGTCATGCCAGGGTGGGCTCCGTTGCCGAAGATGGTGGAATTGCCCTTCTCGCAGGCCTTCCTGATGCGTTCCTGATCCTCGGGTGTCTGTTTCCCCCCGGTGATCCAGGCGGCGCTCGAACAGACGTTGACACCGGCTTCGAGCAGACGAACCAGTTCGTCGATGCTGGGCCACAACGGGTTGTAGCAGCACGCGTCGGGGCGCAGCGCGATGAGCGCGTCGATGTCGTTGGTG
The DNA here is from genome assembly GCF_000230895.2 of Mycolicibacterium rhodesiae NBB3. Next base: position 4,239,814 of record NC_016604.1, read on the forward strand.
GCTGTCACACCCGTTGGTTCGGGCCAACCCGCGAGTTCTGCGGCGTCGGTTCCCACCTTGTCGGCGCCGTGGGCGTACACGCCGACCAGTTCCATGTCGTCGCGGCCGATGATGGCGTGCAGCGACCGTTTGCCGATGTTGCCGGTGGTCCACTGAATGACGCGAAGGGGCCTGTCGAGGGTCGTCATTCGATGCAATCTACATGTGCGTTCCGCCGTCGACGCGCACCTCGGTGCCGGTCACGAAATAGGCATCCGAGGAGGCGAGCATCGCCACCACCGCGGCGACCGCATCCGGCTTGGCGAACATACCTCCGCCGTCCACGGGCAGGGTCGGCATGATCTTGCCGAACAGCGAGAAGTCGGCATCGTCGGGCAGTCCGGGACCGATGCTCTGTTTGGATTCGCCGGTGCCATCGGTCATTCCGGACGAGATCGAGCCGGGTTGAACCGAGTTGAACCGGATCCGCTCCTTGGCGAACTCAAGCGCGAGCGTGTGGGTCATCGCCTGGATTCCTCCTTTGGACGCCGCGTAGGCCGACATGTAGGGATGCGCGAAGGCCGCTGAGGTGGAGCTGAAGTTGACCACCGCGGGGTCCGTCCCGGTGCGCAAAGCGGGGATGGCCTCGCGCGTCATCAGGAAGGTGCCGATCAGGTTGATCCGCAGCACCTGCTCGAAATCGGCGAGCGTCGTCTCGAGGAAATGCACCGACCGCAGAATCCCCGCGGCGTTGACGAGCGCATCGAGACCGCCGAGCGCCTCGACGGCCTGGGCCACGCCCTGCTTGACGGAGTCCTCGCTGGAGACGTCGAGGACCACCGTCGTCAGCCGATCGCGGTTCGCCTCGGCCCTGGCGACGGTGTCCTTCAAGCCGGACTCGCTGATATCGGCCGCGGCCACCCGGCCGCCTTCGTCCAGGATCCGCAGGACGGTTGCCTGCCCGATGCCCGAGCCGCCGCCGGTGATGAGGACTCGGCGGTCGAGGTAGCGCTGAAGAGGCATAGGCAGATACTTGCGTGAAATGCCGCAGGTGTCAGCCGATTGTCCCGGCCAGTGGACCTAGGACTGCGGCGTGCCTCTCGGATGGATGAAAATGCCCTCCGCTTCAACCGTCACGCCGTCGGCGTCGGTGATGCTGCCGGCTGCGAAGGTCTTCGTCCCCTCGATCCGACTCACCTGCGCCTGCGCGCGGAGGTGTTGGCCAAGACGTGTGCCGCGCACGTAGCGCAGTGTCAGGGTGCCGGTGACCGCGGGCTTGCCGGGTTGATGCGCGGTGGCGCCGAGGACGTGGTCGAGGATCAACGCGCACACGCCGCCGTGGACATGGCCCGGCGGCCCCTCGTATGCGGCGCCCAATACGAAGTCGGTATGCACCGTGCCGTCCGGGCTGTGATTGATGGTCAGCGGTGGAGCAACGGGATTTCGTTGTCCGATCACCACGTTGCCCAGCGCAATTGGGCGGCCGTCGGGGGTGGCCTGGACACCGAACGATCCCGGTATCAGGGCGTCACTCAAGTGGGCTGTGGCCGCCTCGATCTTGTCTGTTGCGGCTGCGATCGCATCCGCCTCGACTTCAGTGCGGATGGTGGCGTCGATCAGTCGCCGCACGGCAGCGGTCAGCAATTCGTGAGTTTCGGTCATCGCCTTCCCAAGTCGCGGTTGACGCAACTCTCACCCCATCAGTTGTGCGGCCGCAAGCAGGCATCCCGCCCAGTGGTCAGCGCGCGCCCGCCGGCGACCCCTGTTGTTAGTCTGAGCAGGTGAAAGGCGGCGGCGACGAGCAGGGGAAGCCGAACCTTGCGGCGACCAGCTGGGCGCTGTTGGGAATGCTGTCGTACGAGTACGAGCTGTCGGGTTACGACATTCGGAAATGGATCGACTGGAGTATGCGGTTCTTCTACGGGAGCCCCGCCTACAGCCAGATCTATTCAGAGCTCAAGAAGCTGGAACAACTGGGCCTGGTGACGTCGCGGTCCGACACCAGCAGCGGCGCTCGCAGTCGTCGGCTGTACAAGATCACCGAAGCCGGCCTCGACGCTGTGACGCGATGGGCGAACGAGGCGCCATTGGATCCTCCTGTGCTCAAGCACAGTGCTCTGTTGCGAGTGACGTTCGCGCATCTCACGAATCCCGCCAGGCTCAAGGAAATCCTGCAAGAGCACCTGGCCTACGCCGACGAGATGCACCGCAGCGCGGCCAAGGACGCGAAGTGGGCCAAAGCCGACCCGGCCTGGGCGTATGCGCGCGTCGCGCTGAACTGGGCCGAGCGGTATTACGCCAACGAGCACGAGTTGACGCTGAAGATGATCAAGGAACTCGACGAGGCGGAGGCCGAGTTCCCGCGTGTCGGCGAGGGCGGTCAGACGAAGATCCCTTGGCCCGCACCGGAATACTGGTACGAGATCGAAAAGAAGGCCGACGCCGACGACGGAGCCGCCCCGGCGGCGACATCAGACCACGTGTGATTACAGCGCAGCCGCGTCGTTGGCGGCGATGAAGCCGTACACCAGACCCTGCGCGATCGTTGCGCCCGCACCGGGATATGTCGTTCCGAACGCGTTCGCGGCGGTGTTGCCGATCGCGTACAGCCCAGTGATAGGGCTGCCGTCCTCGCGTAGCACCCGGGCGCGCTCGTCGGCGCGAAGACCGCCGCACGTGCCGAGGTCGCTGAGCGCCATCTTGACCGCGTAGAACGGCCCACTGTCGAGCGGACGGAGATTCGGGTTGGGTGTGATGGTGGGATCACCGTAGTAGCGGTCGTAGGCACTGTTCCCGCGGCCGAAATCGGAATCGACTCCGCTGCGCGACATCTCGTTGAATCGTGAGACGGTGGCGACGAACTGTGTGTGGGGCACCTTCATCATGCGCCCGAGCTCGGCCATATCGTCGCAGCGATGCGCGATGCCCGCGTCGTACCACGCCTGCGGCAGGCCCATCCGCGGGAAACGGTCCGCAGCAAAGACATAACTGTTGCGGTATTGCTGGTCGAAGACGATCCACATGGACTCGACGGGGTTGCCGGCACGTTCACGGGCGAGCACACACTGGCCGAAGGACATGTAATCGCTGGCCTCGTTGGTGAAACGTTGACCCGTCTGATCGACGATCAGCGAACCCGGCAGCGATCGTTCGGCGAGCATGACCAGCGGATCGGCCCCCGGCAGCGGCGCCACCGCGGGGAACCACCACGCCTGATCCATGAGATCTATTCCGGCGCCTACATCCTGGGCGATGCGGATCGCGTCGCCGGTGTTGGTCTCCGCGCCGAGGCTGGTGTGCTCGCCGAGTGACTCGGACTGGAATTTCCACCGCATGTCCATGTTGTGGTCGAACCCACCGGCGGCCAGCACCACGCCGCGTCGCGCTTCGATGGTGACCTCGCGTCCGTTCTGTGTGACGACGGCACCGGTGACCCTGTCGCCGTCGGTGATCAGCCGCACCAGCCTGGTCTGCGTCCACACACCGATGCCTGCGCGCAAGACGCCTGCGAACAATCCAGCGGCCAACGCCTGCCCGCCGGCCGTGTAGCGCCGTCCGAGCATCAGCCCGCCCAAACCCTGTGCCAGTCGTTTGACGATGAGCGGCAAGCCCTTTCGGGGTACGCGTGCCATCAGGTTCATCCAGCGATAGTCCGCACTCGTGGTCGGCATCGGGATCGTCGGCTCCATCAGGCCCGGCCGCAGGAGAGACCGGTACTCGCCGAGCAACGAGGTGTTGAACGGCCTGCACTCACACGTTCGTCCGTCGGCGCTTCCGCCGGGATGCTCGGGGTGGTAGTCCGAGTAGTCGCGCGCCCAGGTGAATCGCATCGGAGTGGTGCGTCGTAACATCTGCACCGTCGCTGCAAGCTGGGTGACGAACTCCGCCGACCGTTGCGGTGGAGCCGTGCCCGCGACGACCGAATCGAGGTAGGTACGCGCCTTCTCAGCGGTGTCGCCTGCCCCGTTCTCCGCGAGAACCGGGCTCGCGGGAATCCACAGGGCGCCGCCGGACCGTGCGGTGGAACCGCCGACGTAGGGCGACTTCTCGACGATCAGCACCTCGAGCCCGCGCTCGGCGGCCGCCAGCGCGGCGGCCATGCCCGTGCCTGACCCCACGACCAGCAGATCGACGGTCGTATCGCGCAGGGGCAGGCCGGCAGGGATGGTGGTCGGTGCAGCGGTCGTCACGGCTCCGACAGTAGGTCGGGAGCATCGCGGCTGCGCGGGATTCTCCCTCCCAGCGGGACGATTGGCTCCATAGGCCGTGAAGCGGGCGTACAACGGGGTCATGACGTTGCAGCCAGGGACCTCAGAAACCGACGAGATTCGGCAGATCGAAGCAGCAGCAGCTCCGACCAGGTTCGCCCGCGGCTGGCATTGCCTGGGGCTGACCAGGGATTTCGGCGATGGCGAACCGCACTCGGTGAGAGCGTTCGGCCAGAAGCTGGTGGTCTTCCGCAGCGGCGACGGCAAGATCAACGTGCTCGCCGGCTACTGCCGCCACATGGGCGGAGACCTCAGCCAGGGCACGGTCAAAGGTGACGAGATCGCGTGTCCGTTCCACGACTGGCGGTGGGGCGGCGATGGCCGATGCAAGAAGGTGCCCTACAGCAAACGGACGCCGCGGCTGGCCCGCACCGCAACGTGGACCACCCTCGAACAAGACGGGATGTTGTTCGTCTGGAACGACCCCGAGCACAATCCGCCGCCCGCCGAGGTCGCCATCCCTCGGATCGAAGGCGCGTCCAGTGACGAGTGGACCGACTGGCACTGGTATACCACCGTCGTCAACACCAACTGCCGCGAGATCATCGACAACGTCGTCGACATGGCGCACTTCTTTTACATTCACGGCTCGATGCCGACGCAGTTCAAGAACATCTTCGAAGGACACCTCGCGACGCAGTACATGAACAGCGGCGCTCGTGGTGACATACCGGATCCGGAAGGCCAGCCCCGACTACTCGGCACGACTTCGGTGGCGTCCTACTACGGCCCCTCGTTCATGATCGACGACTTGACGTATCACTTCGAGAGCGACGACCAGAAGACGATTCTGATCAACTGCCATTATCCGATCGACGCCGAGTCCTTTGTGCTGCAATACGGCATCATCGTCAAGAAGTCGGACAATCTGCCTGAGGAAGCGGCAATGCAGGCTGCCATCGCCCTCGGCGACTGGGTCAAGGTGGGCTTCGAGCAGGACGTGCAAATCTGGAAGAACAAGGCGCGCATCGACAATCCACTGCTGTGCGAGGAGGATGGGCCGGTCTACCAGTTGCGGCGATGGTACGAGCAGTTCTACGTCGACATAGCCGACGTCGAGGCCGACATGGTAGACCGCTTCGAGTACGAGATCGACGTCATGAGGTGAGCCCGTCGTAGTGGTCCAGTCATTGTGGGACTCTGTTGCCCGGTGTTCGGGCGAGGAAGAATCAACAACGACATGGCATCGAACAAGCGCCGGCGGCATACGCCGGATCAGATCATCCGCAAGCTCGCCGAGGGCAACAAGCTCCTGGGGGCCGGCCAGGAGCTCGACGAGGTGTGCCGACACCTGCAGATCGCGGAGTCGACGTGGCATCGCTGGCTTGCCCAGTACGGCGGCATGAAAGCCAACGAGGCCAAACGGCTCAAAGAACTCGAGGCCGAGAACACCCGATTGAAGAAGTTGGTCGCCAACCAGGCCCTCGACATCGACATGCTCAAGGAGATCTCGGCGGGAAACTTCTGACCCCGAACCGCAAGCGCCGCGCCGTCACGGCGCTGCGCGACCGGTTCGGGGTTTCCGAGCGCCGCGCCTGCACAGTGGTTGGCCTGCACCGTTCCACGATGCGCCTGACACCGCCGCCGATCACCACCGAGGAGGCCGAGTTGCGCGCCTGGCTGCGCCGGTTCTCCACTGACCGGCCCCGCTGGGGATGGCGGCGGGCAGCCAAGATGGCCCGCCGAGCCGGCTGGCAGGTCAACAACAAGCGCATCCGTCGTCTGTGGCGCGAGGAGGGCCTCCGCGTCCCGCAGCGCCGCAAGAAGAAGCGTCTGACCGGTATCGGTATCGCCGTGGGCGCGATGTCACCGATTCGTCCGAACGTCATCTGGGCGATGGACTTCCAGTTCGACACCACCGCCGATGGCCGCACCTTGAAGATGTTGAACGTCATCGACGAGTTCACCCGCGAAGCCCTCGCGATCGAAGTCGATCGTGGCATCGACGCCGACGGCGTCGTCGACGTGCTGGATCGCCTGGCTCTGCACCACGGTGCGCCGCACTACGTGCGCTTCGACAACGGTCCCGAGTTCGTGGCCCACGCGGTCAGTGATTGGTGCCGATTCAACAGTGCTGGTTCACTTTTCATCGATCCGGGCTCGCCTTGGCAGAACGCCTGGATCGAGTCGTTCAACGGCAGGCTTCGTGATGAACTGCTCAACTCATGGCGCTTCGACTCGCTCCTGGAAGCCCGCGTGATCATCGAGGACTGGCGGGTCGACTACAACGCCAACAGGCCCCACTCCGCCCATGGCGAGCTCACCCCTGCCGAGTTCGCTCTACAGTGGACCACGACCCACCAACCCCAAGTCGCATAGCGACTAGACCACCAAACGGGTCCCCCTCAGTCACGCGCCCACGCGAAGTATGGCAGCAGGAAGTCGAGGCGAACATCGCCGAGCGTTCGGGTGCGACGGGGTGACCGTTCGGGTCGACAACCGGCTCGCCGACGCACCGATGGTGCCGGTGAGCTGCCGCCGTTGTGGGGCATGCGTGTTGGCGCGCAAGAGCACCTGGAATCAGACCAGCGTGCAGTGGAACGCCGAGGCGTCCGCACGCTGCTTGGAGCGCCGCGACGCGGAGCACCTGAGCGAGCATGCCGAACGCGGTTTGTTCCTGGCCTGCTCGGCGCTGACCGACTCGATCGTCGATGCGGTCCGCACCGGCGATCTACCGGTGGTCGATGAATCCGCGCCAGTGCCGACGTAACTGAAGGACCGTCAGGCCGGTTGCAGGACGTTGAAGTCACCCAAGGTGATCTGAACATCGAAATGGCGATGGGTGATTCGCCATCCCTCGGCGGTTCGTATGAGGCGGTCCCGGTAAACGCCGATGGCTTCGTACGGGGTCAGACTTGCGCGTGCGCCGGCCCCGACATGCAGCACACGCGCCTTCGTCAACGATTCAGCGCGATCGCCGTCAGTTGAGATTTGGTAGTTGCCCAGCAGGTGCTGCGACGGCCCGCAACCACCTAGGAAACTCCGGATGGTGTCCACGATGCTCGTCCGTCCGGTCAGCGCTCCACCGTAATCGGCGGTCGCATCAGCGTGAAAGACGTCGTTCAAACCCAGCCAGTCCCGGTTGTCCAGGCATGTTGCATACGTGTTGAGCACGTCGACGATCGCAAGACGTTCTGGGCAGTCACAGGCCACGAGTAGGGCACCTCCGTCTTGCGATGAAACCCGGTGGCGTTTCACTAGGCCAGCTGGAACGCGCTGACCGGTGCCTCCTCAGGATAGATCGCAGGCCCGCCCAGGTCGTATGCCGCGTTGAGGGTGCGGATGAATTCCGGGTCGTGGAGCGGTTCGTCAGGCATCGTGAGTTTGACGCCCTTGCCATTGACGTCCTTGACGAGCGTCTCCAGCGCACGCTCGATGGTGAGATCGTCTGAGCCGTCCATGTTCTTCTTCAATTCATCGAAATCCGAGAAGACTTCTGCAGACCAGTGAACGAGAAAGCGCAGTTCCTTGGTGTGGTGGGTTGCGATCACGTCATCACCGCTCTTGAGCAGCCATTTGTCGGGGTCGCCGGGGTCGCCGGTGAACACGCTGTCGAACGTCAAGCCCGCTGGGGTCTGCTGGTCGATCGGGCCATTGGCCTCTCCTCGATGCACCATCATCTCGTTCTGCACGACGACTCCGCGGTTGTAGACCGGAGGCTGCAGGCGCTGCGGCGCCTTTAGGGGGCCGTCAGGCCAGTACGTGAATCCGCTGCTCTCGTCCAGGGAAAACCAGGTGATCACCTGGGCCATCTTGATCAGATGGTCGGTGAACAGACCCGACTTTCCCATCACACTGCACAGCCAGGTCGGGGCGTTCTCATGACGAATGCCACGAAAGCTCGGCGAATCCAGATGACCGGGATCGCGATTGGCGCAAGGCCCGTTGATGTTGAACAACATCAATTCGGGCTTTGCGTACTCCGCCTTCCAGTAGCGCTTTGCCGCGTCGAGGAAATCCTGGTTGTAGAAGCAGTCGTGCAGTTCTGGGTACAGAACCGCTCCGTAATTCGCGAGATATCCCCGGAAGGTGGGGGTCAGGAAGAGGTCGAGCGACGGCGTGAAGCCCTCGGGAAACGCACCGCTCATCGTCGCCATCAACTCATCCGCCGATGCGAAGTGCTGGGCGATGATCAGCTTCCACGGACCCTGCGTACGAACGACATTGAGCAGGCGTTCGCGTTGATCGTCGGTGTATACGCCGTCGATCTCCATCGGGGGTGACGCGGGGCGTAGAACGTCGGACAGCTCCAAACGTCGCTGATCGGTGAGCATCTCGTCTCCTGTTTCTCGGTTGGTCCGATTCTGTGGCTGAATCCGGCGGCCGAACTGTTCGATGTCCGTTGATCGGGACATTCAGCAGGGTCAGATTCCGAGCACCTCGCGTGCTCGATCGATTTCGTTGGGATCGGCGGTAGACGGGATGAGCCTGAGCTCGTCGAGACCCGCCTCGCGCGCGCCGTCGACCGCGGCGAGGAGGCCGGACGCTCCGCACATCAACGTCCCCGCGTCCGGGGGCGTCAAGTAGCCCGATTCTGTTCCGGCGGCTGTGACTTCATGGTCCCAGAAGTCCTTGACGTGCTCTTTCAGCTGTTGCTCCGGGTCGGGACCGAGCGCAAACCACACCGGTGCGGAAAAGTGCGGCGTTTCCGTTCTGCCTGCCGCCCGCCAAGCCTGGACGACTCGCTCCCGCTGTGCGGCCAACGCCGCGGCGTCGAAGTGCAGTGAGTGCGCCGGGTCGCTCACCCCGACAGCCCACTGTGCCGCCCGGGCGAGCGCCTTCGGGCCGATCACACCTGCGACGAAAGGGATTCCTCCCTCCTGCACCGGCGCCGGTCCCACCGGAAGATGCCCCTCGAGCGGGGGCTGCTGGGCCCACACGTTGCGCATCACCGCCACGGCCTCGTCCATACGCTGACGTTTTCGATCGAGCTTGGCACCCACCGCGAGGTAGTCCTCGTCCCAGGCGCCGATGCCGACCCCGAGTGTCAGACGCCCACCCGACAGCACGTCGATGGTCGCCAAATCCTTTGCGAACAACACCGGATTGCGTATCGGGAGCGCAACGACGTCGGTCCACAGCCGGACCCGTTCCGTCATGGCCGCCGCAGCGGCGAGTTGTGGGACCACCGACCAGCTGTCCGGGTACACAAGCCGTTCGTAGGTGACGAGGCCGTGCCACGGTCCTTCGTCGATTTTGCGGTACCAAGCAAGCTCGGTATCACGATCATGCGGGAAGAGGGTGGGAAGACCCATCGTGATGTGCATGCGAGGTTCTTCCTTCTCGACGGAGCGGACCGTTCAAAACGGCAGCGGGTGAGCAAATTTCGCGCGAAGGAGACCGCCGATCTCAGCGATCGCCAGGCGGCCGCGAGCCGTCGTATCCGATCGCATCAGAAAGCCGTGGTACAGGCCGGGGTAGCGCGTGACAGTCGTCTGCACACCGGCGTCGCGCAGACGCGTGGCGTACCGCTCACCCCAGTCGCGGATCGGGTCGCATTCCGCGGTGACGACGATCGCCGGCGGGAGTCCGGCCAGGTCAGCCGCGAAGGCGGGCACGCGGTACGGATCGGGTGGTGTGGCCGCGCCTTGATCGGCGAGATCGTGCATGTATTCGATGTCGTCGAGCGTGAGCATCGGCGCGTCGGCGAGCGCCTTGACAGACGGTGCGGACAGGTCGCGATCCAGCCCCGGATACATCAGCAGCTGGCAGCAGATCGCGGGGCCGCCGCGGTCGCGTGCGGCGAGCGCCACGGCGGCGGCAAGCGAGCCACCCGCACTGTCACCTGCCACCGCGATCCTCGCAGGGTCGACGCCGAGGCGACCCGCGTTGTCGCCCACCCATGTCGTGGCCCAGTACGCGTCGTCGAATTGCGCGGGTGGCGGGTTCTCGGGAGCCAATCGATAGTCGACGGCAACGACGACCGAGTCGCTCTCCGCAGCAAGCGTTCTCGCCAGCGGCTCGAACGAGTGGTTGGACCCCATCACCATTCCGCCGCCGTGGAAGTACACCAGCGCCGGGGCGTTCGCCTCGTCGGTAGGACGGTAGATCCGCAGCGCAACCTTCCCGGTGGGACCTGGCGCTGTGTAATCCTCGACAGCCGACATCTCCGGCATCGTCTCGGGCAGGGGAGCGGATTCGATGGCGCACCGGATCGCGTCGAGACCGCGTCGACGCATGGGCGGTACCGCACCGAACGAGGAGACGCGTTCGGCGGCGTCGGGGTCGAGCCGAGGTGCGGTCACGTGGGGTCGAATCGACGTTGCGTGCGAAGTCTCGGAGCCTGTTGGGTGGCCAGCACATTGGCTCGTTCGGTCATAGCCGAGCCGACGTAGTCCGGTTGCGTGAGTAGGTAGAACCGGTCCTCGGCGGCCTGGCCGAATACCGCCTCGGCGGCGGCGAGGGGATCCATTGCGTCGGCCTTGATGTCGAGCATGGCCGCGCGCTGGGATTCGGCGGCGCCGACGTCACCGTCGGTCACCCCGCCCGCCGACTCGAAGATGTTGGACACGACGGCGCCCGGCAGGACCGCTTGGACGTGAATGTGATCGTGGCCCGCCAACTCGACTTCGAGCCTCAGGCACTCGGTCAGCGCCAACACCGCATGCTTGCTCATGATGTACGGCGCCTGGAGTGGGACGACGGCGACTCCCCCGATGGACGACAGGTTCCACACCCAGGCAGGCTCGCCCGCTTCGATCATCGGCGGCAGGAAGGCTCGTACGCCGTGGAAGACCCCGCTGATATTGATGTCCAGCAATCGATTCCAATTCGCGACCGGGGTATCCCAGAGATATCCGAACTGCTCGATGCCCGCATTGTTGACGAGCAGCCGTACCGGTCCGACGTCTCGGTACACACGCTCGGCGAGTGCCGAAACGGCACCGGGATCGGTGACGTCGCACACGGCATCGATGGAGACCGCGCCCGACTGCTCGAGCTCATCACGAAGCGACGCAATCGCTTCGGCATCGATATCGGCCAGCACCACCGTCATGCCGAGCTTGGCGGCATGGCGCGCCAAACCCGCGCCGATACCGGCGCCGGCACCCGTGATGACGGCGACTCCACCGCCGAAGGGTGTGCTCATGTGCCTGCAGCGGCGGAACTCTTCGCGCTGTGCTCAGCGAACGGAATCGAATCCTCAGCGTCGAGCACCACACTCATCGACGTGAAAACCAACCCCTTGTCACCGCGCCGGATTCCGACGTCGACGACGCCGCTGGAGACGTCGAACGGGACGTTGTTGGTGACCTGGTTGACATACAGATAGAAGCGCACGTTCGTCACGGCGTCCTCGGTACCGGTGCGGAAGATGTTGGTGGCGTGATGGCGTAAGGGGTAGGGGTTCTCGTTGCGGTGTTGTGTCAGCCACGCCAGAGTCTCGGCACCGCCGTGCAGCTCGGCGGCCAGCAGATCTTCGAATGGGCACGCGCCCGAGTCCGATCGGCTCAGGTACTCCATCTCGTCGGCGATCCGAACGGCGAGCTCGTCGAAGTGGCCCTGGTCGTAGTGGTACCAGAAGCCGGCGATGAATTCCTGGATCTCGGACAGTGCGATGTCGTCACTCATACGAAAAGTGAACCCGCAGTACAACGGGCGGAGGAGACCACCGCCCGTTCAGTGGAACACGTTTTTCTCAGCCGAAGCGGGTCCGCAAGTCGCGTTTGAGCAGCTTCCCGCTCGGATTCTTCGGCAACGCATCGACGAAATAGACCTGCTTCGGGGTCTTGTACCCGGCCAAGTGGCTGCGGCAGTGGGCGACCAACTCCTCTTCGCTGGGATTCGTCCCCCTGCGTGTGACGACCGCTGCCACGACGGCCTCTACCCAGACCGGATGAGGGACGCCGAACACGGCGACCTCCTGCACACCGGAATGCCGATACAGCACCTCTTCGACCTCGCGGCTTGCGACGTTTTCACCACCTGTGTTGATCATGTCCTTCTTGCGGTCGACGACATGCAGGAGCCCGAACTCGTCGTAGTAACCGAGGTCTCCGGAGTGGAACCAGCCGCCGCGGAACGCTTCCGCGGTGCGCATGGGGTCGTCGAGGTAGCCGAGCATGAGATGGGGACCGCGGTGCGCGATTTCACCGACCGTTCCGTGGGGCACCGGCGTATCGGTGTCGTCGAGGATGGTGGTCTCGACGTTCACGGCGGGCCGGCCCGCCGCGCCACCGTGCTGTGCCTGTTCTGTGGGGCCCAACGCGCTTGCCAGGGGCGCCATCTCGGTCTGACCGTAGAAGTTCCACAACTGGAGGTCGGGCAGCCGCTCGCGGAGCTCGACCAGGACTTCTGTGGGCATCGCCGATGCGCCGTAGTAGCCCTTGCGCAGACTGCTCAGGTCGACCTCGTCGATGATCGGCGAGCGCAGCAGGCTGATCCAGACGGTCGGCGGAGCAAAGAAGTTGGTCGCCCTGTGCTCTGCGATGGAGCGCAGGATCAGCTCTGGCTCCGGGCGCGCGATGATGATGCTGGTGGCACCCAGATAGATGTCGGTGGCGAGGAAATTGTCAAGCTGCGCGCAGTGGTAGAGCGGCATCGAGTGAATCTCGATGTCGTCCTCCGACATCGACCCGGCGACGATGGTGCTGACGTAATTGGCCATGAGGCTGCGACTGGAGTGCATCACGCCCTTGGGCCGAGATTCGGTGCCACTGGTGTACATCAAGCGCACCAACTGGTCATCGGCGATGTCGATGTCGGGTGGTGGCGTCGCGGTGGTCAGCCAGTGCGCGAAGTAATGCCAACCGTATGGCGCCCGTTGCCCGTCGGCGTTCAGTGCGACCTTGGTGATGACCGACCCGGCGCGGGTCGTCGCGGCGTCTGCCGTCGGGATCAGGTCGTGTTCGACGATGAATCCCCGGACACCGCTGTGTCCCAGGATGAAGGCGATCTCCTCGGCCGTGAGCATGAAGTTGATCGGTACGAGCACCACTGCTGCGCGCGCAGTGGCGAATGCCAGCACCGCGTATTGCCAGCAGTTTCGGGCCAGGAGCGCGATTCGGTCACCCGGAGCAAAGCCGTTGTCCCGCAACGCCGCCGCTGCACGGTCGACCAGCTCGTCGAACTCCGCGAAGGTCAAGCTGACATCACCGTCGACAATCGCGATCTTGTCTGGATGACGTCGGGCCGACCGGCGGGGGATGTCGCCCAATGAGTGGCTGCGCACCTGCATGTCGTCGTCCTTAGTTGTTGGGCGCCAGCTGGAGATCGCGACCGATGATCTCGCGCATGATCTCCGACGTGCCGCCGTACACCCGGGTCACCCGCGCGTCTATCGACGAGCGGGCAATGGGATATTCGCGCATGTAGCCGTAGCCACCGAAGAGCTGTTGGCACGAGTCGAGGCAACGGAACTCCATCTCCGTCGCCCACAGCTTGGCCTTCGCGGCGTCTGCCGCCGACAGCCGACCCGCGTTGAGTTCGATCACGCACCGATCGATGAACGCCTCGGCGACAGCCACCTCGGTGGCCACATCCGCCAGCACGAAGCGGGTGTTCTGCTGCGCGCCGATCGGCTTGCCGAAAGCGGTGCGCTCGCGTACATGGTCGATGGTCCAGCGCAACGCAGCGCGGGCCCGTGCCAGACTACCGACGGCGATCTGCATGCGTTCCTGCGGAAGGTTTTTCATCAAGGCGGCGAATCCGCTGCCGACCTCTCCCAGCACATTGCTTTTCGGGACCGACACGTCGGTGAAGACGAGCTCTGACGTGTCCTGACAATGCAGTCCCAGCTTGTCCAGGTTGCGGCCGCGCTCGAAGCCGGGCATGCCGCGCTCGAGCACCAGCAGGGTCAGGCCGCGGTGGCGGTCGGGTGATGTGCGCACCGCCGTGATGACCACGTCCGCATTCTGACCGTTGGTGATGAACGTCTTGGCGCCGTTGACGACGAAGTGGTCGCCGGCGTCGACGGCGGACGTGCGGATGGCGGCGACATCGGATCCGGCGCCCGGCTCGGTCATGGCGATGGCCGCGATCAGCTCACCGCTGACGAAGCCGGGTAGCCATCGATCTCGTTGTTCGGGCGTCGTGAGGTTTGCCAGGTAGGGCAGACAGATGTCGTTGTGAACAGCGAAACTCAGTCCAACCGCGCCGCAGTCCGCATCCATGAACGCTTCGATCAGTATCTGGTTGTAGCGGAAGTCGCGGGCTCCGACCCCGCCGAAGCATTCGTCGGCAGCGAACCCGAGCAGCCCGACAGCGCCGGCCTTGGCGAACACCTCGCGCGGGACGATGCCGTCGAGGTCCCAGTCGGCGACGTGGGGCGCCACCTCCTTGGCCGCGAAATCACGTGCCAACTCGGCGAAGGCGCGGTGGTCGGCCTCGTAGTGCACCCGTTGCATCGCCGAAGCGTAGGCAGCTTCGATGCACAGCCGTCGATGCGCGTCCCGCTCAGTAGACAGTCGCATCGCCAACGCCGGCCAACGCCTCGATACTCGGTTGTCGTGACGACCGATGCCGAGACGACGGCGCCAACGAACGGCGTCGATACCGATGAATTGCGGGCCAACCTGCGTCAGGCCGACGCCGGTGTGCTTGTCGCGGTGCTGGCCCAGCTCACCGGCGATGCCGGCGTGATCGATCGGTTCGGGCCGGCGATCTCGCATGTACCGGATCCACCGGAACGGGCAGGCGTCACCGACACCGAGACCGCCGAAGCGCTCGTAGCGGCTGTCGTCGCGGCGCTCGAGCAGCCGCAGCCCCACGGCGTGCCTGTCGACACCGCCCTGTTCCGCCGGCTGTTGCCGGTGGCGCTGGGCTCCGAGGTCGACGATGAGTTCGTCCCGCTGCTGCTGGAGCAAGGCGGATTCCAGTTGTCGCAACCGACGCTGCCGCGCACCGTGCCGATCCCCGAGACGATGACGGTGGCGATCATCGGAGCGGGTCTGGCCGGCATCATCACGGCGCTCGCCGCCGCCGACGCAGGGGTCACCTACCAGATCTTCGATCGCAACGATGAAGTCGGCGGCACCTGGTTGACCACAACCTATCCCGGCATCGGCGTCGACACACCGTCGGCGTACTACTCGCTGTCCCGCGACGTGAACCCGGACTGGTCGAGCTACTACCCGCAGGGCGGGGAGTACCAGGCCTACCTGGTGGCCCTTGCGGACAAGTACCGGCTGCGCGAACGGACTCGATTCGGTACAGAGGTCACCGCGCTGTGGTGGGACGACGACCGCAGGCAATGGCAGATCCATTCGAGCGACAAAGACGGCAACCGTGATGTCACCTTCGCCAGTGTCGTGGTTACGGCTGCCGGCTACCTCAACCGTCCGCGATGGCCTGACGTGCCGGGACGGGAGACGTTCGCGGGCACCAGCATTCACTCCGCGCAGTGGGACGAGTCGCTGGACCTCACCGGCAAGCGGGTGGCGATCATCGGGGCGGGCTGCACGGCCGTTCAGATCGTCGATGCGTGTGTCGATCAGGTCGCGCACTTGACGGTGTTTCAACGTCAGCCCCACTGGGTGGCGCCGCGCAAGCGACCGTCGGACGACGTTCCCGAACACCGGCGCTACCTCGGCCGCCACGTTCCCTACTACGCGAACTGGAACAGGTTGAAGTCGTACTGGGGCACCGCGGACAACAACTATCCCGTCATTCTGCAGGACCCGGAATGGGCCAAGGACCACCTGTCGATCTCCCCGGCCAACGACGTGCTTCTGACGTAGTGCAAGGACTACATCGACCGGACTTTCGGTGAGGGAACCGAATTGGCGAAGAAGGTCACCCCGGACTTCGCGCCGTACGGCAAGCGCATCATCCGTGACCCGGGGGGTTACTACGCGGCACTCACCCGCGACCACGTCGACGTGGAGGCCAGCGAGCCCGCGGAGGTCACCGCGGACGGAATCGTCACCGCAGACGGGCGCCACCTCGACCTCGACGTCATCATCTATGCGACCGGATACCATCTGGACTTCCTGTCCACCATCGACATTCGTGGCCGCGACGGACGCGCACTCGCCGACGAGTGGGGGGACAGTCCGCGTGCCTACCGCGGTGGCACCGTCCCCGGATTTCCGAATCTGTTCATCAACTCGGCACCGAATTACAGCCCCGGCCACGGCGCGGGTGCCAACTTTTCGATGGAGCTGATGGCGCACTACATCTTCGAGTGCCTGCAACTGATGGCGCTTCGCGGTGTCACGACCATGGAAGTCACGCGGGAAGCCCACGACGAATACGTGAACGGCATCGACAAGGCGATGGCCCGCACCGTGTGGTGTCATACCCCCAATGCCCACACCTACTACCGTTCCGGCTCGGGCCGGGTCGTCGTCGCAACGCCGTACCGGCTGGTCGATCTCTGGCATCAGCATCGAGCGCCGGTCGAAGAGCATTTCGAGCTTGCATGACCCAATTGCTCAGCGGGAAAACAGCTCTGGTCACCGGTAGCAGTCGGGGCATCGGTCGGGCGATCGCGCAGCGGCTGGCTGCGGAGGGTGCGACGGTGGTGGTGACGGCGCGCTCGTACGAGCCGTCGCAGTCACTACGGTGGGGATCGTCGGCTGCGCTTCCCGGCACCATCGGTGAAACCGTCGAACTGATCGAGACGGCAGGCGGGCACGCCATCGGTATGGCGGCTGACCTCGAGAACTCGGTGGAACGTGACAACCTCGTGCAACGGGTCGTCGACAGCACGGGTCGACTCGACATCCTCGTCAACAATGCGGGATTCGCCGACTACTCGGTGATCGAAGACATGTCGCTCGACACCTTCGACCGCACCGTCGAGCACTACCTGCGGGTGCCCTTCGTGCTGAGCAAGGCGGTGCTGCCGCACATGCGCCAGCAAGGAGCGGGCTGGATCGTCAACATCGGATCGGTGACCGGCGTCGCGCCGGTGCGGCCGTACCGCGAGTACAACAAGACGTCCGGCGACGTGGTCTATGCATCGATGAAGGCGGCGTTGCATCGGTTCACGCAGGGCATCGCGGCCGAGGTGCTCGATGCCAACATCGCGGTCAACTGCGTGGGACCGTCGACAGCGGTGCGTACACCTGGTGCGGCACAGCTGATCCCGGACAGTTTCCCAACCGAGCCGGTGGAGTATCTGGCCGAAACGGTGTTGGCGATGTGCCACCGGCCGGCCGCCGAGCGTACCGGCCTGGTCGCCTTCAGTCTGCACTACCCGTGGTCCGCACAACTACCGGTGCACAGCCTCGACGGCGCCACGGTCCTGCCCCCGCTGGAGCCGCCGGCGACGGCCAACCCGAACATCCTGCCGCTTGGACTCTAGGTCGTCTCGCAGAAGCTGTGACAGACCCGATCGCGGACGATGACGTCCGGGCATTCGGGATCGAACCATCGATCGACATAGGCCCAATGGATCGGGTGCATCAGGTAGGGCCCCATGAGGCCGTCGACGTCAGTGAATTCCTGTTCGAAAACGTGCGTCCACGGTGATGCACCGATGGCGCTGTCCACCCGGCTGAGCTGCCATGAGGTGATGGTGCGCACGTAACGTGGCAGCAATCGCAGGTCGGCTTCGAACCGTTCGATGATGGCGTCGTCGGTATGTGGGTCAACTCGCAGGAGCAGCGTCCGGTAAATCGTCGCTCCATCGCCGGCACCGGTTTGGCTTGTCACGCCCTGGTATTCAGCGCCGTCGAGGTGGATGACCGGGGAGTCCGCGAACGTCCTGGCGAACCGTTGCGCAACCGTCGTCCAGCCGTCGGAGTCGCGGAACCGCATATGCATGAGGATGTCGCCGCCGTTGCGGGTTCCGGGCAGCGTCGGCCCGATGACGACGTGTTCGGCATCGCACGTGTAGGCGAGGTTCCGTAGTTTCCCAACGACAGTTCCTAGATCGGTGGCCGGTGCGAGGTGAATCAGCCGGGTGACGTTAAACATCGCAGAGTCCGTCGACGTCCTCCGGGGCGGCTGCGACGCTGCGGGACCGTGTACAGATGAGCGCGGCGACACCGTCCCACCATTGCCCGACGCTGGCATCGGGCCGACCCTTCCATGTCATCTCCCACCATGCCCGGGCATCCGGAAGTGTCCAGGTGATCGTGACGGTGTTCGTCTGGTCGGTGAACCAGATCGGGGGACTTACCAGTATGGCCCGCAACGACATTCCGCGTTCGCGAGCGCCGGGGGCGTATTCGGACAGGTAGCAGTCGATGAAGTCTTTGGCGCGGCCTGGTCGCGTCACCACCCGGTCGACGACGTAGACCGGACCGTCAGCCACGAGCAGCCCCGGCGAAGAGCGCGGCGGCGAGGTGTTCGCATACTTCCTTGCGTGCTCGCTGTGCGAGATTCAGCGTCGGCATCGTCATGAACCCGTGGACGCCGCCCTCGTAGTTGAGTCGCGTTGTCGGGACACTGGCGCGCTCCAGGGCGTCGCCGAATGCGATTCCCTCGTCTCGCAGTGGATCGTGGCCGGCGGTGACGACAACCGCGGGAGGCAGCCCGCGCAGGTCGGCATTCAACGGTGCGGCATAGGGATGTGAACGGTCGGCGAGTGAGGGTACGTACTGATCCCAATACCACTGCAGTGCAGGACGTGGGTTGTAGAAACCTTGGCCGTATCTGCGATACGAATCCGTGTCGAAGTTCGGTGAGATCATCGGATAGAGCAGAAGCTGGGCCGCCAGGGCAGGGGCTCCACGATCGCGGGCCATCAGCGCGACTATCGCCGACACATGCCCACCCGCACTGTCGCCGCCGACGACGACCCGACCGGCGTCGCCGCCCAGCGCGTCCGCGTTGCGGGCCGCCCAGTGCGCGACTGCGAACACGTCTTCGGCTGCCGCCGGCCACGGATCTTCGGGTGCAAGCCGGTATGCGACGGAAACCACAACGGCTGGAGTCAGATTCGTGAGGCTCCGGCATAGTCCGTCGTGGCTGTCGAGGTCACAGAACACGAAGCCCCCGCCGTGGGCGTACACCAGAGTCGGCACCGGGCCCGAGGCGTGAGCGGGACGGTAGATGCGCACCGCGAGCTCCCCTGCAGGCCCGCGGACTGTCGCGTCGCGAACCTCGCCGACCTCTTCGGGCGCCGACGCTGCGGTGAAGCGGGACCGGATTACCGCGCGTGCCTGGGCGCCGGACATCGTGTGCACGGGCGGGAATCCGGCGTCGAGCTCCTCGATGATCCCCGCGATCTGCCCGTCCAGCGTCATGCGTATTGCAGCTCGCGGACGGGCGCGCTGCGAAGTGGGCGCTCCTGCTGCAACGTCGGCGCCACCCGTCTGGGCCCATCCTCGACATCGCGCCAGATGCCCATGGCTGTCATCCGTATGGGTGCGGCGAGGCGCTGGTCGAACATCATCCGATTCATGGGCCCGCACACCGAGACCGCGGCCACGGCTTCCCCGGGAGCTCCGATAGGTGCTGCGACACAGCCGAATCCAGGCAGCGACTCCTCACGATCGAACGCGACCCCGCGGGCTCTGACTTGGGCCAGTTCGTCGCGCAGCTGCGCAGGGGTGCTGATCGAGTATCGGGTCTTGCGGGTGGTCAGGTCGACGACGTCGGCGTGACTGTTGTACGCCAGGATGGCCTTGCCGACCGCCGCGCAATGCGCAGGCTGACGTCCGCCGACGCGAGTGGGGATCGCCGCCATCATCCGGTCGCCGATCTTCTCCAGGTACACGACGTCGGAGCCGTCGAGCAGGGCGAGATGTACTACCAGACCGGTCGCGCGGTGCAGATCGTGGAGCAATGGTATGGCTGCCCGATGTAGCCGGTCCTGGTGTACGGCGAGCGAGCCGAGTTCGACGAGCCGCATCCCCAGCTCGTAGTCGCGTCCATTGCGGCGCAGCCAGCGCAGCGCCACCAACCGTTCCAGCAGCCGGTGCGCCGACGACCGGGGTAGGCCGGTGCGACGCACGATCTGGGCCAAGTTCAGGCGCCCTGGCCCATCGAAGGCGTCCAGCACGAGCGATACCCGATCGATGACAGCACTAGGGGTTTCGACGGTCGTGGTCATGACGCCTCCTCGCGGTCATATGACTATTAGTAATATGCCTATTTGTAGCATGGAGGTGTGTCGGCTGTCACGTAAGCGGCGCAGAGAGTGACCTCGACCTGGGCGAACGTGCGCAAACTAGGGTTCTGCCACGGCGTGTTGCCCTCTGACACGCACGATCGCCCAGCAGGGAGAACGCGTCAGTTCTTGGCTGCCGCGCGGCCGGCGCGACGGCCGTAGAAGCTGCCGTCGCCCAGAGAGATCCCGCTCGCGTAACCCCAGGCGGCCACACCCGCGGTGCAGCGGCCCGCGGCATAAAGACCGGGGATCGGCGCGCCGCTGACGTGCAGCACCTCTGAGTCCAAGGTGGTCTGCAGCCCCCCGAGCGTGAAGCCGGCGCAACTTGCTCGCAGATCGATGGCGCCGACGGGGGTGCCGATGGGCTTGAGCCATTCGGGCTTTTTGTGCAGTAACGGATCCTCGCCGCGCGCCGCGTTGTCGTTGTAGACGCGGACGGTGTCCTGCAATACCCCGGCGGGTAGTCCGATCTCGGATTCGAGTTCTGCGACCGACTCGCACACCCATGTCGCCGGGCGCTTCAGGAACGGAGTCGGGGAGGTCGCGGCCATCGCCTCCTCCTGAGCGTCACCGTCGATGATCAGGTAGGCGGTGTCGTCCTGGTGATACAGCGTGAGCTGCCCGATCCGCCCGGAGTACATGTCCTCCGGGACATAGCGCTGGCCGCGCCCGTTGACGAGGATGCCGCGAACCGTCTGTTGCGGGTCGACGAGGAACGCCACCTCGGTGGCATCCATGTGGGCCAGGTCGGCGCCGAGCGCCTGGGCCATCCGAATCGCCTGCCCGTCATGCTGTTCGATCGATGCTCCGGGACGGCCGAGAAGCCGCGGCGCGAATTGAGCCATCATCGCGTCGTTGTAGGCGAAGCTGCCCGCAGCGAGGACAACGCCGCGACGCGCACGGATCGCAATGGGCTTCCCGTACTGGCGCGCGACCAGCCCCGCGACGCGACCGTCGGACTCCACGGCCAACGCGGAAGCGTGTACGTCGTAGACGGCCCTCACACCGGCGGCGGCTGCAGTTTCGACGAGGGGCTTCATGAGCATGTAGCCGGCACTGGCTTCGCCGGCCTTCTTGTTCGCCATCTGCGGAATATGGCCGCGCGGAGCTGGTTCGGCGATGGTGTTGAACGGATAGGCGTTCTCGCCGCCGGTGAACATCAGCCCTTGGTCGCCGGGCGGTTCCCAGCCGGGCTCACCCCAGAACTCCGGTTTGAACGGCACACCGCAGCGCACCAGCCAGTCGAAGTGTTCGACGCTTCCTGCACAGTAGTCGCCGACTCGGTCCGCGTCCGCGCCCGGTCCCATCGCGACATTGAGGAATGCAGCCATGTTGTCGACGGAATCGTCGAAACCACAAGCTTTTTGCAGCGGGGTCCCGCCGCCGAGGTAGATGAAACCGCCTGCCATGGCGGCCGCCCCGCCCCACCCGCCGGTGCGCTCCAGGACGAGCACGTCGGCGCCTGCCGAGGCGGCCTCGACCGCCGCGGCCACCCCGGCGATGCCGTACCCGGCGATCACGACATCGGCTTCGAGATCCCAGCTCGCGATCTGGCTGACTGGCCTTGGGTAGACGTCTGTGTCCATCTGCTACATCCGCATCGCAGCGGGCGGATCGCCGAGCCACTGGTGACCCCAGTAGCTGTCTGCGGTGATTTCCTCTGCGGTGTAGTACTTTTCGTCGACACGCATACCGTCCGTGCCGAATTCGATGTCCCAGTCTCCCGGTGCGCGGACGTAGAACGACACCATCTTGTCGTTGGTGTGCCTGCCCAGCGTCGAGGACAGCTGGAATCCTTCGGCATTGACCCTGTCGAGCGCCTGCCCGACGGCGTCGAGGCTGTCGACCTCGACCATGACGTGGACGACGCCCGGCTTGTCCTGGTTCATCGCCGGGCAGATCGCCAGGCTGTGGTGTCGTTCGTTGATCCCGAGGAACCGGACGCGGATCGGGCCGAATTCCGGCGGCGCAGGCACCCGGAAGGCGCCGCGTGAGCGGAATCCCAGTACGCCGGTGTAGAAGTCGAATAGGCCGTTCGCATCGTGGGCGGGCATCACGACATGGCCGAGACCCTGATCGCCGGTGACGAACCGGGCCCCGAACGGCGTGACGACCGGGCTGTGGTCGAGCACCGCGCCGTGGAACGCCTCGAGCGTCCTGCCGGCCGGATCGTCGAACGTGATCACCTCCTCGACACGACGCTCGTCGGCTTCGGCGGCCGACAACTCCTTGAACGCGACCCCCGCGGTGTCCAACGTGGCCTTCAGTTCCTCCAGTGCGGCGTGGTCACGCACCTCCCAGCCGACGGTGCGCACCTGGTCGATCTCACCGGGAACCACGATGATGCGGGCCGCCCGCTCGTCCATCCGCAGGTACAGCGCCGACGAGTCGGAGCCCTTGCCCTCGGCGAATCCCAGAATCCCGAAGGCGAACTGGCGCCACCGATCCATATCAGTGGCCGCAACGGTGATGTAGCCCAGGCTCTTGAGAATGCCCATCAGATCAGTGCTCGCAGCGGTCCCTCGGGGTCGACGCCGAACGAGCTGAGCGCGGACGCATGGTATGGGGTGCCGGGAATGTGGATCGCGTGGGCCAGGCCGGCGTGCGCGTCGCGCCAGAACCGTTGCAGCGGCTTGTCCATCCGCAATGCGTTGCCTCCCGACCGCGCGAAGATCTGGTCGACGGCGGCGACCGCGCGCCACGCGGCCCGCACCTGAGTCCGGCGCCCCGCGGCACGGTCCTCGAACGACACTTCTTTGCCGGAGTCGACGATGCTGTAGATCCGGTCGACATTGGCCAGCAGTTCCTGCCGCGCGGCGTTGATGTCGGCCGCCGCCTCGCCGATGGCGTACATCACGTAGGGGTCGTCCTTGACCGCGCCGTAGGCGCCGACGCGGTCACGCTGGTAGTCGAGGTGGGCGGCGAGGGCTCCCTCGGCGATGCCGATCACCGCGGAGGTGATGCCCAGCGGGAACATCGTCGACCACGGCATCAGGTAGAGCGTCGAGGACATCCCGGCCTTGCGCTGTGCGGTGCCGTCCATGACCTCGGTGGCGTCCATCGTCCGGTAGTCGGGGACGAACGCGTCGCGCACGATGACGTCTTTGGACCCCGTGCCCCGCAGACCGACCACGTTCCACGAGTCCTCGACGATCTCGTAGTCCTTGCGCGGCAGGATCATGTGCAGCATTCGCGGCGGCATCAGCGGCTTGCCCTCCGCATCGCCCAGCATTGCGCCAAGGATGATCCATTCGCATTGGTCGGTGCCGGAACTGAACTGCCACCGCCCGTTGAAGATGTAGCCGCCTTCGACCGGCTTGGCCACTCCTTGAGGCGCGTACGGAGATGCGACCCAGGTGTCGACATCGGCCCCCCAGATCTCCTCGGCGACCCGGGGGTCGGCGTAGGCCAACTGGTAAGGGTGCACGCCGACGACGCCGTTGACCCATCCCGCGGCGGGATCCAGGGACGCCGTCGCCATCACGGTCTCGGCGAACTCGCGCGGATGCACCTCGAAGCCGTTGTACTTGCTGGGTTGAAGCAGCCGGATGTTGCCCGCCGCTTTCATGGCCTTCGCGGTCTGATCGGTGAGCTGGCCGATCTTCTCGGCTTCGGCGCCCTGCTCGCGTAGTTGATCGGCGATGTCCATCACCCGGTCGATAACCCGTTCGGTCATGCTCTCGTCCTTACTGTGTGGGCTTGATTCATGGTCTACCTCAGGTGGGCGTGGTGGCGCAGGGAATCCCGGTCAGCGGAACCGCCGTCATCAGAACTCGTGAGCGTCCGGTCACCGGGAAACCGCCCGGCCCACCACCCGCGACGACCTACCGTGTGGTCGTGAGCAACGAGCCAGACGTGGATGTCGTCGTCGATGTCGTCATCGTGGGCGTAGGTTTCGCCGGAATCTACGCCCTGCACAAATTCCGGTCCCTCGGCTTGACGACGAGGGTGTTCGAGGCCGCGCCGGAGGTCGGCGGCACATGGTATTACAACCGCTATCCCGGTGCGCGCTGCGATGTGGAGAGCGTCGACTACTGCTATTCGTTTTCCGACGAGTTGCAACAGCAATGGTCCTGGAGCGAGAAGTACGCGACGCAGGCCGAGATCCTGAGTTACCTGAACTGGGTCGTCGACACGCTCGACCTGCGCGCCGGAATCACGTTCAACACCCGCGTCACATCAGCGATGTTCGACGACGCCGCGATGGTCTGGACGGTGAACACCGATACGGGCGAGTCGATCAGTGCGCGGTTCTGCGTGATGGCCACGGGACCACTGTCGGCTGCGCTGACACCCGACTTCCCGGGTCTGTCCACGTTCGCGGGCGAGGTGTACCACACCGCGCACTGGCCAACGGAGACCGTTGACTTCACTGGCAAGAGGGTGGCAGTGATCGGTACCGGATCGTCGGGCATCCAGTCGATTCCGATCATCGCCGACCAGGCAGAGAAACTCGTCGTCTTCCAACGGACCCCGAACTACAGTGTCCCTGCCGGGAATCGGGCCTTGACCGACGAGGACGTCGCCGCCTACAAGGCCGGCTATGCCGAGCGACGGCGGCTGTCGTGGCGCAGCGGCGGCGGGTCACCGCACATCGCACACCCCAAGCTGACGATGGAGGCCACCGCGCAGGAGCGCAGGGATGCATTCGAAAAGCGTTGGGAACTCGGCGGCGTGCTGTTTTCGAAGACCTTCAGCGACCAGATGACCGACATGGACGCCAACGACGAAGCGCGGAGGTTCTATGAAGAAAAGATCCGTGCGCTCATCGATGATCCCGACCTCGCGGAGCTGCTGATCCCGAACGACCATCCGATCGGCACCAAGCGGATCTGCACTGACACCAACTACTTTCAGACCTTCAACAGGCCGCACGTCGAGCTCGTCAGCGTACGCAGGACGCCCATCGTGTCCATCGACGCCACCGGGATCACCACGTCCGAGGCACATTTCGATGTCGACGCGATTGTGCTTGCCACCGGATTCGACGCGATGACCGGCGCCTTGGCCAACATCGACATCGTCGGGCGCGGCGGGCATACGTTGCGTGAGGACTGGGCCGACGGACCGCGCACCTATCTCGGGTTGTGCGTCGACGACTTCCCGAATCTGTTTCTCGTGTCCGGTCCCGGTGCTCCCGCTGTCCTGGCGAACATGGTGCTGCACGCAGAAGCTCACGTGAACTGGATCGCCGATGCCATCACCTATCTCGACAGCCACGGTCACACCGCCATCGAGGCGACGGCCGACGCCGTCGAGGACTGGAATGCCGAACTGAACCGTCGGGCGGACGCGTCGTTGTTCACGAAAGCCAACTCCTGGTACATGGGGGCCAATGTGCCGGGCAAGCCACGGGTATTCATGCTCTTCATCGGTGGGTTCGCTGCCTATCTCGACATCTGCAACGAGGTCGCCAACGCCGGCTACAAGGGGTTCGATTTCGTGAAGGCGCCGTGATGTCGGGACTCGTCGACAAGGTGGTCGTCGTCACCGGTGCCGCCAAGGGGACGGGACGCGTGCACTGCCAGCGGTTCGCTGACGAGGGTGCGAATGTGATCGCTCTCGACACCGTCGAACTCGCCGATGGATTGCAGGGCACCGCAACGCTGGTGCGTGACCGAGGTCGACGGTGCGTGGCTGCGACCGCCGACGTCCGTGACGCCGAGGGGGTGTCCGCCGCGATCGACGCCGCCGTAGGCGAATTGGGCCGGCTTGATGTCGTCGTCGCAAACGCCGGTGTGCATACCGGCGGCGCACCGGTATGGGAACTCACCGACGAAACCTGGCAGCACACGCTTGACATCAACCTGACCGGGGTGTGGCACACCGTGAAGTCGGCGGTACCACATATCGGCGAGGGCGGGGGATCGGTGGTGATCATCAGCTCCACCAACGGATTACGCGGTACCGCCAATACCGCCCACTACACCGCCAGCAAGCATGCGCTGGTCGGCTTGGCGCGGACACTGGCGAACGAACTGGGACAGCGATCGATTCGGGTCAACACCGTTCATCCTGGTGCGGTCGCCACGCCGATGGTGCTCAACGAGGCGACGTTTCGACGTCTCTGTCCCGATGTGCCGAACCCGACTGCGGCCGATGCGGCCGAGGTCCTCAAGGCGCGCAACCTGCTGCCGGTGCCATGGGTGGATCCCGTCGACATTGCCAACGCCGTGGTGTTCCTGGCTTCCGACGAGGGCCGCTACATCACCGGAACCCAACTCGTGGTCGACGCCGGCCTGACGCAGAAGGTATGACGATGGGCCGATTGCAGGGAAAGGTCGCGTTGATCACGGGCGCAGCCCGAGGCATCGGACGAGCGCAGGCGGTGCGTTTCGCGCAGGAGGGTGCCGACGTCATCGCGCTGGACATCTGCGGGGCGGTCGACACGGTCCGCACGCCGCCGTCCACACCCGCCGACCTCGACGAGACCGCCCGCCTGGTGTCGGAGGCGGGCGGACGGATCGTCACCGAGATCGTCGACGTCCGCGACACCGAGGCCGTTCAGGCCGCGACCGATCGCGGTGTCGATGACCTCGGCGGTCTCGACATCGTGTGTGCGACCGCCGGCATCACGTCGCGCGAGTCGGCCGTGGACATGTCCGAGATCGCCTGGCAGACAATGCTGGACGTCAATCTGACCGGGGTCTTTCGGACGTGTCGGGCCACAGCTCCGCATCTCGTCGAACGCGGCGGGGGTTCGATGATCCTCATCAGTTCCATCGCGGGTCTGCGCGGATTGGTCGGGGTGGCGCACTACACGTCCGCCAAACACGGCGTCGTAGGTCTCATGCGTGCGCTCGCCAATGAGCTTGCCCCGCACAACATCCGGGTCAACTCCGTGCATCCGACCAATGTCGACACTCCGATGATCCAGAACGACAGCGTCCGCGCCGCGTTCCGGCCTGATCTCGACCACGTCTCGCGCGAGGAGTTCGCCGAGGCGGCGTGTTCGATGAACATGTTGCCGATCCCGTGGATCGACCCCGTCGACGTCGCCAACGCGTGCCTGTTCCTGGCGTCCGACGAGGCCCGCTACATCACGGCCGTCACGCTGCCGGTCGATGCGGGCAGCACCCAACGCTGAATCTCAGCGGGTCAGGAACGCCAGCACCGCGCTTTCGAACGCATCCTTGGCCTCGATCATCGCCCAGTGTCCGCAATTGGGGAACACGTGCAGTTCGGCGTTGGGAATGGTGCGCATCGGGATCAGCGCCATGTCCAGCGGGCTCACCCGGTCGTCGCGCCCCCACGTGAGTAGCGTCGGCGCCGCGAGCTTGTGCATCGTCGCCCAGGGCAGCGGAGCATCGGAGGCCCGCATCGCGGCCATCATCTGAGCGAATGCCGCCTTGCCGTACATCCGGCGCGCGCTCTCCAGCGTCGGCGGATCGGTGGCCAGTGCCCACCGCTCTTCGATCAGTTGCTCGGTCACCAGCGCCGGGTCGTACACCATCGAGTGCAACCAGTCGACCAGCCGCTGCCGGGTCGGATCCTCGGTGAACTCCTGCAGCAGCCTGATTCCCTCGCTCGGTCCGGGCGAGAAGATGTTCGTGCCTATCCCGCCGATCGTGACGAGGCGCCGCACCTTGGCCGGCTGATTGGTCGCGAAGTTGATGCCGACGGCACCTCCCATCGAATTGCCGATGATGTCAACGGAATCGAGGCCCAGCGCGTCGACGAACGTGCCCACGGCGCCGAAAGCGGTGATCATCGGATGGCCACCGAAGTCGTCGCTCACGCCGAAACCGGGGAATTCCAGTACCAGGCAGCGGAAGCGCTCGGCGAACGTGGGAAGGATGCCGCGGAAATTGCGCCAACCCGTCACGCCGGGACCCGAGCCGTGCAGCAGGAGCAGGGGAGTGCCCTCACCCGCCTCGTGATAGCGAAGAACACCCGCCTCGGTGGGCATCTCGCGCAGCGTGCCGTCGTAGGTCCATTCCGTTGTCATCACCGATCCCGTCGCCGACAGTTGGCCATACCCCAGACTGGCATCGTGGCATACCGCGCTGTGGTCGCCGTCCCGGTCACCGGGCTATTCGGCGGGCTGGTCGACGGCCTCTGGTTCGTCGACCGTGCCTGATTCCTCACTGTGTTGTTCCACCGACAAAGGTTGTTCCACAGACAAGTGTTGTTTCACCGACAACGCCACACCGAGTGCTGCGAAGAACAGGATGAGCAGCGGTCCGCCGAGGTAGAAGTTCATGCCGGCGCCCGGCGAGATGAAGCTTCCCGGGGGGCCGATGATCGTGATCGTTTCGAGTAGTTGCTCGACGGTGAAGACCGCAGCGGCGATGCCGAGCCATCGAGGAGACCGTCCGGCGTTCGCGGACACCAGAATCGGCACGGCCACCATGATGTTGGCGATCGTGCGCATCGGTGCCCACATCGTCACGACGTCGGCGAACGTGCGTGCGGTCGCCGAGCCCAACTGCTCAGGGTGCAGCGCCAACCCGGCGGTGAACCATGTCGCGACGAACACCTGCACCAGCAGCACCGCGGCACCGATGGTGAATACGTGGCTCGATGGTCCGGACAACAGCTCGCGGGCAAATCCGAAGAGCACCACCAGCGCGAGCGAGCCGAACGCCAACAACAGTGCCTGCATGCGCATGGAGGCGGCGTGCTCCTTGACGTGCGCGACGATGTCGGAGCCCGGCTCGTCGATACCGGGCAATCTCGGAATCATCAGCAGCGCAATGGCGTACAGCGCGGCGAACGCAATACCCGCGATCATCGGGGTACGGCGATCCATATTGCGCTCCCTGTGTGCTTCGGAGACTTGTCAGGCGCGGACGCCGGACATTCAATCGTAGTCAACACGGTTATCCACAATCGTCATTTCATCCCCAGCGTGCCCCGCGTGTCCGGCTGGCGAGGCAGCCGCGTCCGAGTGTCGACTTACCGTCGGCGACATGCGAACGGAATTGCCCGCGGAGCGTCTCCATCGTCGTCTCGGCCCGGAGAGCGAGCCCGATACCGCAACCGATACCGACAGCGAACAGGACACGTTGTTGTCCAAGTGGCTTCCCGAGACGAAGACAGGCGGCGCATCGAGTTGGGTGGCTGCCGTCCGCGCCGATCCCGGACGTGCCGGTGTCATCGCGCTGGGCGTGGTGGGCGTCCTGGCGGTACTGGTGACTCTGTTCACGCTGGCTCGCGACGACTCTCCGCCGGTGGCCTCGGCGAAACTGCCCCCAGTCCAGATGGTTTCGTCGGCCGGTCCGACACCGCCCCCATCCGAGGCCCCCGTCGTGGTCAGCGTCGTCGGTCTCGTCGGCAAGCCGGGCCTGGTCACGCTGGATCCGGGTGCGCGGATCGCCGACGCACTCACCGCAGCGGGCGGACCACTCGAAGGCGCAGATCTGCTGAACCTGAACATGGCTCGACGCCTGGCCGACGGAGAGCAGATCGTCGTCGGCATCGCCACCGCGCCCGGGGAACCGCCGGTGATGGGCAGTTCCGTCAGTCCGGGTCCGACTCCTGACGCGCCGTCGGACATTCCAGCGACGCCCGGGGACACCTCGCAGTCCGGCGAATTGGTGGACCTGAACAATGCGACCCCGGAGCAATTGGACACGCTCCCCGGCATCGGCCCGGTGACTGCGGCCGCGATTGTCGCCTGGCGCGAGGCCAACGGGCGTTTCAGCAGTGTCGATCAACTCGGCGATGTCGAGGGCATCGGGCCGGCGCGGCTGGAAAAGCTTCGCGACCGCGTCCATGTATGACCTGCGTCTGGTGCCGGCTGCGGTCACCGGCTGGTGGGTTACCGCGGCCGGAATACTCTGGCAGATAACCGGTTTGGGCGCCTCGCTGTCGGTAATCGGCGTGGTCGCTGCGGCGGTCGGGTGGTGGCACCGGGTCAGAGGTGACGGCACGCACCAGAGCGCTATCGGTGCCTCTGCGCTCGCCGTCGCGGTGGTCAGTGTGGCGTTCGCGATCTCGGTGGGACTACGCGTCGAAGCTCTGCGGCAGCATCCGATCACCCAGAAGTACGGCACGGTGGCCTCCGTGGTGGTCACGCCGACCGATAGCCCACGGGTCGTCGGTGGCAACCGGATGTTGTTTCGCGCGTCGCTGAGGACTCTCGACGGACACGGAATGACCGGCCGGGTGGTCGTCTTCGCTTCGGCCGCTGACTTTTCGAGACTGTCCGCAGGCCGGCCGGTCGGTTTTCGCGCCAGAATCGGCCGGCCCGCACGGCAGGACCTGTCGGTTGCGGTGCTGTCGGCGACAAGTCCGCCGACCTGGGGTGAGGCCGCCACTGTCTTTCGGGCGGCGCACGGCATCCGGTCCGGGTTCGCCGATGCGGCCCGCGGTGCGTTGCCTGCTGACCAGTCGGCGATGTTGCCTGCGCTGGTCCTCGGCGATACGTCGGGCGTTTCGCAGCAGACGATCGCGGAGTTCAAGGCGTCGGGGCTGACCCATCTGACCGCAGTGTCCGGCGCCAATGTGACCATCGTGTGCGGCGCGGTCCTGTTGAGTGCCGGACTCGTCGGTCCGCGGATAGCGGCCGTGCTCGCGGCGTTCGCGTTGCTCGTGTTCGTGATCGTCGTCCAGCCGTCGGCGAGTGTGCTGCGCGCGGCGGTGATGGGCGCGGTCACGCTGTTGGCGGTGGTGTCTCATCGTCGCCGCCAGGCGATCCCCGCGCTGTCGGCGACGGTGCTGACGTTGATGATCGCGTCGCCCGAGTTGGCTGTCGACGTGGGATTCGCGCTGTCGGTGTCGGCGACCGCGGCGCTGGTCGTCATCGCCCCCGTGTGGTCGCGGCGCCTGGTCGACCGCGGGTGGCCCAAGCCGCTGGCGGATGCGGTGTGCGTCGCTGCCGCCGCGCAACTGGTCACAGCACCGTTGATCGCGGGGGTTTCGGGCACGTTCAGCGTCATGTCGGTCGTCGCGAATCTGGCTGTCGCCGCTGTCATCCCACCGATCACGGTGGTCGGGACCGCCGCCGCGGCGCTGAGCCCGATCTGGCCTGCCGGCGCGGACATGCTGATCCGGTTCACCGGACCCGAACTGTGGTGGCTGCTCCGGGTTGCGCAGTGGACCGCGAAGGTCCCTGGAGCCTCGATCGCTGTGCCGTCGGGGCTGCCGGGTGTGGTCACCGTCGCGGCGGCGGGACTCGTGACGGTCCTGTCGTGGCGGTGGCGGTGGACACGGGTCGGCGTCTGTGGGGCGATCGTGTTCGCACTGGCGTGGACGATGTCGGGAGTGTCAGGTGGCCATGACACGATCATCGGGTGAGTGAGGACGCTTCTCGGCTGCACCTGGTACTCGGCGACGAAGAGCTGCTGGTCGAACGTGCGGTATCCACCGTGCTCAAAGCCGTCCGTAAGCAGGCGGGCACCGGCTTGCAAACCACTCAAGTCCCGGTCGATCGGCTGCGTGCCGGCGAGGTCAGCACCAGTGAGATCGCGGAACTGCTCAGCCCGTCGTTGTTCGCCGACGAACGCGTGGTCGTGCTGGAGTCCGCGGCCGAGGCGGGCAAGGAGGCGGTCGCCCTCATCTCCGAGGTGGCCGCCGATCTGCCGCCGGGAACCGTGCTGGTCGTGGTGCATTCGGGAGGTGGCCGCGCAAAGGCATTGGCTGACAAGCTCAAAAGCCTTGGTGCGCAGGTCTATCCATGCGCACGTATCACGAAGATGGCTGAACGTGCCGACTTCGTGCGCCGCGAGTTCCGCACACTGAAGGCCAAGGTCAGCGACGACACGGTGACCGTGCTTCTCGACGCCGTCGGGTCCGACATCCGCGACCTGGCCTCGGTGTGTTCGCAGTTGGTCGCCGACACCGGCGGTGTGGTCGATGCGGCCGCCGTGCGCCGTTACCACTCCGGCAAGGCCGAGGTGAAGGGGTTCGACATCGCCGACAAGGCGGTCGTGGGAGATGTCGCGGGCGCCGCCGAGGCGCTGCGCTGGGCGATGTTGAGCGGTGAGCCTCAGGTCGTACTGGCCGACGCACTGGCCGAGGCGGTGCACACGATCGCCCGGGTGGCGCCGCTGTCCGGCGATCCCTACCGGCTGGCCTCCGAGCTGGGGATGCCGCCATGGCGAGTGCAGAAAGCGCAGAAACAGGCGCGGCGATGGTCGCGACCCTCGATCGCGGAGGCCATTCAACTGGTCGCAGCGCTCAACGCGGACGTCAAGGGAAACGCGGCGGACGCCGACTACGCCCTGGAGTCAGCGGTGAGGAAGGTCGCCGAACTAGCGGCGGACTGATCGATCCGAGCTCGAGGGAAAGCTCAGATCTTGTTGAATGCCCGAGACAGCGCCGACTTGCGGTTGGCGGCCTGGTTCTTGTGGATCACGCCCTTGCTGGCGGCCTTGTCCAGCTGACGGCTGGTCTTCACGAGCAACTCGTTGGCCTTGTCCTTGTCGCCGGCCTCGACGGCCTCCCGGAATCCGCGGACCGCAGTGTGAAGCGACGATTTGACCGACTTGTTGCGCACCCGGCGGCGCTCGTTGGTCTTGATGCGCTTTTCCTGCGACTTGATGTTGGCCACGCGTGTTTTCCTTCGTAAATCCAGATTGGTTGGTTGCAAAGCCTGTGGGGGCGCCCGACCTGCGGGCAGCGAGGGTTCAGATTACCAGGGCAATGGGTAAAGGCCCAAAGTGAACGCTCTGGCCTGCCGAAACGTCGCACTTGGTGCAGCATGTCAATGGTGAGTCTGCGAACCCTCCCCACCGAGAGCACTCGATCATCGCGCTCCCGCTCGCCGAAACCCCCACGTCACGACGGCGTCTTCGTTGGGTACAACAGCCTGGGCAGCTATTCGAAGGCCTTCGACGAGATGTTCGACGCCGATGGCAACGTCCGCGGCCCCTACAAGGGCATCTTCGCGGAACTCGCCCCGTCGGACGCCTCCGAACTGGCGGCGCGTTCCGAGGCGCTGGGACGCGCCTTCATCGACCAGGGAATCACGTTCTCCCTGTCCGGGCAGGAGCGGCCGTTCCCACTGGATCTCGTCCCGCGGGTGATCTCCGCCGCGGAGTGGACCCGGCTCGAGAAGGGCATCACCCAGCGGGTCAAGGCGTTGGAGGCCTACCTCGACGACATCTACGGCGAACAGGAGATCCTGCGCGACGGGGTCATCCCGCGGCGGCTGGTCACGTCGTGTGAGCACTTCCACCGCGAGGCGGTCGGCATTTCCCCGCCCAACGGTGTTCGGATCCACGTCGCGGGCATCGACCTCGTCCGCGATGCGCAGGGCGCGTTCCGCGTGCTCGAGGACAACCTGCGCTCCCCGTCCGGTGTCTCCTACGTGATGGAGAACCGGCGCACGATGGCGCGGGTCTTTCCCAACCTGTTCGCGACCCATCGGGTGCGGGCTGTCGGCGACTACTCGTCGCATCTGCTGCGAGCGCTGCGTAACGCCGCCGCCTCCAATGAGGCCGACCCGACCGTCGTGGTGCTCACGCCCGGTGTCTACAACTCGGCGTACTTCGAGCATTCGCTGCTTGCCCGCCAGATGGGCGTCGAACTCGTCGAAGGCCGCGACCTGTTCTGTCGCGACAACACCGTCTACATGCGCACCACCGAGGGCGAACGCCAGGTCGATGTCATCTACCGGCGCATCGACGACGACTTCCTCGACCCGATGCAGTTCAACCCCAATTCGGTGCTGGGCGTCGCGGGCCTGCTCAACGCCGCACGCGCGGGCAATGTCGTCATCTCCAGTGCGGTCGGCAACGGTGTCGGCGACGACAAGCTGGTCTACACCTACGTTCCGACGATCATCGAGTACTACCTCGGCGAGAAGCCGCTGCTGGCCAACGTCGACACCTATCGGTGCTGGCTCGACGAGGAACGCGAAGAAGTGCTCGATCGAGTGGACGAACTCGTCATCAAGCCCGTCGAAGGCTCTGGCGGGTACGGCATCGTCTTCGGCCCCGACGCCTCGGAGAAGGAACTCGCCGCGATCACCAAGAAGATCCGCAGCGACCCGCGTGGCTGGATCGCCCAGCCGGTGGTTCAGCTGTCCACGGTGCCGACGCAGATCGACGACCGCCTGGCGCCCCGGCACGTCGACCTGCGTCCGTTCGCCGTCAACGACGGCGACGACGTGTGGGTGCTGCCCGGCGGGCTGACCCGCGTCGCGTTGCCCGAGGGGTCGCTGGTGGTCAACTCAAGCCAGGGCGGCGGATCCAAAGACACCTGGGTGCTCGCCTCGCGCGCCTCGGTGGCAGATCGCGAACTCGCCGCGGCCGAAGTGGTGCGGTCGCTGCCCAAAGCGCCCAAGGCGCCGAAGAACGAGAACGGCGACGGCACCTCACAACAGCAGCAGCAACAGCAGTCGCAGCAGAGTCAGAGTCAGCAGCAGCAACAGCAGCAAGGGGGCCAATGATGTTGGCGCGCAACGCTGAATCGCTGTACTGGATCGGCCGTTATGTCGAGCGTGCCGACGATACCGCCCGCATCCTCGACGTGACGGTCCACCAGCTGCTGGAGGATTCCAGCGTCGACCCCGACCTTGCGTCGCGCACACTGCTGCGGGTGCTGGGCATCGAACCGCCCAAACAGTCGCTGGACGTGTGGTCGTTGACCGACATCGTGGCGTTCAGTCGCGATACGCAGGGGGCGTGTTCGATCGTGGAGGCCATCTCGGCTGCCCGCGAAAATGCGCGCGGCGCCCGTGAGGTCACCTCCACTGAGATCTGGGAGTGCCTCAACACGACCTACAACGCACTCGCCGAACGTGAGCGCGCGGCCAAACGCCTTGGGCCGCATGAGTTCCTGTCGTTCGTCGAGGGTCGCGCGGCCATGTTCGCCGGTTTGGCGGACTCGACGCTCAGCCGTGACGACGGCTACCGGTTCATGGTGCTGGGCCGCGCGATCGAGCGAGTCGACATGACCGTGCGGCTGCTGCTGGCCCGTGTCGGCGACAGCGCCTCGTCACCCGCCTGGGTGACGGTACTGCGCTCGGCGGGCGCCCACGACACCTATCTGCGTACCTACCGTGGGGTGCTGGACGCGGGCCGAGTGGTCGAGTTCATGCTGCTGGACCGGCTTTTCCCGCGGTCGGTCATGTACTCGCTACGGCTGGCCGAACACAGCCTCGACGAGCTGCGTCACCGCGCTCTCAACCGGGTGGGGGCGACTGCAGAAACGCAACGCTTGTTGGGCCGCGCGCGCAGCGAGCTGGAGTTTCTCCAGCCGGGCCTTCTCCTCGAGTCACTCGAAGAACGCCTCGCCGGATTGCAGAAGACCTGTGCTGACGTCGGAGAAGCGTTGGCGCTGGAGTACTTCCACTCCGCACCGTGGGTCGCGTGGACGGACGCGAGTCGCCATGGCTCGCTGGTGATCGAGGAAGGCGAAGTCTGATGTGGCGGCTGCGGGTGGTCCATTCGACCGGTTACGCCTACAAGTCGCCGGTGACCGCATCGTTCAACGAGGCGCGGCTGACCCCGCGATCGGATTCCCGGCAGAACGTCATCCTGAATCGCGTCGAAACCGTCCCCGCGACAAGGTCATACCGCTACGTCGACTATTGGGGAACCGCGGTGACAGCGTTCGACCTGCACGCCCCGCACACCGAGTTGGAGGTGACCTCCTCGTCGGTCGTGGAGACCGACCGTGGCGATATGCCGAAAGACGATGTCACGTGGGAGGACCTGCGTTCCGAGGCGGTGATCGACCGTTTCGACGAGGTCCTCACCCCGACCGACTACACACCTCACAGCAAGCGGATCGCGCGGGTGGGACAGCGCATCGCCAAGTACCACGACCCGCGTCAGGCCGTCACAGAGGCGGCGAACTGGGTGCACAGCGAGCTCGACTACGTTCCCGGCACCACCGGGGTGCACTCGTCCGGGCTGGATGCCCACCGCGAGGGCAAGGGCGTGTGCCAGGACTTCGCGCACCTCACGTTGATCTTGTTGCGCAGCATGGGGATTCCCAGTCGCTACGTGTCGGGGTATCTGCATCCGAACAAGAAGGCCAAGATCGACGACACCATCGACGGCCAAAGTCATGCGTGGGTGCAGGCCTGGACGGGCGGCTGGTGGAACTACGACCCCACCAACGACGCCGACATCAACGAGCAGTACATCAGCGTCGGTGTCGGTCGAGACTATTCGGATGTGAGCCCACTCAAGGGCATCTACTCCGGTGAAGGCTCGACCGACCTCGACGTCGTCGTGGAGATCACCCGACTGGCGTGATCACGCCCCGAGTGTGCGCTGGATGTCGCCCTTCATCGCGTTCAGCTGTGCACCCCAGTAGGCCCAGTCGTGGATGCCGCTGGCAGGGAAGTTGAACGTGCCGTTGCTTCCGCCGTCGGCGACATAGACCCGCTGGAAGTTCTTGTTGCTGTCCAGCGTGATGCTTTCGAGCACCTGACCGGGGATGCCGGTGTCACCCAAGTCGCCGGGTCGCCCGTTGCCGCAGTACACCCAGATCCGGGTGCCGTTGCTCACCAGTTGGCCGACGTTGACGGTCGGATCGTTGCGCTGCCAGGCAGGTCCGCCGCCGGGGCCCCACATCGCGGTGGCGTCGAATCCGCCCGCGTCACGCATGGAGACGCCGACGAGCGTCGGCCAGATGCCCTCCGACAGGTTCAGGAAGCCCGACAGCGATCCGGCGTACTTGAACTGACCCGGATGGTACGCCGCCAGAATCAGCGCCGAGCTGCCCGACATGGACAGCCCCACCACCGCGTTGCCGGTCGGCGAAACACCTTTGTTCGCTGACAGATACGCGGGCAGCTCCGAGGTCAGGAACGTCTCCCACTGGTAGTTGTACGTGGTGCCGTTGCCGACGGCCGGGTTCTGCCAGTTGGTGTAGAAGCTCGACATGCCGCCGACGGGCATCACCACGGACAAGCCGGACTGGTAGTAGTCCTCGAACGCCGCGGTCTCGATGTCCCACCCGCTGTTGTCATCGCGGGCGCGCAGTCCGTCGAGGAGGTACACGGCGTGTGTTCCACCGCCTTGGAACCTGACGGGGATGTCGCGACCCATCGCCGCGGACGGCACCATCAACGTCTCGACGGGGAGGCCGGGTCGTGAGTACGCTGCGGCCGTTCCCGTGCCACCGGCGACCCCGATCAACCCCGGCACCACAAGCGCGACGAGGGCGCCGGCGAAGAATCGGCGCGCCATTCT